>JALXEF010000081.1 GCA_027069855.1 Caldifarciminota bacterium
TCGGTGGTGCTGACCGCCTCCGGAGGGCCGTTCCGCACCTGGAGCCTGGAACAGATGCGACGGGTTCGGCCCGCCGACGCCCTGAAACACCCCACCTGGAACATGGGGGCCAAGATCACCGTGGACTCGGCCACCCTCATGAACAAGGGGCTGGAGGTCATTGAGGCCCACTGGCTCTTTGACCTGCCGGCCGAGCGGATCCAGGTGGTGGTACATCCCCAGTCCATCGTGCACGCCCTGGTGCACCTCGTGGACGGCGTCAGCCTGGCCCACCTCGGGTACCCGGACATGCGGATCCCGATCCAGTATGCCCTCACCTATCCGGAACGCTGGGCCACGCCGATTTCTATGCTGGACCTGGCCCGGGTGGGGCAACTGACCTTTGAAGAGCCCGATCTGGAACGGTTCCCCCTGCTCCGGCTTGCCTACGAGGCCCTGGAAGCGGGCGGCGACCGTCCCTGTGTGCTCAACGCCGCCAACGAAGAGGCGGTGCATGCCTTTTTGCGGGAGGAGATTGGTTTTCTGGACATCGTGCGGGTGGTGCAGGAGGTGCTGGATGCGATGGAACCCTCGGGGACGACGCTGGAAGAACTGCTGGCAAGCGACGCCCGGGCCCGGGAGCAGGCCCGGCAGGTGATCCGGCGTCTTGCTGCGTAAGTATCCCGCACTGATCGCCTTCGGCCTCCTCGCCCTCGGCGCCCTGCTGCCCCGAGCCGCGGCGTGGGCCCTTGGGGCGGTGGGGCTTCTGGGCCTCCGACCCCGGTGGTCGGCCCTGCTCTGGCTCTGGGTGGTGCCCCTGAGCAACCTGCTGTACACCGGCGTGCATCGGCAACAGGAACAATGGATCCGGCAGTTTGCCGGCCGCCGGGGCGTGTTCCTCTACGAGGTGCAGGGGCGGGGCCTGGGCATCCTGAGGGCCTGGGCGGCCGCGGGCGACACCTGGACCCTGGATTTGCCCATGGGGTTCCTGTCCTTCGGCCGCTACGACTTTGGGGAACGGCTCTGGATCCGGGGCGTTCTGATGCCTGCGGACTCGGCCCCGAAGGTGCTTCGGGGGTACTTCCGCGGCGAGGGCCGGGCGCTGGTGCTCAAACCCCGCGAACTGGTGGGCCGGGAGCCGGCCCGGGGATGGGCCGCGGCGGCCCGCCGTTGGATCCGCCACCGCATCGGCCGGTTTCTTGAGGGAACCCCAGCGGCGCTGGCCCGGGCCCTGGTGCTCGGCGACCGCCAGGGATTGCCCCGCCGGGTACTCCAGGACTTCCGCCGGACCGGTACCTTCCATCTGCTGGCCCTTTCCGGCCTGCATGTGGGGCTTCTGCTCTTCATCCTGCTCCTGGCCCTGCAAACCCTGCGGCTCCCCCTCCGGGCCTCCCTGCTCGGGGCCACGGCCCTGCTCTGGCTGTATCTCGGGGTCGTGGGGCCCCGGCCATCGCTGGTGCGGGGCCTGATCTTCGTGAGCGCCTTCGCCCTGACCTATCTCGTGGAACGCCCCCGGAACTACCTGAACTTCCTGGGGGCGGCGGGGTTCGTGTCGCTCCTGGTGGCGCCCTGGTGGCTCTGGAGCGTGGGGTTCCAGCTCTCGTATGCCGCCACCCTGGGGATCTTGGTGGGGATGCCTGCGCTGCCCCGGCTTCGTTGGGCCTGGCTCCAGCGGATATGGGAGGCGTGGTGGGTGTCGGTGTTCGCCCAGGCGGCCCTGGTGCCTCTGCTGCTCTATCACTTCCACGGCCTCTCGCTGGTGGCGCCGCTGCTGAACATTCCCCTGGTGTTCCTCACCTGGTTCCTCATGGCCGAGGTGTTCCTGGGGCTCCTGGCCGGGCCCTGGGGCGCGCCCTTCTTCGCTCTGGCCGATCTGGCGGCCCGCGGCATCCTGGCCACCGTGCACCGGGCGGCCCGCTGGC
This sequence comes from Caldifarciminota bacterium, assembly GCA_027069855.1. GTDB lineage: Bacteria > Hydrothermota > Hydrothermia > WGAB01 > WGAB01 > WGAB01. The sequence goes on from JALXEF010000081.1 coordinate 1,902, forward strand.
CCTTCAGCTATGTGGAGGTGTCCTCCTTCGGCCCCCTGCCGTTTGCAGGAACGCTGGTGGGCGTGATCCTGGCCTTCGCCCTCTGGCGCCGGTGGCGGCGGCGAAATGCTCCGTTTCAGGGCATGGAGACAGGGGCCGGACAGTCCTCCAGAGGGTAAGGGAAGTTTTCTCCGTGCGTTTCCGGTTGCAATGGCATGTTTTTTGTAGGCGGGCGGGCGCCATGCTGCTCATCGTGGGAACCGGGCCGTGGGTGCTTCCCTTGCAGCGCGCCCTGGAGGAAAAGGGGTGCCGGGTGTGGAGCGTGCCCACCCTGGAGGAGGCCAAAACCCTCCTGCTCCAGTACCATCCGAGGGTGGCCATCGTGTCGGAAACCGTCAGCGGCAGCGATGGGGTTACGGCCCTGTATGTGCTGCGGCGGCTGGCCCCTACCCTGTCGTGCATCTTCGTGGCCGCGTCGGAGGATCCGGCCCTGGAACGGAAGGTGCGCCAGATCGGCGTCATCCTCTTTGTGCACGGCAAATCGGCCGATCAGATCCTGGCCCGGTTTCCCTTCTCCCGCATCGTCCACTCCTGAAGCAGCGGGCTTTCATCCTGGACCGGCGTACCGCTTTGGAGACCCGGCCGGTCTTGACCCACGGAGGTACGGTTGCCAACCAGAGCGACACAGAAAGGCTTTGTGCTAAGGTTCCAGTGCGGCACCCGGATGCCGCACTTTAAACATTCGTCGTGGCTAAAGCCGCTCCTGGCGGAGGAGCCTTCCGCGCTGACACGTGTAGGAGCCGCTTTAGCGGCGACGGCGACTCTTGGCCTACGGTGTCCCGGCACCGCTGCGGAACTCAGAGGCTTCCAATCCAAGAATTTATCGCGGCTGAAGCCGCTCCTACACCTTGCAGCCCTTTGGGCTGCACCCCCGCCCCTCAATCCCCGCCCACCAGGGGCGGGGACGAATGAAAGGTCGCGGTTGAAGCCGTTCCTACACAGGAATTCTCCCACAGGACAATCTGGAGTTCAAGGCTACCGACGGGGAGGCTTCCGGGTCCGAGAACTGTTGCTGATGGACCCGGTTCTGAATCCAAGGCTTGCCTCTGACTCGTTGCCTTCCAACAACTTCCTCTCCCTCTCAGAGGGCCGATTCACGCTAACCCCTTGCCGCCCAACAACTTCCTCCCTCTCAGGGGGAGGATTGAGGTGGGGGTGCTCCGTAGGAGCCGCTTCAGCGGCGATCAGAGCGGAGTCAAAGCGATAGCTCCGGGAGTGCGGTGCCCTGCTTTAAAGCCCCTCCCCACAATCCCCTCCCGCCGGGAGGGGAGGAGTTGCTGTCGCGGCTGAAGCCGCTCCTACGAAGAAGATTTCCCTCAGTCCTCTTTGGCCGGGGGCGAGGGGGCTGGTGCGGTGAGGACCAGGAGCAGGTGATGCAGGGTTTGCACCGTGGGCAGGGCCCCGGGGGCCTGGCGCAGAAGCCAGCCCGTCAGAAAATCCAGTTCCAGGGGGCGCCCGGCCTCCAGGTCCTGGAGCATGGACGAGCGGTTCTGGGCCGTGCGCACCACGATCTCCTCCACGAACCGCAAGGCCTCTTCCGGGCCGAAGGGGTATCCGTGGCGCCGGAGCACCGGCACGGTTTCCGCCACGATCTGCTGTACCAGGGTCCAGAGGTGGGGATTTTGCCGGAGAGTGCCGTTGGGCACCCGAAGCAGGGCCGTCAAAGGGTTGATGGCCACATTGGCCAGGAGCTTGGCGAGCACGATGGGCCGGAGGTCCGGCCGTTCCTCGGCGGCCAGGCCAGCCTGCTGCAGGAGCCGCGTGCTCACAAGCCCCCGGCCTCCCAGGAAAGTCTGGCCACGGCCCCGGTGCTGCACCGTGAACCGGCCGGTGCGGGTGGCACCCTCGCTGGTGACCGCACGCACGAACCCGGCGAGTCGTTGCTGCAGGTCGCCTTCAAAGCCGATGCCGTTCTGGGGGAACACCACCTCGGGCGACGACACCCGGGCCACCCAGGGCACCACGGCCTGGAGGCTGTAGGTTTTAACCGTCACCCACACGGCGTCCCAGGCCTGGGCCTGCGCCTGCTCGGGCGAGAGAAACCGCAACGGAAACCGGTGCCGCCGACCCTCGGGATCGTAGAGGGTGCCGATGTGCCGTTCCTCCCGGCCCTGGCGGCCCACAAAGAACACCCGGGCGCCGGCCCGGTGGAACGCATGGCCGAACAAAAGGCCCAGGGCGCCGGGGCCCACGATCAGGACCTGGGATCCAGCAGCCATTTCAGGTAGGCCAGTGCCACATGCTCTGGGGTGAGCACCACGAACTCGGGCACCGTATAGGGATGGTGCTCATGCACGAACCGTTCCAGCGCCTCCAGGTCCTGGCGCCGGGTTTTGACAATCAAGAGCACCTCCCGGTCCTGCTCCACCCGGCCCTGCCAGCGGTACACCGAGGTCACGGGCGCAAGATTCACGCAGGCAGCCAGCCCCTGTTCCACCAGTTGCCGGGCGAAGGCCCACGCCGGGGTTTCGGCCTGTTCCGGATAGGTGATCAACACCACGCGGGCATCCATAGCGGGCAAATTTTAGAGGACCCGGGACGGCATTGGGTTGCGACGGCCCCTTTCGGCCTGTAAGGTTGCGGCTATGCCGGACCTTCTGGTGAAACTCTACGAGTTGCCCGATGTGGAAGAGGCCCGGCACCGCCTGGAGGCCCGGCACGGGGTGGTGGTGCGGCGGGCGCTGCCCCCGGAGCGCCGGGAGGTGGTGCGCTGGGTGGCCCGGGTGTTCGGCGACCAGTGGGCGTCCGAGGTGGAGGTGGCCTTCGGCCGCACCCCGCCTGCCTGCGTGATTGCCGTGCGGGATCAGGAGATCCTGGGGTTTTCCGTGTACGACACCACCTTTCGGGGGTTCCTGGGGCCCATCGGCACGGCGCGCGAGGCGCGGGGGATGGGCATCGGCCGGGTGGTGCTGCTGGTGGCTCTCCGGGAACTGTGGCACCTGGGCTATGCCTATGCCATCGTGGGAGCCGCCGGGCCGGTGGAGTTCTTTCAACGGGTGGCCGGTGCCCAGGTGATCCCGGAATCCTCGCCCGGACCGTACCGCGGCATCCTGCGGCCCCGGCGTTCCGGCGAAGAGCCCTCTACCGTTTAAGCACGGTCTTCAGCGCGCGGGGATGGATCAGCCGGATGCCCAGTTTCTCGGCCCACCGGGCCACGCCCTGGTCGGAGGTCACGATGGCGCCGTCCAGTTCCAGCGCCAGCAGGATGAGGTCCACATCTTCGCGGGAATCCAGGATGCCCTCCCGTAGAGCCGTGCGGTAGCGGTTCCGCAGGCGGTGGATGGTTTCCCCCAGGTTGGCGTCTTCGCCCTGGGCGGCCTGGCCCTTCACCATCTCCTCGGCCACCCGCAGGCCCCGGTCAATGCGGGCCCGGATCTCCTCAATGAGTTCGTACACGAAGAAGCCGGGCACCGAGAGCTGGAACCGCCGGGGCGACTTCAGGCGAATGAGGAGCTCGGTGTCGGCGGGCAGTTCCTTTTCGTTGACGAAATGCAGCAGTTCTTCGTACACCGAGGGCGGCATGTACACCTCTACGCGGTCGGCCGCGGCCCGAACCAGGTCCAGGAAATGCACGAAGGCCTCGGTAGGCGAAGCGCCGAAGAACTGCATGGTTTGGGGGTTGGTGAACACGCTGGTATCCAGCACGATGCGCTCTCGGGTCATCCTTTACCCCCTGGATTCCACTTCCATGCCGTGTTGTTGTAGCAGGGCGGCGGTGACACCGGTGCCGGGCACCCGTTTCCCCTGCCGGTACACCCATCGCAGGCCGCAGGAGGGGCTGCTTTCCTTGAGGA
>JALXEF010000082.1 GCA_027069855.1 Caldifarciminota bacterium
TTTCCTACCTGTACGACCCCTTCCATCCCGCGGTGGTGCGGCTGCTGGAATGGGTGGTGCACCGCGCGCGCCGCAGCAACCTGCTGGTTTCGGTGTGCGGCGAAATGGCTTCCGATCCCCTGGGCATCCCCCTGCTGGTGGCCCTGGGTGTGGACGAACTCTCGGTGGCCCCGGCCGCCCTGCTGCCCTCCAAGGAGATCATCCGCCACCTCTCCATGGAGGAACTCCACGGCCTGAAGCGCCGCGTGCTCCAGGCGCGCACCAGCGCCGAGGTGCGCCAATTGATTTACGATGTGCTCCGGAAGAGCGCCGCCGACCTTCTTCCCTATTTGCCGACCGTTTCGGTTGACACCCCTGAGGCCCAAGTTTAACATTTGCCGACCATGGAAGTCCTTGCCGCCGTTGCTCTTTCCATCTTCATCCTGGTGATCCTGATCGGTGCCTTCGCCCTTCTGGTTCTGATTCAGGATCTTCGCCAGACCCTGCAGGAGATCCGGCGTCTTCTGCAGGACCTGGAACGGGATTTGCCGGATATCACACGGAACCTGAAGGAGGCCACCCAGAAGAGCAATACGCTGCTGGAAGACCTGCAGGAAAGCCTGAAAGGGGTGCGGGGTGGCCTGGAGGCCCTGCGGCGCGTGGCCGAATGGGTGCCCCGGACCGGGGGCAAAACCCCCCTGTGGATCACCCTCGGGAGCACGGCGCTTTTGAAACTGTGGCAAACCGCCCGCCGGAAGAAAGGAGGAAGTGAGTCTTGAAGGCCGACAAGATCAGGAACATTGCACTGGTGGGACACGGCAGTTCCGGCAAAACCACCCTGGCCGAGGCGATGCTCTTCGCCACCGGGGTGACCAAGCGCAAGGGCTCGGTAGACCAGGGAACCTCCATCCTGGACGCCGATCCCGAAGAGGTCAAACGGAAGATCACCATCAACCTCGCCCTCGCCCACTTCAACCACCGGAACACCTGGGTCAACCTCCTGGATACGCCGGGCTACTTTGACTTCGAGGCCGAAGTGCACTCCGCCCTGCGGGTGGCCGACAACGCCCTCTTCGTGGTAAATGTGCAGGAAGGCGTGGAGGTGGGCACCGAAAACTACTGGAAACTCGCCGCCAAACGCGGCCTGCCCCGCTTCTTCTTCGTGAACAAGTGCAAGATGGAGGAAACCGACCCCGTTCAGGTGGTTCAGGAGATCCAGAGCATCTTCGGCAACAAGGCGGTGCCCGTGCAGTTTCCCGTGGGCAAGGGCGGCAACTTCTCCGGCGTGGTGGACCTCTTGAAGGGCAACCTGGAGGGCGTGGACGATCCGGATACCGCCCAGGCCTGGCGCGAGGCCACCCTGGAAAGCATCATTGAGCTTTCCGAAGACCTCCTGAACCGCTATCTGGAGGGCGAGGAGATCGACGAGGCCTCCATCCGGGAAACCCTGCGGCAGGGCATCGTGCAGGGCGAACTCTTCCCCATCCTGTTCGGTGATGCCGCCGCCGACCTGGGCGTGCAGGAACTCCTGGACTTCCTGGTGGACTTCGCCGCGTCGCCGGCCGACCGCCCGCCGGAGATCCTCCGCACCCCGGAGGGCGAGGAAACCGAGGTGACGCCGGACCTGGACAAGACCACCGCCCTGGTCTTCAAGACCTTTTCCGAGCCCCATGTGGGCGAACTGTACTTCGTACGGGTGTTTTCCGGCGCCGTGAAGTCGGGCGACGAACTCATCAACGCCCGCACCGAACGGCCCGAGAAGATCAACCAGGTGTACCTCATGACCGGCCGGGAGCGCAAGGAGGTGAAGGCGCTGGAGGCCGGCATGATGGGCGTGCTCGTGAAACTGAAGGACACCCATACCGGCGACACCCTGCGCGACAAGGACCTCAAGGGCGCCTTTGAGGGCATTGACTTCCCCGAGCCCAAGATCTCCATCGCCATCGTGCCCAAGACCCGCGAGGACGAAGAAAAGGTGATGGCCGGCCTGAACCGCCTGCACAACGAAGACCCCAGCTTCACCTTCGGCTACGACCCCGAACTCAAGCAAACCCTGATCTCCGGCCTGGGCGAGCTTCACCTGGATGTGATCGTGGCCAAACTCAAGGAAAAGTTCGGCGTGGAGATCCTCACCGAGAAGCCCAAGATCCCGTACCGCGAGTCCATCCGGAAGCCGGCCCAGGGCATGGGCAAGTATGTGAAGCAAACCGGCGGCCGCGGCCAGTACGGCATCTGCTACATCAAGATTGAGCCGCTGCCGCGGGGCCAGGGCTACGAGTTCGTGGACGCCATCTTCGGCGGCGCCATTCCCCAGAACTTCCGGCCCTCCGTGGAAGTGGGCATCAAGAAGGCCATGGAAAAGGGTGTGCTGGCCGGCGTTCCCGTGGTGGATGTCAAGGTGACCCTGTACGACGGCAAGTACCACCCGGTGGACTCCTCCAACCTGGCCTTTGAGATCGCCGGGTCCATGGCCTTCCGCGACGCCGAGGAAAAGGCCGATCCGTACCTCCTGGAGCCCATCTACGAGCTGGAGGTCATCGTGCCTGAGGAGTACATGGGCGACATCATCGGCGACATCAACGCCCGCCGGGGCCGCATCCTGGGCATGGAGGCCGAGGGCCGGTACCAGAAGATCCGGGCCCATGTGCCGCTGGCAGAACTCTACAAGTACGCCACCACCCTGCGGTCCATCACCAAGGGCCGCGGCACCTTCACCCTGAAGTTCTCGCATTACGACGAGGTGCCCCGGGAGATCGCCCAGCGGGTGATTGAACAGCTCCGCAAGGAGCAAGCCGAAGAAGAGTGAGGTTCGGTGGCGGGGCCGGCTTCGCCGGCCCCGCCACCTTTTCCCCCTCCATGCTCCTCCTCTGGACCCTTCTCCTCGGGGCCTACGCCCTGCATCTGCCCTTTGACCGGGCGGTTTCCCTCAGCCACAGCGGCCAGCTGGAAGCCTGGGTCCAGACCCTGCCACCGGAGATCTCCGGGGTGGTGCTGGACCTCAAAACCATTGGGGGCCGAGTGGGCGTGCCCTTTCAGCATCCGCTGGCCGCCCAAACCGGTGCCTACGATACCACCTGGGACCTCCGGCCGGCGGTCTCCCTGCTGCGGCAACACGGGCTCCGGGTGATCGTCCGGGTCGCCGTGCTGCGGGATTCACTGCTCTATGAGGTGGTGCCCTCCCCCTATATCCGCTGGTTTACCCCCACGAACGCCACCGCCCTGGCCTACAACCGGGCGGTGCTCCGGGCCGTGGCCGCTTTGCCGATCCAGGAGATCCAGCTGGACTACATCCGCTGGCCCGACACCCGCAAGCCCAAAACCGAAGAACAGAAGCGATGGCGCCGCCGAACCCTGCGGGCCTTTGTCGAGCGGCTTCTGGAGGGCCTGCCCGACAGCCTGACCGTGTCGGCTGACCTCTTCGGCCGCACCTGCTTTTTGACCGCCGACGAAAACGATGTCATCGGCCAGCACCCCCTGGATTTCCTGGACCTGGTGGATGTCCTGTGCCCCATGATGTACCCGAGCCACTACTGGGGCGCCCTGAAGGACCCCTATCAGGCCGTGTACCAGAGCAGCCTGGCGCTGCTGGCCCTGGGGGTTCCTCCACAACGCCTTCGGCCCTGGCTCCAGGCGTTTCCCATGCGCCTGCCCGATACCGTGGACCTCGTCGGCTATCTCGTGCGCCAACTGGAAGCCCTGCAGGATGTCGGCCTGACCGGGGCCATGTTCTGGCTGCCCGACGAAGCCGCCGTGCGGCAGGCGCTGGCTGCACTGGGGTCCGAGGAGCCGGAGGAGGAACGCGTCGTGGTGCTCCGTTCCCGGGGCGAACTGGATCCCGCGCCCTTCTGGGCCGACACCCTGGGCCAGGGCACAGGCCCCGGGCCTCTGGTCTGGCGCCGCCACGGCCGGGGCCTTGCCTTTTACTGGAGCGGGCGCCTGTGCCGTCTGGTGCACCTGAACCTGCAACGCCAGGCCTTTCGGCCCGGGCTCCTGGGCGATGCCTCCGGAACCTGGCTCGTGCTCTGGACCCGGGAAAACCCGGGGCTTCGGCCGGTGACCGTGCTCCAGGTGCTCCGCTGGCCCGGGGGTGACCTGCGGCGGCATCGCCGGATCCCCGCGCTGGTGCTGCCCGACGCTGCGGCGCCGCCCCTGCGCCTACGGGTCCGTCTCCGTTCCTCCGGCCCGCCGATCCCTTTGCCCTTTTGAGTCCATCGCCTGGAAACCGGGCAGCCTCCAAACCAGCCCCTGAAGCCGGTGGCTTTGCCTTCACCCCGGACATTGCCCGAGGCCCTGCGGCAGATCGCTGCCGACAGGGCACTGTCCCCTGTTCTATCAGCTAAAAACGCTTCGTCCGGCTTCTTATAACGATGGGCGCCCCGCCGTTCGGCGGGGCGCCCACTTTTTCGCACGCTTCTATGCTCTTTACCGGTCCACCTCGCCCAGCACCGGATCCAGGCTGCCGATGATGGCCACGGCGTCGGCGATGTAGTGGCCGGGCAGGATGTGCTCCAGGATCTGGATGTTCATGAAGGCCGCCGGCCGAATCCGCACGCGCCAGGGCTTGCCGGTGCCGTCCGACACGATGTAGAAGCCCAGTTCGCCCTTGGGCCCCTCCACCGAGGCGTACACCTCTCCCTTCGGAGGCAACACCCCCTCGGTGAAGTGCTTGAAGTGGTGAATCATCTCCTCAATGGAGGCGTACACGCGGCTCTTGGGCGGCGGCACCACCTTGAAGTCGTTGATCAGCACATCGCCCTCGGGCAGCTGGTCCAGGCACTGCCGGATGATGGACACCGACTGGCGCATCTCCTCCATCCGCACAAGGTACCGGTCGTACACATCCCCGTGGGTGCCGGTGGGCACATCAAAGCTCAGGCGGTCGTACACGCAGTAGGGCTCGTACTTGCGCACATCGTAGGCGATGCCGGAACCGCGGAGCACCGGGCCGGTGGCCCCGAGGTCCAGGGCCTTTTCCTTCGGAATCACGCCGATGCCCTTGGTTCGGTTGAGCCAGATGGGATTTTTGGTCAGCAGGTTCTCAAGATCCCGCAGGGTTTTGGGGAACTGGTCCACGAAGTGGCGTACCTTTTCTTCAAAGCCTTCGGGAAAGTCGGCCATCAGGCCGCCGATGCGCAGGAAGGCGTTGTTCATGCGCTGGCCCGTGAGTTCCTCCAGGAGGTCGTAGATCTTTTCGCGCTCGCGGAAGGCGTACAGGAACACGGTCACCGCGCCGATGTCGGTGGCGTGGGACCCGAGCCATACCAGGTGGCTCTCGATTCGGGAAAGCTCGGCGAGGATCACGCGGATGTACTTGGCCCGTTCCGGAATGTCGTCGGTGATGCCCAGGAGCTTCTCCACAGCCAGCACATAGGCGAGGTTGTTGGATAGGGGTGCCAGGTAGTCCAGCCGGTCGGTATAGGGGATCACCTTGAAGTACTGGAGGTTTTCGGCGATTTTCTCGGTGCCCCGGTGCAGGTAGCCGATGACGCTGCGGGCGCTCACGATGGTTTCGTGGTCCAGTTGAAGCACCACCCGAAACACCCCGTGGGTGGAGGGGTGCTGGGGACCCATGTTGAGTTCCACGACCTCCGAGGTCAGGCCCACCTCTTCGCGAAAGTCCATGGCGTTACCTTTCCAGTTTCAAAAGCGGCAGGCACATCTCCTCCAGCGAAACGCCGCCGTGGTAGATGCCGCCGCGGTAGGTTTTCTCAAACCGACGCACATCCGAAGGATACACCAGGTAATGGTACACGGTGGCGAGCAGCAGCCGACTCCCCCGGTTCGTGGGCAGGCCGTACTCCTTGAGGTGGGTCCAGAGAATGCCGCCGCGGTCGCTCACACGCACGGAATCCCCGAACTTGAAGCGGAGCCCGGGGGTCAGCTCGCCGCCGCCGTGGACCACCAGGGCGTCGCGGCCCTCTACCCAGCCGTGATCGGTGGTGAGGAACACCGTGTACCCCTGGTCCAGGAGCCGTTCCACCTTCTGCAGGAACCGGGCCTCCTGCAGCACATAGTCGGCCCAGCGCATGAAGGCTCCCTCATCGGGCGTCAGGTCCTTCAGCGAGGGCACCTCCAGGCGCAGGTGCGACAGCAGGTCAATGAAGTTCACGGAGAATACCTCAAAGGGTTCCCGGCCCACGGGGATCTCCTGGAAGGCCTTGAGGCTGTTGATCTTGTGCACCACATGGGAAAGATGACCCAGGCCGTGCTCCTGCAGGAACTCCTCCAGAAGTTCCCGTTCGTGGCGGTTGTCCAGGGTCCAGCCCGGGTGCCGGCGTTCAATGTCGTAGGGCAGGAGCCCGGCGTACAGGGCGTTGCGGGCAAAGGGGGTGGCTGTGGGCAGCAGGGCCATGTAGAGCACCTGTTCCATGCGGGCCGGGCTGGGCAGCCGGTGGCTCAGGGCCACGAACTGGTCCAGCCGGAAGTTGTCAAAGATGAACAGGGCGGTTTTCTTTTCCCGGAGCACGGGCAGGAGGTGCTTTTTCAGCAGGTTGTGCGACCAGGTGAGCTCAGGGTCAAAGAGCACTTCCCGATACTGCCGTTCCACCCAGCGGGCGAACTCCTGGTTCTCGGCGCGCATCTCGTCGGCCCAGGCCTCCAGCCCCTCCTGGTACCGGAGTTCGGCCAGCAGCCGGGCCCGCTGGAGCCAGCCGTGGTAATCCATGGGCAGGCGGTTGAGCTCGGCGTAGGCCTGGGCCATCTTGCGGCCCTTGAAGCGCGACTTGATCTTCTCGGCCTCCAGGCGCTTGATGAGGGCCAGCACCTGGCTCGGCTGCACCGGCTTCACGATGTAGTCAAACACATCCTCGGCCACGGATTCCTCGATGATCTCGCGGTCGGTGACCATGGTCACGAGCGCCACGGGCACATGGGGAGCGAGTTTACGAACCTCCCGCAGGGTGGTGAGGCCGTCCATGCCGGGCATCCGGTAGTCCAGGATTACGAGATCAAAAGAGGAAACCTTGAGGGCCTCCAGGGCGTCCTCCGGCCGGTCAAAGGGCACCACCTCAACCCCCTCCCGTTCCAGGAAAAGGATGTGGGGTCGGAGGCCTTCGATTTCGTCGTCCACCCACAAAATGCGCATGGCAGAGGGATTATAGGGGAAAGTCCGGGGCTTTTCTACGCAGGGCCTTCGGCCTCCGGAGGATCGGCCGCGGCGGCCGGGGCTTCGCCGAACTGGATCCGGTACAGGTGGGAATACACGCCGCCCTTCTTGAGGAGATCCTCGTGGGTGCCCTCCTCCACGATGCGGCCGCCGACCACCACCAGGATGCGGTCGGCATGGCGCACGGTGGAAAGCCGATGGGCGATGATCACGGCGGTTTTGCCCTTCAGCATGGCCCGCAAAGCCTGCTCAATGAGGTACTCGGAATAGGAGTCCACGCTGGAGGTGGCCTCGTCCATCAGCAGGATCTTGGGGTCCCGCGCCAGGGCACGGGCAAAGGAGAGCAGTTGCCGTTCGCCGGCCGAGAGGAGCCGACCGCCTTCGCCCACCGGCGTGTTCAGGCCCTGGGGCAGGCGCTGCACTACCTCCTGGAGCCGGGTAATCTTCAGGGCCCGCTCCAGCTGGGGCTCGGGGATCTCCTGGTGCAGTTTCAGGTTGTCCAGGACGGTGCCCTCCAGCAGGAACACATCCTGGAACACCACGCCGATGATGCGGCGCAAGGTAGAGAGCCGGAGATTCCGGATGTCCACGCCGTCAATCAGGATCCGGCCCTTCTGGGGCCGGTAAAAGCCCAGCATCAGCGACATGATGCTGGTTTTGCCGGCGCCGGTGGGGCCCACCAGGGCCACGGTTTCCTCGGGCCGGATGCGGAACGACACCCCCTTGAGCACCCACTCGTCGGGATTATAGGCGAACCACACATCCTCAAACACGATCTCGCCCCGTACCTCCTGCAGGTCCTGGGTGCCCTCGGGCTCCGGCGGCTCCTGCAGCAGGGTGAACACGCGCTCCGCTCCGGCCAGGGCCGACTGGAAGATGTTGTACTTCTCGGCCAGGTCGCGGATGGGGTGGAACATCATGTCAATGTACGAAAGGAAGGCCACGAGCGCGCCGAAGGTCAGGGCCCCCTTGATGATCTGGCCGCCGCCGTGCCACACCACGAGTGCTACGGCCACGGCCGAAAAGATTTCAATGACCGGCCGGAACACCGCAAACACATACATCTGCCGGAGAAAGGCCCGAAACAGGTCGTCGTTGATGCGCCGGAACTGCCGCAGTACATTCCGCTGGGCGTTGAACACCTGGATCAGGGCGATGCCGTTCAGGGTTTCCTGCACGAAGGCGTTGACCCGGGCCAGGTGGCGGCGCACAAGTCGGTACGCCGTGCGGGCATACAGCCGGAACAGGTAGGTGGTGATCAGGATGAAGGGCACGAGCGCCAGGATCACCAGGGTCAGCGAGCGGTTCATCCGGCTCATGACGAAGAAGATGCCGAAGATGAGCAGGAAGTCCTTGGCCACGAACACCAGCACCGACGAGTAGAGTTCCGACACGGCTGCAATGTCGTTGGTGGCGCGGGTCACGAGCCGGCCCACCGGGTTTTTGTCAAAGTAGGCCACCGGCAACCGGAGCAGGTGTTCAATCACCTCCATGCGCATGTCAAACATCACCCGCTGGCCCAGGTACTGGAGCAGATAGGTGAGGGCGGAGCCGAACACGAAACTGCCTACGAGCAGAGCCAGGAGGATGAGGGCCATGCGGGCGACGCCGGCGAGTTCCACGAGCCGTAGGCGGCGCACCTCCGGGGGCGAAAGATCGCCCAACCGGTCGTAGGGCAGCACATAGGGCCCCTCGGGGCTGGCTCTAAGAAACAGGCCCGGATGCCGTTCGGCGATGTCCTTCGGCACCCGGGGATACACCAGGAGTTTCTGGTGGGGGATCTCGCCCCGGGTTTCCAGCACCTTGCGGGTGCTACGGGGCAATTCGCTCAGGTTCAGCAGCACGGTATCGCCCCGCCAGGGCCGGGTGGCATGGGAAAACCGCTCAGCGGCCCCGGTGTAGAACACCCAGTGGGGGGTTACATAGCGGTCAATGGCGGTCTTGACCACATAGGGCACGCCCAGGTCAAAGCCCGAGTTCAGGAGCAGGGCCAGAAACGCCAAGAACACGATGTGCCAGTACGGCCGGGTGTAGCCCAGGAGCCGCCGCACCAGGGGCAGGTCGTGTTTGACCTTGATGCGGTCTTCGCTGACCTCAGGCGGACCGTGAAACATCGTTGGGCTCCATCATCTGCTGAATGGCCCAGAGCTGGGCGTAAAAGCCGTTGGCCGCCACCAGTTCTTCGTGGCGGCCCTGCTCCAGAATACGGCCGTGTTCCAGCACATAGATGCGGTCGGCATCCACCACCGCCGAGAGCCGGTGGGTGACCACGAAAACGGTGCGGTTCGCCAGAAAATCGCGCAGGTTCTCCAGGATCCGGCGTTCGGTGACCGTATCCACGGCCGAGAGGGCGTCGTCCAGGATCAGGATTCGGGGATCCTTGAGGAGGGCGCGGGCCAGGGCAATCCGCTGGCGCTGCCCGCCCGAAAGGGTAAACCCCCGTTCGCCCACCACGGTGTCCAGGCCGTCGGGGAACTCGCGGACTTCGTCGTAGATCTCCACCCGGCGGAGCATCTCCCACAGCACCTCATCGCCGGGGTCGTGGTCCAGCCCCAGCAGCAGGTTCTCGCGCAGGGTGGTGGAAAACAGCAGCGATTCCTGGGGCACGAAGCCGATGGGTTTGCGCAGGGCCTCCAGGTCGTACTCCTCCACGGGCACCTCGTCCACGAACAGGGTGTGCCGCGGCGGGTCCAGAAGGCGGGGAATGAGTTTCACCAGGGTGCTTTTGCCGGAGCCGATGGTGCCCACCAGGCCGATCTTCATGCCGGGCTCGGCCTGCAGCGTGATGTCCTGCAGCACGGGTCGGTTGCCATCGTAGGAAAAATGAAGGTGGCGGAAGTCCACCCGGCCCTGGATCTCGCGGCGCACCGGCCCACCCACGATCACGGGCTTCTCCTTGAGCAACCGCTCAATGCGTTCCATGGAGGCGCTGCCCCGCTGGAACACATTTACCACCCAGCCGATGGCCATCATGGGCCACACCATGATGCTGAGATAGGTGTTGAAGGCCACGAAATCGCCCAGGGAAATCTGGCCCAGGATCACCCGCTGGCCGCCGGCGAACAGCACGATGGCCGTGGCCAGACCGCCCATAAAGGTGATGAAGGGGAAAAAAACGGCGGTGATCCGGATGAGCCGCAGGTTTTCCACGAGATAGTGCCAGCTGAGATCCCGGAGGTACCGGGTTTCGCCGGCCAGGGCGTCAAAGGCCTTGATGACCTTGATGCCGGCCACGGCCTCGCGCACCCCCTCGGTCAAGCGGGAAAAGGCAGCCTGCACCTGCCGGAACCGGACATGGATCATGCGGCCGAAGAGGGTGACGAACACGGTGATCAGGGGGAGCGGCAGCATGGCATACAGGGTGAGGCGCGGCGAAATGTAAATCATGGCCCCCAGGGCGAACACCGAGTAAAACAGGGCGTCCATGGAGATGATGAGGCCGAAGCCGGCGGCCATGCGCACGGCGTCCACATCGTTGGTGGTGTGGGCCATGAGGTCGCCGGTGGACCATCGCTGGTAAAAGGGCAGGTCCAGGGTGAGGAAATGGCGGTACAGGCGTTCCCGCAGGTCCCGTTCGGCCTTGCGGGCGGTGCCGATCAAAAAGTAGCGCCACAGGAACCGTAGAACGGCCACCGCCAGGGCGATCCCCAGGATCCACAGGGCATAGCGGCCGAGGTCGGCGAGGCCGGCCGTCCCGGCCACCAGGGTATCCACGGCGTGCCGGATGATGAGGGGAACGATGAGTTGCACCCCATCCACCACCAGCAGGATGAGGATGCCGGTGAGAACCTGCCACTTATAGGGCAGGAGGAGGCGGAAGATGCGGCGCATTCACCCCGGGGTCAACCGCGTTTGCTCTTTTCCCGTTTGACGGGTTCCTCTTCCCAGGTGATGATGCTGTGGTAGTAAATGCGGTCCCCTTCGTCAATGCCGCGGGTGAGTTCGCTGATGTGGACATTCTGGGCCTTGAACTCCTGGATGATGTAATAGACCGCGGCCTCGGGCTCGGTGTCGGCGCCGCAGGTGTAGATGTCCAGGGCGGCGTAGCCCACCTCGGGCCAGGTGTGCACCGAGATGTGGCTTTCGGAGATCACCACCACGCCGCTGACGCCGTTGGGCGGGAACCGGTGAAACGACACGGCCCACACCTGCGACTTGGCCTTTTCGGCGGCCTTCACCAGGATGTTCTGCACCTTTTCAATGTCCCCGATGACCTTCGGGTCGCACCCCGATGCCTCCACAATGTAATGATCACCCCGGGTATCGTGTTCCAATGCCATGGTTTGCTGCCTCCTTCAGATGTGCTTTTGGGCAAAAGGCCTCATATGATACTTCTCTCAGGTGCATTGCTCAACTTTCCGCGGCCAGGTCCTGAAGGTCCAGCACCAGGCCGGTCCAGCCGAACTGGAAGGCGCCGCCGCCGGCGCCGGTGAGCGGGTGAAAGTACTCCCGAAAGCCGCTTTTCTGCACCAGATCCAGCGAAGCCCGGGCCAGGCGGCGGGCATCGTCGCGGACCCCACGCTCCGCCAGGAACCGGGCCAGGAACCAGTTCATGTTGATCCAGGTGGGGCCGCGCCAGATGAGGCGCGGCGGCTGCACCTCGGGGTCAAAGGCGGGCTCATCGGCGGCCACGCTGGGCACGGGATACGGCAGGGCAAAGCGGGCCGGATCCCGCAGGGCCCGAAGCAGCGCCCGTTCCTGGGAATCCCTGAGGTGGGGCAGGCCCAGGGGCAGGAGCGAAGCCACGGTGAGGCACCGGAGGGGCACCTCTCCATCGTCGGGATGGTGCAAGCTGTAGAAAGCCTGATCGGCCTCGTGCCACAGGCGTTGAAGGACGGCCTGTTCCTGGGCCCGGGCCCACCGGCGGGCCTCCCGGGCCTCCTGGAACCCCAGGCGTTCCCCCACCCTTGCCAGGTCCCACAGGCCCCGGGCCATGAGCACATTGACCGTGAGGTCTTCCACATCAAACACCCGGCGCCGGAAAATCGCCGGCAGGTTCCACCGGTCGGCGTTGTGCTCCACGAACACCCGGTCGGAGATGCGGGCAAGGGTGTCGGGCGTGGGCGCGGCATCGGCCAGGAACCCGGTGCGCCGGGCCGCGTGCTGCCACACGGGGTCGTACATCGGCGAGTAGTCCAGCCCCGATTCCCGCGATTGCAGGATGGACACCAGGCCGTCGCCGTCGGGGTCCCGGTGCTGCCGGATCCACCGGTAAAGGGCCAGGGCGCGGGGCCACAGGGCCCGCAGCCGTTCCGAGGGCCCCAGGAGTTCCCAGAGCCTGAGGAGCACGGTGCCGAAAATCGGCGGCTGGACCAGGGCGCTGTGGGCATCGGAGCGCCGGGGATCGGCTTCAAAGGCCGCATAGGGCGGCACCGGGCTGTGCCAGGTGATAGGCACCAGGCGGTTGGGGTCGCCTCCGAGGATCCGTTCGGCCTCGGGCACCCGGCGTACCACCGGCGGCATGGGCCAGTACACCATATGGGGCACGAAACCGTCGTCGCCCTGCACCCGAAAGAGGGTTTCCAGTTCGACCAGGGCGGCGTCGGCGTCCCAGTGGGCCAGCACCACGGCGTGGAACCCGGAGTCCCAGAGCCATTGGTACGGGTGGCGTTCCGAGGGGGCCGTGTAGCGATAGGGGCCGAGTTTGGGGTGCACGCCCTCCTGCCGGTGGGCCTGGTAATAGGCCCGGACGGCTTCGCGCAGGTTCATTCCTTGAGGCCCGAGCGGGAATAACTCTCCACGATCTGCTTCTGGGCCAGGAAAAACAGGATGATGAGGGGCAGGATCACGATGGTGGACGCGGCCATCAGGGCCGGGTAATTGGTGCTTTCGCCCTGGGCGAAGTAGGCCAGGCCTACCTGAATGGGCCGCATGTGGTCGGAATTGGTCACCATCAAGGGCCACATAAAGGCGTTCCAGGAGCCGATGATTTCAAACACCGCGATGGTCACGAGGGCCGGCTTGGTCAGGGGAATCAGGATCTGCCACAGGAACCGCAGACGGCCACAGCCGTCAATGACCGCGGCATCGTAAAGATCCCGCGGCACCGAGCGGAAATGCTGCCGCAGCAGGAAAATGCCGAAGATGTTGACGGTCCAGGGCACGATCAGGGCGTAGAAGGTGTCCACCCAGCCCAGGCTCTGCACCAGGATAAACAGCGGCACCACATACACCGGAATGGGCACCATCATCAGCGAAAGGATCGCCACGAACACCACTTCCCGGCCCTTGAAGTGGAACCAGGAAAGGGCGTAGGCCGTGATGGTGGCGGTGATGAGCACACCGATGAGCGTGAAGAAGGTGACCACCGTGGATACCCAGATGTATCGCGGGAAGTTCACCTTGGTCCACACGATCTTGTAGTTCTCCAGGGTGAAGTGCTGCGGGATCCAGGTGGGCGGAAACTGCAACGACTCGGCGATGGTCTTGAAGGAGGTGGACAGCATCCACAGGAAGGGTAGGAGCATCAGGATGGCGCCCACGCTCAGGATCAGGTAGATCAGGGGTTTATCCCAGGAAAGCCGCTTCATCGCTACACCTCGTAGTACACGCGTTTCTCCAGCACGGTCTTTTGCAGCACGGTGATGGCCAGGATGATGAGGAAGAACACGAAGGCGATGGCCGAGCCGTAACCCACCTGGTATTCCTCAAAGCCCTTCTGGTACAGGTAATAGATGACCACCGAGGTGGTGCCCAGGGGGCCGCCGGGCGGCGGGCCCGTCATGGTCCAGATGGGCGCAAACACCTGGAGCGACACGATGGTGGTCATAATGGTCACATAGAAGGTGGTGGGCGAGAGCAGCGGCACGGTGACATTCCGGAAGGTTTGCCAGGGGCCGGCACCGTCGATCCGGGCGGCCTCGTAGTACACCTGGGGAATGTTCTTCAGGCCCGCCAGGAAGATCACGATGTTGTAGCCCATGCTCTTCCACACCGACATCAGGGAGATGGAAAACAGGGCCAGCGACGGACCCTTCAGGGCCGTGGGCAGGGAACGCCCCAGGAGCAGTTCAAACACGCCCCGCGGCTCCTCCAGCCACTGCAGCGGGTGCAGGTGCAGCAGCATCAACAGGTAGTTGAACAGACCCCGCTGGGGATCGTAGAGCCATTTCCACACCACCGACACCGCCACGATGGAGGTGACCACCGGCAGGAAGTAGATGGTGCGGTACAGGCCCAGGGCCTTGATGCCCCGGTTCAGGAGGGCCGCCACGAACAGGGAAAACGCAATGCTCAGGGGCACCGTGAACACGGTGTACCACAGGGTGTTCAACAGGGACTGCCAGAAGAAGGGGTCCTGGAACAGGGCGCGGAAGTTCTCCAGCCCCACAAAGCCCTTTTCGCCGGAAATCCCCCAGTCGTAGAAGGACAGGCGAAATGCCGAAAGGATGGGGTAAAACTTGAAGGTGCCGAGGATGACCAGGGCCGGCAGCAGGAGCAGGATCGGGTACCAGATGCGGTTTTTCATGTCAGAATTTCCACAGCAGGAACACCATCAAAAACACAAAGAGCAGGGCCATCAGGTTAAAGGAGATGGTCAGGCCCAGCGTGATTTTAAAGATCACCAGGTCCAGCGTAAAGGGCGAGAAGCCAAAGGAAATCGGATAGAGCACCACATCCTTGACCGTACCCGGAGGAAGGAGCCGGCGGATGATCTCGCCCACCAGGTCGCCCGCCAGGGCACCCAGAAGCACCGCGGTCACGCGTTTATAGGTGGTGGGCCGTAGAAACATTGCCGGTGCTTTGATTATACGGGCGCTATAATTTCGGCACGATGCGCTGTCCTGTGTGTCATCATGAAACCGGGTTTGAACGGGTGGACCGCACCGACGGCTATGAGATCTATCGGTGTCCCCGGTGCGATGTCCGGTTCGCCTGGCCCTTCCGGGCGCCGGAGGCCCGGTACTACGCCCCTGAACAGGATGAGGCCTGGAAACTGGACGGCTACCGGATTCCCCTGCTCTACCTGCAGGCCGGCATCCGGCTGCCCCTGTCGCCTGCCCATCTGGCGTTCCTGCGGCGGGTGCCGGTGCGGGGGCTGCGGCTCCTGGATGTGGGCTCGGGCAGCTGTGCCTTCGCCCGGGCCGTACAGGCCCGGGGCGGCATCGCCTGGGGACTGGACCCCTCGCCTCTGGGGCGAGAATACTGCGAACGCCAGGGCGTTTCCCGGTTCTTCGCCGGTACCCTGGAGGCCTTCCACAAGGCCCATCCCGAACTCCGGTTCCACCGGATCACCATGTTTGAGGTGCTGGAACACCTGGACCGGCCCCGGGAAACCCTGGAACTCATCTTCCAAATGCTGGAACCCGGCGGCATCGTGGGCATCAGCGTGCCCGACGAAACCCGGGCCAGCCTGCGATGGGGGCTCCGCCGGTCGCCCGAGGACTATCCCCCGCATCATCTCACCCGCTGGACCCCCCGGGCCCTGGCCTATGCCGTGCGGCTCGTGGGCTTTGAAGTGGTGTACCACGGCTCCCTGCGGCCCAACCCGGGCTACAGCGTGGCCCGGCGCCTGAGCCGGTTCCCCACCTCCACCGAACAGCTGGTGGCCTGGCTCCGGTCGGGGCCCACCCCGGCCGAGCGCTCCTGGAAACTCCGCCGGGTGTGGGACGGCGTACGCCTGCGGGATGCCGCGTTCCAGTGGCTCCTTTTGCCCCTGTGGGGCCTGGTGCACCTGGCCCGGGTTCGGGGGAAATCCCAACTGCTGATCGCCCAAAAACCGGAGGGAACGCCATGAACACCCAGGAGATTCAACGGGTTCTTGAGGAGGCCCGGAACCGGCTGAACCGGCCGCCGGCGCCGCCGAAGTTGAGCCGGGCCGAACTCGCCCGCTATATGGATCACACCCTGCTGAAACCCGAGGCCACACCGGCCGATGCGGAACGCGTGGCCCACGAGGCCCTGGAACACGGGTTCCGGGCCGTCTGCGTGAACCCGTCCTACGGCGAACTGGTGGCCAGGATCCTGGCCGGCAGTTCCGTGGCCACCTGTGTCGTGGTGGGGTTTCCGCTGGGCGCCACCCTCACCCAGGCCAAGGCCGAGGAGGCCGCCCTGGCCATAGAACGGGGGGCCTCGGAGGTGGACATGGTGATCCATATCGGCCACCTCAAGGCCCGCAACCTGCGGTATGTGGAACAGGACATCCGGGCGGTGCGCGAGGCCATGGGGCCCGACGGCGTGCTCAAGGTCATCCTGGAAACCGCGCTGCTCACCGACGAGGAAAAGGTGCTGGGAACCTGGCTGGTGCGGGAGGCCGGGGCCCAGTTCGTGAAAACCTCCACGGGCTTCGGGCCCGGCGGCGCCACGCCGTGGGATGTGGCCCTGCTGAAGGCCGCGGCCGGTGACGCCCTGCAGGTCAAGGCCGCCGGCGGCATCCGCACGGCCCAGCAGGCCCTGGAATACATCGCCCTCGGCGCCACCCGCCTGGGCACCTCCCGCAGCCTGCAAATTCTCGAAACCCTGGAGGAGAATGCTTGACCTGAAGGCCCAGCTGCCGGATGTGCCCAATCGGCCGGGGGTGTATCTCTTCAAAGACGCCCAGGGCCGCTACCTGTACATCGGCAAGGCCCGAGATCTTCGCCACCGACTGGCCGCCTACGCCCAGGACCCCCACGATCCCCGCATCCGGCGCATGCTGGAACGCGCCGCCGACCTGGAATACCTGGTCACCCGGTCCGAGGCCGAGGCCCTGCTCTTGGAGGCCAACCTCATCAAGCGGTACCAGCCGCGGTACAACATCCGGCTCAAGGACGACAAGAAGTACCCCTACATCAAGATCACGGTGCAGGAACCCTATCCCCGCATCTTTCCCACCCGCGACCTCCGCGACGACGGCTCCGTGCTCTTCGGCCCGTACACCAGCGCCCAGAGCATGCGGAAGGTCATCCGCCTGCTGCGCAAACTCTTTCCCCTGCGCACCTGCAAGTACCGGTTGCCGGCCCGTCGGCCCATCCCTCCCTGCCTGGATTATCACATCGGCCGGTGTCTGGGCCCGTGTTTCCGCGACACCCCTGAGGTCCGCGAGGCCTACGCCCGGGCGGTACAGGGCGCCCTGGATTTTCTGTCGGGCAACTTCCGATCCCTGGTGGAACGCATAGAACAGGACATGCAGCGCGCCGCCCGGGATCTCCGGTTTGAGGAGGCCGCGGTGCTCCGCGACCAGCTGCGGGCCATTTACCAGGTGATGGGACGGCAACAGATCGTGGGGCCCGGCACGGAAAACAAGGACTTTGTGGCCCTGGCCCACGAGGGGAACACCGCCGTGGCCATGGTGCTCAAGGTGCGCAACGGCAAGGTGCAAGAAAAGGAGCACTTCGTGCTGGAGGTACCGGCGGAGGCCGGCCCCCGGGAACTCCTGGACCACTTCCTGGCCCTGTACTACTCCAGCAGCGCCCTGGGCATGGATGCGGTGGTCACGGACCCGCCGCCGGGCCAGCCCGAGACCCTCGCCGAGATGGTGGCCCGCCGGGGCGGTCGGGTGGTGTTCCGGGGCGCGCACCCCCGCGAGGCCTCGCTGATGGACCTCACGCGGGAGAATGCGCGCCGCATCCTGGAACAGGAACTCCAGTGGAAACAGGGGCGCACCCTGATCCCTCCCGCGGTGCGGGAACTGCAAGAGTTGCTGCACCTGCCCCATCCTCCGGTGCGGATCCTGGCCTTTGATGTGTCGCAGTTGTTTGGCCGGCAGGCCGTGGGGTCGTCGGTGGAGTTCCGCATGGGCAAGCCGTACAAGTCGGGCTATCGCCGGTACCGCATCCGCCGCACCGAGGGCGTGGACGACTATGCCATGATGCGGGAGATCGTGGAACGGCGGCTCCGCGAGGAACTGGAAAGCGCCGAAGAACTGCCCCAGTTGCTCTTGATTGACGGCGGCGTGGGCCAGGTGCGGGCGGCCCGCGAGGCCCTGGAGGTGCTGGGCGTGGAGGAGGTGCGGCTTTTGGGCCTGGCCAAACGGCTGGACGAACTGGTCACCGAAGAGGGCCAGGTGATCATGCTGCCGGGCCGGTCGCAGGCCCTGCGCCTGCTCCAGCGGATCCGCGACGAGGCCCACCGTTTCGCCCTGGGGTATCACCGCAAACTGCGCACCAAGAACGCCCTGGCTTCCCTGCTGGACACCCTGCCCGGTGTCGGGCCCCTGCGCAAGCAGCAGTTGCTGCGGGCCTTTGGTTCCGTGAGCCGGCTCATGGCGGCCTCGCCCGAGGAGATTGCCCAGGTGCCCGGCATCGGCCCCAAAACCGCCCGGCGCATCTACCAGGCCCTCCACGGCGAATGATCCCCCTCCCCTCAATCCCCGCCCACCAGGGGCGGGGACGATTTAGGCTTGTCAAGTCCTGAAATACGTTTACACCGGAAGGGGGGAACTCGGGTCATTGGATCTTTCTCCTGCCCATCGGAACGCTGACTCCGGCTGCCTCCACCTTCCCCT
>JALXEF010000083.1:0-15976 GCA_027069855.1 Caldifarciminota bacterium
CGCTTGCCTACCTCCAGGCCCACCTTCTGGATCACGCCCAGCACATTGCGCTGGGCCTTGGGAGCCTTGGGCCCCACGATGAAGTCGGGCCCACCCAGGATGTACACGTGCAGGGCGTGGTCCTCCAGCATGAACACGTTGTACACGAGTTCGCGGAGCTTACGGGCGGGCTCCGGGGGTTCCACCTTCCAGAGGTCATCCAGGGTTTTGGCCGAGGCGAAGTGGTGGGCCCAAGGGCACACGCCGCAGATGCGGGCGGTGATCTGGGGCATCTCCTCGGCGGGCCGGCCGCGGGCGAAGATCTCAAAGCCCCGCAGTTCCGGCACCACGAAGTAGGCCCGGTCCACCCGGCCCTGGTCGTTCAAAAAGATCTCAATCTTGCCGTGGCCCTCCAGGCGGGTGATGGGGTCAATGGTGATCTTCATGATGTCTTCCCTCCCATGTTTCGGCGCTGCACCAGGGAGGCCGGCAGGGAGTACTTGAAGAAGGTGCCCACGGGATCCGGGATCTTCTCCAGGGCCCGTTCGATGTCGTCCTCATCCTGGAAATCCACGATGGACGCCAGGGCGCCCAGGCCCTTGGCCCCGAAATCCCGGATGTGGTCCAGGGGGCCGAAGCAGCCGGTACAGGGCATATGGGCGTTGATGCAGAGGGCGCCGCAGCCGCCCCGGGTCACCGGCCCCAGGCACAGCAGCCCCTGGGCCAGCAGGCACTCGTCGGGTTTGGGGATCACCTCGTGGGGGCGCTTCAGGTCCTTGAGCAGCAACTTCTCGGGCTTGGTTTCGTTGAGCGGGCACTCGTGGCACAGCGCCCGGCTGCCGGCCAGCACGCTGCCCTTGGGGGGCAACTGGCCCTGGAGCAGGGCCATAACCGCGTCCTTCACGATATGGGCCGGCGGCGGACACCCGGGGATGTAGTAGTCCACCTCAATCACCTGGTCCAGGGCGCGGGCCGTGTTCCAGAACTCGGGCAGTTCAAAGGCATAGCCGTTCTGCCGAAACTCGGGGGTAGGCTCATGGCCGTCGGGGTTGTGGACGGTGGGGCCTTCTTTGTAGTACCAGCGGAAGATCTCCTCGCGATTGGAAAGGTTGGCGAGGCCGGGGATGCCCCCCAGGTGGGCACAGCTGCCGAAGGCAAACACCAGTTGCGACTTCCGGCGCAGGAGTTTGACCCATTCCTCGTGTTCCGACAGGCGCACGGTGCCGTTGATGAAGCTCGCCGTGATGGCGCCGTCGGGCAGGGCCTCCACATCCTGCTTTTTGAAGTCCATGGCCACCGGCCAGAGCACGATGTCCACGGCCTCGGCCACGGTCAGGAGGTCCTCGGCCAGGTCCACCACGGCCTCCTCGCAGCCACCGCAGGAGCCGCACCAGTAAAAGGCCACCTTGGGTTTCTCAGCCATGATGCCCACCTCCTGCGGCCGGTGCCGCGGCCGCCTCCTCGCCGGGGGCCTCCTGGATCTTCAGGGGTCCCAGGCGCCGCAGGGTTTCGGTCATCTCATCGATCACCTGCTTGACCTTTTCGCCCTCGGAGGCGGAGATCCATTCCAGCCGCACCCGCTCGCGTTCAATGCCCAGTTGATCCAGGAGTTTCTGCAGCAGTTTGTAGCGCCGCAGGGCCTTGTAGTTGCCCTCCTGGTAATGGCAATCGCCAGGGTGGCACCCGGCGATGAGCACCCCGTCGGCGCCGTGCTTGAAGGCCCAGAACACCATCTGGGGGTCAAAGCGGCCGGAGCACATCACCCGGATGATGCGCACATTGGGCGCGTACTTCATACGGGAGATGCCGGCCAGGTCGGCCGCGGTATAGGCGCACCAATTGCAGAAGATTCCCACAATCTTGGGTTCGTAGGCGCTCATAGCAGCACCCCCATGATTTCGGAAAACACCTCGTGGTCGCTGAACAGGTTCTGGCTCAGGGCGCCGGAGGGGCAGGCGGCGGTACAGGTGCCACACCCCTTGCACAGCACCTCGTTCACCTCGGCCACCTTCTTTTCCTCGTTGAAGGAGATGGCACCGTAGGGGCACAGGCCGATGCAGATGTGGCACCCGGAGCAGAGTTCTTCGTTCACCCGGGCCACATTGGGTTCCATCTCCACGGAGCCCTTGTCCATCAGGGCCAGGGCGTTGGCGGCCGCCGCCTGGGCCTGGGCCACGGTTTCGGGGATGTCCTTGGGCCCCTGGCAGGCCCCGGCCACGAACACGCCGTCGGTGAAGGTCTCCACCGGCGCCAGTTTGGGATGCCGCTCCAGGAACCAGCCCTCGGTGGAACAGGAGATGTTGAACAGGCGGCGCACCTCATCGGCGTCGGGCTGGGGCTCCAGCCCCACGGCCAGCACCACCATGTCCACGGGGATCCGCCGCACCACCCCGATGTTGGTGTCCTCCACCCGGATGATGAGTTTACCTTCCTCTTCGGGATGCAGTGGCGCGTCGGTCACCTCGGCCACCCGTCCGCGGATCAGGTGCACCCCTTCCTTGGCCAGCCGATTGTAGAACTCCTCGTAGCCCTTGCCGGGCGTACGCATGTCAATGTAGAAGTTGTACACCTCGGCACCGCTGCGCTCGTGGATCAGGTGGGCGAGTTTCAGGGAGTACATGCAGCACACCTTGGAGCACCAGGGATTGGTGTTCTTGTCGCGGGATCCCACGCAGTGGATGATGCCCACGCGTTTGGGCTTTTGGCCGTTGCGCATCACCACCTCGCCGCCGGTGGGGCCAGAGGAGTTCACCAGCCGCTCGATCTCCAGGGAGGTGTACACCTCAGGGAACCGGCCGTAGCCGTACTTGGGCGTGCGGGTGGGATCAAAGGTCTTGAAGCCCGTGGCCAGGATGATGGTGCCCACCTCCAGTTCCAGGGTCTCGGGCTTCATGTCAAAGTCAATGGCGTTGCGGTCGCCGCAGGCCTCCACACAGGTCTTCTTGCACTTGCCGAACCGCAGGTACAGGCAGGTATCGGGGTCAATGGTCACCACTGGCGGTACGGCTTGGGGGAAGGGGATATACACGGGCTTGCGTTTGGAAAGGCCGAGGTCAAACTCGTTGGGGAACCGGGGTTCCTTGAACACGCAGGCTTCAATGCATTCCAGGCACCCCACGCAGCGGTCTTCGTGCACATACCGGGGCTTCTTGCGCACCTTCACCTTGAAGTTGCCCACATAGCCGTCCACCTCCTCCACCTCGGCGTAGGTGATCAGGGTGATGTTGGGGTGGTCCTTGACCGCGGTCATCTTGGGGGTGAGGATGCAGGCGGCGCAGTCCAGGGTGGGAAAGGTTTTGTCAAACTTGGCCATGTGGCCCCCGATCGTGGGTTCGCGTTCCACGAGGTACACCTGTTTGCCGGCCTCGGCCAGGGTGAGGGCCGCAGAGATGCCGGCGATGCCGCCGCCCACCACCAGAGCGCTGTCGCGCACCGGCACCGACTGGGGCTCCAGGGGCTTCTGCCAGGCCACCCGGAGCACGGCGCCGTGCACGATGGCCTTGGCCTTGCGGGTGGCTTCATCGGAATCCTCGTGCACCCAGGACACATCCTCACGGATGTTCACATGGTGCACCAGGTACGGGTTCAGGCCGCCCTCGGCCGTGGCCTTCCGGAAGGTGTGCTCGTGGAGCAGCGGCGAACAGGAGGCCACCACGATGCGATTCAGGTTGTACTCCTGGATGTCGCGTTTGATGAGGTCCTGGCCCGGATCCGAGCACATGTACTTGTACTCCCGGGCCACCACCACGCCGGGCAGGTCGCGGGCGAACTCCACCACCTCGGCCACCCGGACCTTACCGGCGATGTTGGTGCCGCAATCACACACATACACACCGATCCGGGGAACTTCACCGTTGCCCTTCATGCCACCGCCTCCTGTAGGGCTTTCCGTTGGGGTTGGAAGGGAATGAGGTGGCGGTGCAGCCCGAGTTTTTTGGGAGGCAGTCCCAGGGCGAGCCCGAGGAGCTGGGTGAAGTAGAGCACGGGGATCCGCTCCTGGATACCGTTCTTGCGCAACGCCTGATCCTGGAAGGCCTCCAGGTTGAACTGGCACAGGGGGCAGGTGGTCACCACCGCCTGGGCCCCCTGCCGCAGGGCCTCCCGGAGCAGGATGTAAACCATCCGGAGCCCGGCCTCCCGCACCACGCCGGTCAACGCTCCGCCGCAGCACCGGGTGCGGTAGGCGTAGGGCACTACCTCGGCGCCGGTCACCCGGATGAAGTCTTCCAGGATCGTGGTGTTCCAGGGGTCCTCCACGATGGGATAGGGGCGGGCCAGCAGGCAGCCGTAATAGGGGGCCACCCGCAGCCCCTTGAGGGGCTTCTGAATCTTCTGGCGGATGGCCTCCAGGCCCGGGGTCTCAGAAAGCACCTGGAGGGGATGCCGAATGGGCACATCGTGGCCCAGGTTCAGGCCCAGGCGTTCCAGGGTTTGGACGATGCGCTGGCGGATCTCCGGATACTGTTCCAGGTACCGCTGGGTTTTGGTCAGCACCAGATAGCAGTTGGGGCAGGGGGCCAGGATGGGGTCGCCCCGCCGATGCGCCAGGGCCAGGTTCCGGGCGGCCAGGGCGAAGGCCGTGCACTCGTCAATGGACGAGTAGGCCGTGGCCCCGCAGCAGTTCCAGTTTTCCAGTTCCTGCAGGGGCACCCCCAGCGCCTCAAACACGGCCCGTACGGATTCATCGTAGCTCTTCCCGGTCCCCAGGAGGGAACAGCCGGGGTAATAGGCGTAGCCGCTCATGGTGACTTCCCTCCCTCCTGCTCCTCCAGGCACTCCAGCAGGGTGCGGACCTCGGCGGGGTTCTTGATGCGTTCGGTACCGAAGGCGCTCAGCCGGCCGGTGCGCCAGAGTTTCAGGCCCAGCGGGGCCATCCGGATCAGATGGTCCAGGCCGGCGCGGCGATACAGTCGCAGCATGACCTTGCGTTCGGTAGCCCGACCGTCCTCTTTCACCGCCTGGAAGAAGGACTGGGCCAGGAGGCGGGTGAGCACCTTCCTGGGGCCATAGCCCTCCTTGATGGCGCGTTGCTTCAGGGCATACATGACATCCGTCACCTTGATGCCCACGGGACACTCCACGGTACAGGCATAGCACGAGGAACAGAGCCAGATGGTGAGAGAAGAAAGCACCTCGTGCTTGAAGCCCTCCCGGGTCATGGCGATCACCCGGCGGGGGGTCAGGTCCATGTAAATGGACACGGGACAGGCCGCGGAGCACGCGCCACACTGGATGCACTCAAAGAGGGTTTCGGCCCCAGGAGACTGGGCGATCTCGTAGGCGAACTGGCGATCCAGTTCCGCCTCGTACTTGATGGTCCTCTGGATCTCCATAGGGCCCTCCTTTCTGCCCCCTTCTGATGCAAAAATCCTGCCGAAAATTACCTTCGGAGGTTTGATTAACTTTCGGAAGGTGCGAAGGACGGTTTCTGTTCGGCTGTACCAAACCGGCACAGCGGGGGCAACGACAGGACACCCAGGGGATGTGCTGCGGTGGACAATAAAAAAATCGGGGAGAGCCGATTCGAACGGCCGACCCCCTGCTCCCAAGGCAGGTGCGCTAACCAGGCTGCGCTACTCCCCGATGTGCCTTAATGGTATCACAACGGTGCGGGAAGCGTCAAGACAACGGCCCGGCAGGTTCCAGGGGCTCGGCCAAAAGGACCCGGGATTCCCGTACCTCCCGAAGCCGCACCTTCACCAGTCGACCGGTTTCCCATGCCCCCGGAATCAGAACCCGCAGGTAATTGCCGGTGGTGCCCCGCACATGGCCGTTGTTCCGCTGCTGCTCCACCAGCACCTCCTCCACCCTGCCCACCTGCTGTTCCAGAAAGGCCCGCCGTTTGGCTTCTCCCAGGGCAATCAGGCGGCGCACCCGGGCCTTGCGCACCGGCGGCGGCACCGGGTTCGGCAGTTCGGCGGCCTCGGTGCCCTCCCGGGGCGAGAACTCAAACACATGCAGGTAGGTGAAGGGCAGGCGCTCTACAAACCGGTAGGTCTCCTCAAAGTCGGCCTCGGTTTCGCCGGGGAACCCGGCGATGAGGTCGGTACCGATGCCAGCG
Source organism: Caldifarciminota bacterium (assembly GCA_027069855.1). Classification (GTDB taxonomy): domain Bacteria; phylum Hydrothermota; class Hydrothermia; order WGAB01; family WGAB01; genus WGAB01. Next base: position 6,041 of record JALXEF010000083.1, read on the forward strand.
TTGGGCATCCGCTCGTGGATCGCCCACACCAGGTTTTCAAACTGCTCCAGGGTATAGGGCCGGCGCATGGCCCGCAGGATGCGGGCGGAGCCCGATTGCAGGGGCAGGTGGAAATGGCGAGCCATCCGGGGTTCCGAGGCCCAGAAGTCCAGGAGATCGGGTGTCAGGTAGTGGGGCAGGATGGAAGAAAGCCGCAGCCGCAGTCGCGGCGAAAGGGCCAGGATCTGGCGAAAGAGATCGGCCAGGCGATACCCCAGGTCGCGGCCCCAGCCCCCCACCTGGATGCCGGTGATCACGATCTCCTGGAACCCGGCGGCCACGAGATCCCGGGCCTCTTGCAGCACCTGGTCCAGGGGGCGTGACCGGGCCGGGCCCCGCACCCGGGGCACGATGCAGTAGGCACACCGAAAACTGCAGCCCTCCTGGATCTTCAGGATGGCCCGGGCCCGCTTCTGCCGGAACGCTGGCAGGGGGTGCCGGGCCTTCAGGTGGTCCAGTACCTCACCCAGGGTTCCCTGGAAATCGGCGGGCACCCGACGGCGAAGCGGCACCATGCACCCGGTCAGGATCACCCGGGTTTCGGGCCTGGCCTCCCGGCGGGCCCGATTCAACAATTTGCGTACATCCCGCTCGGCCTTGTGGGTGACCACACAGGAGTTCACGATGACCACATCGGCCTCGCCGGGATGGTCCACCTCCCGGTATCCGGACCCCAGAAGGTACCGCCGGAGCACCTCGCTGTCGTACTGGTTCGCCCGGCACCCCAGGGTTTCCAGGTAAAAGGTCTTGCCAGCCATGGCGTTTAAGTATATGCCCGACCATGTTTCTCAACCATCGGAACCCGCGGGCGCGTTGCAGTGGACCGGCTCCTCGCTTACCCTTGATGCATGTTCTGGATGCCGCTGCTTCTCTCGCTCCTGGGCCTGCCCCAGGACGCTCGATCGGCACTCTTCGGAGGGCTGGATTTCGCAGCCCCGCCTACCGCGTTCCTCTCTACGCCCTCCGTGCTGACCCGACTGGAACGGCCGAGTTCCGGCATCTCTTACGGCCTTTGGAACCACAGCCTCTGGCGGCAGCACGCCGGGATCGCCACCGCGGCCCACGCCTGGCGCGTGCGGCCCCATCTGTACGCTGGCCAGGCCGCCACCTACGGACAACGCCAGACCTCCTGGGGCAGCGGCCTCGGCGGCGCCCTGGCCTACCGGTGGCGACGCTGGCACCTGGGGATCGCCCTGGAAAACCGGTTTCCGGCGGATTCTTCGGTGCCCCCGCTCGCGGGCCGGGGCGGCCCACGGCTGGCGGCCTCCGTGTTTTACCGTCCCCCGGAAATCCGCTACGGCTTTTTTGGCGCGGGTGTGCGGAACGCCTCCCTGTGGCCCCACACCCGCCGATACTGGGGCGGCCTCTCGCTGAACCTCACCCGGGTTTCCCGCTGGCTCCCCTGGATCGTGGGCGGCTTCGTGTACCGGCCCGAGAGCACCCGCTTGGTACTCGCAGCCTGGAAACCCTGGTCCCTGCCCACGCCCCGGCGCCTGCCCTGGGCCCTCCCCCTGCTCACCACCGGCCTGGGGGTCCACCTGGAAACCCAGGCCTTCAGCAATCCGCGGATTGCCGTGGGCTTCGGCCTCCTGAGCCGGCGCCGGGAGGCCACCGATCTGGATTTCCAGTACACCGGGCTGTTCCGGTACCGGCACTGGCCCCTGCGCCACTGGGAACACCGGGTGAGTTTGGTGGTCCACTGGGGCAACGCCCGCAGGGAGCAGCAGGAGCGGCAGCAGCGCCTGCGCGCGGAACAGGAACGCCAGGAACGGCTCCAGCGCCTGGAGGCCCGGCTCCAGGAACTGGAACGCCAGCAGCGGCGGCTCCAGTACGAATGGGAGGTCCTGGAACAGGCCCGGGAACAGCTGGAACGCGAACGCCGGAGCGTGGAACAGGCCCGCCGGCAACTGGCCCGGTCGACCCAGCCCGCCGAGGCGCCGCCCACCCTGGCCCAATTGGACTCGCTGCCCGGCCTCGAGATTTCCGACGAAGACTCCCTGATCCGGATCCGGGCCACCGAAGAGGTGTTACGGTTTGACCCCGGCGGCACGGGCCTGCCCGTATCCGCCCTGCCCGTGCTCCGGAAAATCGCCGCCTATCTCCGGGCCCACCCGGAACTTCGGGTCCGCATCGTCGGCCACACGGATAATGTGCCCCTGGGCCGGGCCTGGCGCAAAAAGTACCGCAACAACAAAGGGCTTTCGCTGGCCCGCGCCCGGGCCGTCCGCGACTATTTCGTGAAGGTGGAAGGCCTGCCGCCGGAGCAGTTTGAGGTGAAGGGAATGGGGGCCGCGCAGCCGCTGGCGCCGAACACCACCGAAGCCGGCCGGGCCCGCAACCGCCGGGTGGAGATCCTGCTGCTGAAACCTAAAGCCTCAAAACCGGAGGAGTCGTCGCCGTGAGCAGGCCCCGCGTGTTTGTCACCTCGCCCCGGATCCCGGGCAACGCCCTGGAAAAACTCGCCGCCGTGGCGGAGGTCACGGTGTTCCCCGAGGACCGGGCGCCCACCCGGGAGGAACTCCGCCGGGCGGTGGAAACCTACGACGGCATCCTCTGCCTTCTGCGCGACCGCTTTGACCGGGACCTCCTGGAGCACGCTCGACGCCTGCGCATCCTGGCTAACTACGCCGTGGGCTACGACAACATTGATGTGCAGGCGGCCACCGAACGCGGGATCCTCGTGACCAACACCCCGGACATCCTGTCCAATGCCACCGCCGAACTTGCCATCGCCCTGATGTTTGCCGTGGCCCGTCGCATCGCCGAGGCCGACCGCTTCGTGCGCCAGGGAAGGTTCGTGGGCTGGCAGCCCGACCTGTTCCTGGGCATGGAACTCGCCGGCGCGGTGTTCGGGGTGGTGGGCGCGGGCCGCATCGGCACCCTCGCCGGCCTGAAGGCCCACGCCCTGGGCATGCAGGTGGTCTATTGGTCCCGCCGCCGGAACTACACGCTGGAGGGCATGACCGGCGCCCGGAAACTGCCGCTGGACGATCTGCTGAAAACCGCGGACGTGGTGTCCATCCACCTGCCCCTCACCCCGGAAACCCGGCACCTGATCAACCGGGAACGCCTGGCCCGGATGAAGCCCACGGCGATCCTCATCAACACGGGCCGCGGGCCGGTGATTGATGAACAGGCCCTGATCGCCGCCCTCAAGGAAGGAAAGATCCGGGGCGCCGGCCTGGATGTGTACGAACACGAGCCCGAGGTGCCGGAAGAACTCAGGCAGATGGACAATGTTGTGCTGCTGCCCCATATCGGCTCGGCCACCCACCGCACCCGGGAGGGCATGGCCCACCTGGCGGTGGAAAACCTGATCCGGGTGTTGCAGGGCCAACCTCCGCTCACACCGGTCAACCCGGAGGTTCTGCAACGGTGAGAACCACCGGCACCCTGGCGGCCTCGCTGGTCCTGTGGACCCTGGCGCTTTTGCACCTGAGGGCCGCGCTGGGGCTCCAGGTCTGGAAACATCAGGGCGCCCGGCTGGAGGTGGTGCTCGCTCCCGGCACGCCCGAGGGCCGGCTGCGTCCTCTCCTGGAAACCCTGCCGGGCCTGGAAAGCCTTACCTACTGGCCCGCCGAAACCGTGGCCCGGTGGATCGCGCAGCGCGATACCCTGCTGGAACGGGGGATCCAGACCGTGGGGCCGGAGGTGGTGCCCCCGGTGTGGACCGCCCACCTGAAGGCCGAGTGGAACACCCCGGCGTACCGGCAGCGGATCCGGCGCCTGCTGCAACGGCCCGAGGTGGCCGGCGTCTCGTGGCAGGCGCCGCCGGACCAACCTGCCCGGTTCTCCCGGTTTCTGGAACTCCTGCTCTGGATCACCGGTGGGGTCCTGATCGGCGCCGCGGTGGTCACCGCCCTGGAGGGGCTGGCTCCCCTGGGATTTGCCGAGGTACTTTCCTGGGGTTTGTGGATGGCCGCCTTGCCCCCGGGCCTTCTCCTGTTGCTGGACCAGGGCGCCCATGTGTTCCCGGGGGAGGGTTGGTGGCTGCTGTACCTGCTGGTGCCCGGCCTTATGGTGTTTCTGGTGATTCCCCTGGCGCTGGGGGAAGACGGCGGCCCAGGGCCCCGAAATCCTGAGGAAACCTGAGCGGCCCCGGCATCTCGGGCACACTTCCGGGTTCCGCCCCTTCGCACCGATTGCACACCCGTTGCAAACGGTGGATCTTCAGGCGGTGCAGGGCTTCCCGGATCCGGCGGGCCTCCTCCCGGGCCGCGGGTTCCGGGGTTTCCACAAGGTACCAGGCCACCGCCTCGCTCCGGAACCACCGGATCAGGCCTTCATACTCCTCAAAGAGCCGGAGCAGTTCCCGGAACACGGGGTCCTGCGGTGCCGGGCGGCCGTGGAGCCGGGCCACCGTGGCCTCCAGGCGGCGCACCTGCTGCCGGAGGGCCAGCAATCGCTGCACCCAGAGCAGGCTGGCGAAGGGCTGGTGCACCAGTTTGAGGGCCAGACCTGTGGGCGGCAAATCCACGGCCACGGCGTCCCACGGCCCCTGCCGCACCTCCTGCAGCACCTCCAGGTACGCCGATTCCTCGGCGCCCGGGGAGTACCGCAGGGTTTCCAGGGTATGCTCCAGGTTCAGCACCTCCAGGTGCCGGTAGGAACTCCGCATCAGCCGGAGCACCCGATCCAGCACCGCCTGCGACCGGCGGCCGATGTCCACCTCCTGGAGCCAGAGGCCCGGCTGCACCTCCCGGGGCTCGTCGGCCAGGGCATGGCCGGTGTAGTCCGCCAGGTTATGGGCCGGATCCAGCGACAGGACCAGGGTCCGGCGCCCCTCCCGGGCCCGGGCCAGCCCCCAGGCCAGGGCCAGCGTGGTCTTGCCGACGCCTCCCTTTCCCAGGAAAAAGCAGGTGTTCATCCGAGTTCCAGGTGGCCGAGGAGTTCGGCCAGACGGTCTTCCAGGGTTTGGGTCCGACGGAACAGCAGAATAAGGTCGTCCTCCACATAGGGCAACAGTCGCAGCGCCACATCGCCCGGAGCCAGGGGAAACCCGATGAGGCTCCCGAGCACCAGGAGGGCGAAGGCCTCATGCTGGAACCCGAGTTCCAGCATGAGTTGGTCGGTGCTATGGGCCGCCAGAAACTCGCGGATCTCGCGCCACATGCCGCCCCAGATTGTACGGCCGCCGCCGGCACCCTTCCGAAAAGCAAGGAAAGTCTGCAGCTTTTTAAAAGGCCGAAAACTTTGAAATGCTGGAAATCTTATTGAGAAAACAGCAGGGCACCCCTACAATTGACAGCCTTCACGAACAAGGAGAGCCTCATGGCGCACCGGATCGGTCAGTTCCTGTTTACAGCCCTGGTGCTCTTCGGGCTGTGGCTTCTGTTTACCGGCACCCTGGACCCCCAGGAAACCGCGGTCGGCGCCCTGCTGGCGGCAGGGATCGCGCTGTTCACCCACCGACGGTTTACCCGGGGCGGGCTCCAGAACCTGGCTCCCGGCCGGCTCCTGTGCCTCCTCGCCTACCTGCCCTTCTTCACCTGGCAAATGATCAAGGCGAACCTGGATGTGGCCTATCGCGCCCTGCATCCCCGGATGCCCCTCAACCCCGGCATCGTCCGCGTTAAAACCCGCATGACCAGCGACATCGGGAAGATGGCCGTGGCCAACTCCATCACCCTCACCCCCGGCACCCTCACCCTGGAGGTGGACGACGACACCCTGTACATCCACTGGATTGATGTCCGAAGCACCGACCCCGAAGAGGCCCGCCGCCTCATTCCGGGTGTGTTTGAACCCTGCCTGAAGAGGATTTTCCCATGATCCCCGGCTGGCTCTGGATTCTGGCCTACACGCTCATCGGCCTGGGCGTGCTGCTGGGGCTGCTGCGCGCCTTCCTGGGCCCGAAAACGCCCGACCGCTTGGTGGCCGTGGACGCCCTCGTCACCATCACCATGGGCCTTATGGTGCTCCTGGGTCTCTGGTACCGGCGCGGCATCTACCTGGACATCGCCCTCATCTACGGCGCCCTGGGCTTCATCGCCACCCTGGCCATCGCCCGCTACCTGGAGGGAGGCCTATGAACCTTCTACTCCAAGGAGTGGCCGGCACCCTGATCCTGATCGGATCCCTGTTCCTCTTCCTCGGCGCCCTGGGGGTGTACCGGTTCCCCGATGTCTACAACCGGCTTCAGGCGGGCACCAAGTCCACCACCCTGGGGGCCCTCTCCCTGATCCTGGGGGTGGGCCTGGCAGAGCCTGCCTGGCTCCCCAAGGCACTGGTGCTCATGCTCTTCATCCTGCTGACCAACCCGGTGTCCTCCCATGCCATCGGCCGGGCCAGTTACAAAAGCGGCTATCCCCTGTGGGAAGGGAGCATCGTGGACCACTGCCAGGAGCACGACGCGTGCAAGGGAGGAGGTGAAGCATGACGCTGCTGAATCTGCTGGAAACCCTGCTGGTGATCGGCATGCTGGGCGCCGCCCTCTTCGTGGTGCGAACCCGCGACCTCCTGGCCGCCGTGGTGGTCACCGCCATCATCAGCCTCGTGGCAGCCATCCTCTTTTATGTGCTGCAGGCCCCGGATGTGGCCATCACCGAAGCAGCCATTGACGCCGGCCTGACCACGGCCATCTTCCTCGTGGCCCTGAGAAAAACGGAGCGGTACGAAAAATGACACGCCGCGTACTCGCCATCCTGCTGCTGTTGATCCTCGCCGTGGCCCTGTACCAGGCCCTGGCCCGGGTGCCCTTCGGCACCGACCGGATGGCCGTCAGCCGGTACTATCTGGACCACGGGGTCCAGGACCTGGGCGGGGTCAACATCGTGACCAGCGTGGTGGTCCTGTACCGGGGTTTTGACACCCTGGGCGAGGTCACCGTGCTCTTCCTGGCAGCCACCGGCCTCGGCGCCCTGCTCCACGGCCTGGCTCTCCACGACGAAAAGCGTCGCCGCACCAAAACCCCTCCCTCCCTCATCATGCGCACCGCCACCCGCATCCTGTTCCCGCTCATCCTTTTGCTGGGCGCCTATGTGTTCGTGCACGGGCACCTCACCCCCGGCGGCGGCTTCCCCGGAGGCGTGGTGGTGGCCCTGGCCTACCTGCTGGGCTTCCTCGCCCACGACCACTGGCGGGTGAACCACCGCGCGGTGCGCTGGATAGAGGGCCTGGCCGGCATGACCTATGTGATCATCGGCCTCCTGGGCCTGTATCTGGCCGGCTCCTTCCTCGCGAACTTCCTGCCGCCGGGCACCCCGGGCCGCCTCTTCAGCGCCGGCATCATCCCCCTCATCTACATCACCATCGGCTTCAAGGTGGGCTCCGAAATGACCGGCCTGCTTTCCGAAATGAAGGAGATCACCGAATGAACCAGGCTCTGCTCTACTTCGGCGGCTCTGCGGCCCTCTTTCTCATCGGCCTGTATCTCGTGCTGGTAAAAACCAACCTCATCAAGATCGTGCTGGGCCTGGACCTCATGGAAACCGCTGTGAACCTGTTCATCGTGGCCTCGGGCTACATCAAAGACCGCACGGCCCCCATCCTGAACCGCCCCGACCTCCTGGCCCATCCCTCCCAGCGGGCCGTGGATCCCGTTCCCCACGCCCTCGTACTCACGGCCATCGTGATCGGCGTGGCCGTGATGGCCATGGCCCTCAGCATCGTGATCCGCATCTACGAGAAACGGCAAACCCTGGACATCTCAAAACTGAGGTCGCTGCGATGGTAAACCCCATCCTCCTGATTGCGCTGCCCCTGTTTTTCGCCTTTTCCATCCCCATCGTGGGGTTCGTGTACCGCCCCCTCCAGCGATGGATCCCGGTGGTCTCCCTGGGCCTCACCACCCTGATCGCCCTGAGCCTGATCCCCCGCGTGGGGGCCCACGGCCCCATCGTGGTCATCACCGGCGGATTTCCTCCCCCCATTGCCATCAACCTGACGGTGGGGCCTTTGGGCTTGCTGCTGGCCCTTCTGATCCAGGTGGTGGGTTTGCTGACCGCCCTGTACCTGGTACAGGTCCCGGTCAAGGAGCCCCACGACCGGTTTTCCATGCTGTTCCTGCTGCTCCTCCTGGGGGCCACCGGCATGGTGCTCACCGGCGACGCCTTCAACCTGTTCGTGTTCCTGGAGATCACCTCCATCGCCGCCTACGCCCTCACGGGCTTTCAACGCACCGGCGAGTCGGTGGAAGCGGCGTTCAAGTACCTGGTGATCGGGTCCATCGGCTCCACCCTGTACCTGCTGGGGCTCATCCTGCTGTACACCCAAACCGGCACGCTGAACCTGGCCGACATTGCCCGGCACCTGCACCAGGTGGATCCCCGGATCCTCTACCTTTCCCTCGTGCTCATCGCTGTGGCCTTCGGCGTGGAAGCCGAGATGTTTCCCTTGAACGGCTGGGCACCGGACGCCTACCAGGGGGCCCCCGTGGCCGTCACCGCCCTGTTCTCTGCGGTCATCGCGAAGGCCGGCCTGTACGCCCTGCTGCGGATGCTCTACACCCTCTTCGGCGTGCAGAACCTTTTGTATGTCCTGGCCCTCCTGGGGGTGCTCACCCTGCTGGTGGCCGAGGCCGCAGCCCTGCGACAGCGCAATGTCCGCAGGATGCTCGCCTATTCTTCCATCGGCCAAATGGGCCTTCTCATGCTGGCCTTTGGCGTGGGTTCCTCGGTGGCCGTGTCCAGCGGCCTGTTCCATGTGCTCAATCACGCGGTGTTCAAGGGCATCCTGTTCCTGGGCCTGGGCCTCATGGCCCTGCGAACCGGCTCGGAAAACCTGGAAGACCTGGCTGGCCTGGGCCGGCGGATGCCCTGGGTATCCTTGCTCTTTGCCGTGGCCATCCTGGGAACCCTGGGGCTCCCCCCGCTCAGCGGCTTCTGGAGCAAGTTCTTCATCCTGTACGCCACGGCCCGCGCAAAGTTCTACGGCCTGCTCCTTCTGGCCCTTCTGGGCAGCGTGCTGGAGGCCGCATACTACCTCCGACTCCTGCAGGTTCTGTACTTCCAGGAACCCCAAAAACCCCTTGTGCCGGGCCGTACCCCCTGGCTCCCGGCCCTTTCCCTGGGGGTGCTCGCCGTCCTGCTGCTCCTCTTCAGCGCGTTTCCCCACCAAGTGTTCCACCTGGTGCGACCCGCGGCAACCGAACTGCTGAACCGCGGATGGTACATCTCTAAGGTGCTCGCCACAGGAGGTTTGTGAGATGATGCCCCTCGTACCCCTTCCCTGGGTGCTGCTCCTGCTCTTCGGCGGGGGTGTGCTGGCCTACCTGGTGGGCCTGGGTTCCCGGGCCCTCGCCCGATGGGTGAGTTTCCTGGTGGCCGCGGCCGCCCTCGTGCTCTACACCCCCTCCTACCTGATCGGGGCCCGAGATCCCCTGGTACTCTTCCCGGGCCTCGGGCTCTCCGTGCTGGCAGGGCTGGATCCCCTCCGCTGGTTCTTCGGATTCCTGGGCATGGGCCTCGGGGCCCTCGTGACCTTCTATGACCTGGAACGTGCGCGGCGACAACCCTTCGGCGCCCTCTACGCCGCCGCCTTTCTCTGGCTTCTGGGATCGGTGGTGGGCATTGTGGCCTCCCCGAACCTGCTCAGCCTGTTCTTCTTCTGGGAGGTGATGACCTGGACCTCCTATGCCCTCATCCTGCTCCCGGGAGGACGGGCCCGGGGAGCCGCCTACAGGTACTTCCTGTTCAGCGTCGCCGGCGCCTACTTCCTGCTGATGGGCCTCCTGGTGCTGTACGCCCGGCTCGGCACCCTGAACCTCCACCACATCGCCCTGGCCCTGCAACGCGGATGGATCCCCCTGCCCGAAACCCTCCTCGTGTTCGTGCTCTTTTCCCTGGGCTTCGGCGTGAAGGCCGCGGTGATGCCCCTCCATGTTTGGGCGCCGGATGCCTATGCCGAAGCGCCCGACGGCCTCACCGCCTTCCTTTCCGGGGCCCTGAGCAAAATGGG
>JALXEF010000083.1:15986-18459 GCA_027069855.1 Caldifarciminota bacterium
GTTCGGCTTCGCCCTCCTGTTGCTGGCCCTGGTGGCCGGGCGGCTGAGCCAGGCGGGCACCGTGCACGGGGTTTCCCTGCCCGGCTATCTGCTGGCCTGGTTCGGGGCCCTCACAGCCCTGCTCGGTGCCCTTTACGCCGCGTTCCAGGAACGCGGCAAGCGTTTGCTCGCCTACTCCTCCATCAGCCAGCTGGGCTATGTGCTCTTCGGGCTGGGCATCGGGACCCCTCTGGCCCTGACCGGGGCCCTGTTCCATGCCCTCTCCCACCTGCTCTTCAAGGGCCTGTTGTTCCTGGCCATCGGCGCGGTGATTCACCAGGCCGGTACCGATGAGTTTGCCAAACTCGGAGGACTGGTCCGGCGGATGCCCTGGACCTTTGTGTCGGTGCTCGTAGGGGTGATTGCCCTGGCCGGGGTGCCGCCCACCGTGGGGTTCCCCTCCAAGTGGCTCCTCTACGAGGCCGCCATTGAAAAACACCTGGTGTTCCTGGCGGCGGTGATCTTCGCCGCCTCCACCGCCGCCTTTCTGTACGCCTATCGGTTCATCTTCTCGGTGTTCCTGGGCCAGTTGCAGCCGGAAAACGAAACCGTGCGGGAAGGCAACCTGTTCCTGGTGCTGCCCCAGTTGATCCTGACGGCCCTGATCCTGTGGTTCGGCCTGTTCCCGGGCCACGCCCTGGCGTGGGTGGACCCCATCCTGCGGCAGTTCCATCTCCCTCCCCTGGCCCACACCGCAGGCCGGATCACCACCTCGCTCGGCACTTTTGACGCCACCGTGGTGGGCCTGGCCTTCCTGGTCACCCTGATCCTTGCCCTGGCGGTGTTCTTCCTCACGGCCCGTTCACGCCGGGTTCCCCAGATGGACAACTACTTCGCCGGAGAAGCCCCCACCCAGGTTTCCATGCACTACGCCACGGACTTTTACCGGTTCCTGCGCCGGGAGTTCCAGGGTCTTCTGCGCTGGAGCGCCGATCGGGGGTACCGCTGGCTTGCGGATTTCGTTTCCTACCTCGCCGAGCGGCTCCGCCGCCTGTACACCGGCAACGGCCAAACCTATGTGTGGTACCTGGTGGGCTTTCTGGCCCTGCTCCTCATCTTTTACCTTCGGGGGGTATCATGAACTGGATTCAAGCCACCAGCATCGTGTGGGTTCCGCTTCTGGCCATTGCAACCGGCCTGCTGTACATGGGGATCGCCCGAAAGGTGATCGCCCGGATCCAGCGGCGCTACGGCCCACCCGTCTATCAGAACTTCCTGGACACCCTCAAACTGCTTTCCAAACGCACCGCCATCTCCCACGGCACCATCTTTGACCTCGGCCCCATCATGGCCCTTGCCGGAGGCCTCCTGACCCTCCTGTTCCTGCCCATCGGCGGCTACCGCCTGCTGAGTTTCCAGGGCGACCTCCTGGTGGTGCTCTACCTCGTGGTGATTGCACCCCTGGGCATGGCACTGGGCGCCGGGGATTCCGCCAACCCCAACGCCGCCATCGGCATGGCCCGGGGCCTCACCCTGATGCTCGCCTACGAGGTGCCCTTTGTGCTCGCCATCCTCGCCGTGATGGTGAAGTACAACACCGCATCCCTCTGGGACATTGTGCAGGCCCAGGCCGGCGGCTGGCACCACTGGAACCTGTTTGCCCTGCCGCTTTCCGCCATCGTGGCCGACATCTCGCTCCAGGGAATGATGGGGAAAAAGCCCTTTGACCAGCCTGTTGCACCCCACGAAATCGCCTCCGGCCCCATGGTGGAATACGGAGGCAAATACCTGGCCATGCTCCAGTTGTACCACGCGGTGGCCATCTTCGTGGAAACCTCTCTGTTCACCGTGCTCTTCCTGGGGGGAGGGCCCCTGTGGGCCTTCCTGTTGAAAACCTTTGTGGTTTTCCTGGTGGCGGTCCTGATCCATGCGGTGGCCCCCCGCTTCCGCATCGGGCAGGCCTTCACCTTTTACTGGAAATGGCCGACCCTGCTGGGCCTGCTGGGCCTGGTGTGGGCACTGGTCCTTTAGGAGCGTGCACCATGAAGGTTCAAGAAAAGCCGAAAAAAAGCCTTTCCAACTGGGCCCGCGGCCGTTCGCTCTGGATGATCCACTTCTGTACCGGCTGCGGCGCCATGGAAATGCCGCCGACCATGACCTCCCGGTACGACATGGAACGGTTCGGCATCATCCCCATGGCTACGCCCCGGCAGGCCGACCTGCTGCTGATCACCGGCTACCTCACCGTGAAAACGCTGAAGCGCGTGATCCGCACCTACGAGCAGATGCAGGACCCCAAATGGGTGATCGGCTTCGGCTCCTGCACCCTCAACGGTGGCATGTACTGGGACTCCTACAACACCATCAAACGCCTGGACCTCTACCTGCCTGTGGATGTGTACATCGCCGGCTGTATGCCCCGGCCCGAGGCCATCATTGAAGCCTTCGTGCGGCTCCAGGAGGGCATCGCCCGGGGCGAATTCGACGGCTGGCG
>JALXEF010000084.1 GCA_027069855.1 Caldifarciminota bacterium
GACACGGTGGCGGACTCCATCACAGGCCACTTTACCATCCCCGTGGAGTTTGCGGGAGGAGACAACCGGCTCTTTGTGGTGTCCTACGACGATGTGATGAACCCCAGCGTACCCTCGGAAACCCTGCGGGTGGTGGTGGACCGAACGCCGCCTACGCTGGTGGAGGCCTACCCCGCCGATGGCAGCATCCAGGTGGACACCCTGCGCCGGGCCTGGGTTCGGATCCAGGACAACCTGGCCGGCACCGACTTTTCCCACTCGTTCCTGGTACTGAAACGAGGAGAAACTTCGGTATCGGGGTCTGTGGTATTCCACGATCCCGACACCCTCATCCTGGAACTCTCTCAGCCGTTGCTGCCCGGCGGCGCCTACGATGACTTTTATACCCTGGAGGCCACCCTGTACGACTCCGCCGGGAACACCACGGTGGACTCCCTGCACTTCGTTTTTGATACCTCGCCGCCGGATTACGAAATCCATCCGGCGGACTCTTCCCTTCAGCAACTGGTGCCCCAGGTGGCGATACAGGTGGAAGACAACCTGTCGGGCCCCGATGCCAGTGCCAGTCATTTGAGCCTTACGGGGCCGAACGGAGAAGTGCCCGGAAACCTGACCACCGTAGGGGATTCTCTGCTGCTGTTCCACCCTATTCCGCCTCTGAAAACCGACGGAACCGACGACGGCCGTTACTACGCCGCCCTGGAGGTCCATGACCGCGCCGGAAACATCACCCGGGACACCACCACTTTTCTATACGACACCCGGGCCCCCCAGATCCTGGCGGTCTTTCCGCCTACCGACACAGCCTTTGCTACACCTATCGACCGGGTATATGTGGTGGTCACCGACTCCCTGTTGGGCCGGGAAAGCTCCGGCACCAACACCTCCCAAAGCCTGATCTTCCTGTTAAACCCCTCGGGTGGGGTCCAGCCCGGACACAAGGAGGTGCACGGCGATACGCTGTTCTGGATGCTGGACGCCCCCCTCGCCCAAACTGGACGATACACCCTGGTAAGTATCGTCCAGGACTTTGCAGAAAACCGCGACAGCCTGCACTCGGTGTTCTACTTTGACCAGGAGGGACCGGCGCTGGTGGGCTCGGCGCCCGCGCACCTCAGTGTGGTTCGGGATACCCTGCCCGTAATCCGAGTGGCCCTCTCCGACGGTGCGGGCTCGGGCATTGATTTCAATCCCGCCTACACCTATCTGGAGGTAATGTCCGAGGACGGCGCCTCCCTGAACGGAACACTGAACACCAATGGTGTAGACAGCCTCGTGTACCAGTTGAATCCGCCCCTCCTGCCCACAGGATCCTTTGACGGCGGCTACTGGGTGTATGTGTTCGCCCGCGACCGGGTGGGCAACCTCTTAACCCCCAATCCCGATACCGTGTTCTTCATCTACGATAACCATCCACCTGCGGTCACCGGAGCCTCGCCGGCCGACGGCGACCTGCTGGTGCAACCGCCGGAATCGGTGGTGCTTTACCTCTCCGATCAGGTGCCGGGTGTCCAGTATGTCGGGGGCATGGACTACCTCGCCTCCCTGGTAGCGGTGCACGACCCCAACGGCCTTGGCATCCCTGGTGTTAAGCACTTTGTAGATAACGGGGACGGCACCGGCCGCCTGATCTGGGTGTTTGATCCGGGGTATACACCGCCCTACGGCGAGTTCCAGGTCTCCTACACCGTGTACGATCGGGCCGGGAATGCGGTTTCCGGTGGCTTCAGCTTCCGTTATCTGCCCTCGGTGAATGTCCAGGCAACCCTGATACCTGAGAACGGTGCAGCGGTTCGGGATACGCTCTACGGCGTATATGCCGTGCTGTACGCCCCCTCCGGGGCCGGGATTGACTTTGACCCCTCGGTAACCTGGCTCCGGGTCCTGGGCCCGGATGGAACCGAGCAACCCGGTGTCCTCAGCCACCACGGGGATACGCTCCTTTATACCTTCACCACACCCCTGTATCCCACCGGGGCTCAGGACGGCCTGTACACCGTGATCCTTGCAGCCCAGGATCTGGTGGGCAATACCCTGCCCCAGAACCCGGATACCGCCACCTTCGTATACGACAACATCGCTCCGTCGGTAACCACCGTGTTCCCGGGAGACAGCACTTACCATGCTGTGTTCCCGGATTCGGTGTATGTAGAACTCAGCGATCTCTTGAGCCGGAGCGTGTTTGTGGCCGAGGGGCCGGGCTGGAAACCCACGGCCCGAACCTCCCTCACCAAGGGCCTGGTTTCGCGGAACGCCCTGCAAACCCGGAACACCCGGACACCGCTGCCCCAGCGCCTCCCGGTGGAGGTCTCGGGCATCGACTTTGACAATTCCCAGATATACCTCGTTGCCCCCAACGGTCAGGGCATCCCCGGAACCCGGCATGTGCATGTCACCTCCCCGAATACCGGAACCCTGGTATGGGTGCCGGATCCGGCCTATGAGCCTACGCTGGGCTGGTACCTGGTGCACGCCGTGATCCGCGACCGCGCAGGCAATGTACTGGAGGGCGACTTTGCGTTCCGATATGTAGAAGCCCAGCCGCTTTCGGTCATCCTCCACCCCGAAGGCACCGCCCGCGATACCCTGCGGCAAATCACCGCCTCCTTCACCGTACCCTCCGAGGCTCCTCTGGATCCGGCCCACACCTGGATCCGCTTTTACAGGGGCGACGGTTCCGAAGTACCCGGAACCCTGAGCCTGGAGGGGACGGTGCTTACCTTCCATCTCACCAGCCCGCTCATCCCCAACGGCACCATGGATGGAGCCTACACGGTGGTGGTATCCGGCCAGGATCTGGCGGGCAATGCCCTCCCACAGAACCCCGAAACCCTGGCCCTCATCTACGACAACCTGCCCCCTTCGGTTACTGCGGCCTTCCCGCCGGCCAACACCTACCTGCAGCACCCCATCGACTCCGTATACCTGGAGGTCTCGGACAACTACAGCGGGATCAACGGTGTGTCGGGGGTGGACTTCAATCGGTCTACCCTAACCCTGCTGGATCCCTCAAATGTTCCGGTACCTGGTGTATACGCGTACCACGATCACGGCGATGGCACGGGCACCCTGGTGTACCGGCTGCTGGAGAATGTGGCGCTGCAGCAGGGGACCTATACGGTGTACTACCAGTTGCAAGACCTGGCCGGCAACCGGCGGATCAACCTTTACGAATTCACCGCCGCCGATTTCCGGCCTCAAGTGCTGACCTTTGACCCTGACTCCGGTACCATTACCCAGAGCCTCTCGGAAATCAAAGCCTATCTGTACGACGCCACCCGCACGGGCCTGGACACCGCCCAGACCACCAGCCAGCTCTATCTGGTTTCCGGCCAGTCCGTACCGGGTCAGCGTACCTTCGCAGAGCAGGATACCCTGTATGTGTTGACCTTCGTGCCCAATACCCCCCTGGGCGACGGTACCTACCTGTTCACCGTGCGGCCAGCGGCTGCCAACGGGGTTCAGGGCGACGAACGAACCACGGTGTTCCAGATTGACGGCACGCCTCCGGCCGTTCTCCAGACCTATCCCGAGGAGGACGACCAGGTCCTCACCGCTCCCACCAGCCTCTGGATTGAGGTGCTGGAGACGGGCAGCGGTGTAAACCTGGACGCCTCGGAGTTCCGTCTTACCAACCTGAACACCGGTGAAGACCTGCTCTTTACCGATGTCAGCCAACAGGGCAGCCGCATCACTTTGAACCTTGGAGTTTCCCTGTCCTATGCGGCCTATCAGTGGACCTTCAGGATCGTGGATATGGCCGGCAACTGGACCGCAGATACCGTCCACTTCCAGGTATTGGAACCCATTCGGGTGGAACCGCTGTTTGCCGAAGGCGACACCCTGTACGGTCCCCTGAACTATCTGCTGAGTGTGGTCAAAGACCTGGAGGGCGTGGGAATCCAGAGCGTGGACATGAATCTGGCGGGTCCCCGCCTGCAGGACACGGTCCCGGGCACGGTGATGCAGATCAACGACACGGTGTACGCCTTTGTAAGCGACACGATGCTGCCGGGCGACGGCTCAGCCAACGGTGTGTACCGCCTGTCGGTGAAAGCCACCAACAACAATCTGCACGAGGTGCTTCGTATCCGGTCCTTTGTCTTCCTGTTCGACACCGTGCCGCCGGCACCGCCCACCCTGATCGAGCCCCTGCCGGATGTGGCGGAAACCAACTACATCAACATCCAGGGCCGGGCTGAGCCCTTCAGCACCGTGTACGCCTATGTTCCCGAAGTGGATCCCGTGCAGCCGGTAGATTCGACGATCACACTGCCTGATTCCACCTTCTATCTGTACCAGGTACCCCTGGCCTACGGGCAATACAACACCGTCAAACTCGTGGCGGTGGACCTGCTGGGGAACCGTTCGGTGCCCTACTCCGCCCGAATCTTCTCCGGTCCGATGGCCTTCACGGTGAAGATTCCGAAGCCGCTGCGTCCCGATCGGAACTACATTGTGGTCAGCACCCCTGAACCCGCTACCATCACCTGGAAAATCTACAACCTGGCCGGCGACCTGGTCTTCCAGGTAACTCAGGACTACGATCACCGGCTCACCAACCAGGAGATTGTGTGGAACGACTTCAAGAACCTCTCCGGAGAAACCGTACGGAACGGGCCCTACCTCTCGGTGGTGCAGGCCCATATGAAACGCAGCGGCGTTACCGAGGTTCACAAAACCGTGATTGCCGTGGTGAAGTGAGGAGGGAAACCATGCAAACCTTCAAGAAAAGCCTTGTAATTCTGGTATTGAGTGCGGGCCTGCTTTCCGCTGCTTCCACCCGGGGAGCCTTTGTGATCACAGGGTTCGACGCGAGATCGGCAGCCCTGGGTGGGGCCTTCGTCTCTCTGGCCCAGGGGCCTCAGAGCGCCTACTGGAACCCGGCAGGCCTGGGCCTGTTCAAGGGCCGGGCCCTTACCGGAACTTACGGTCGGATGGGGGATTTCCCCGTGTTCTACGGATACCTGAGCTTGATCCAGGGGAACGAAGGTCTGGGAGGGGGTGCCCTAACCTGGGAGTACCTTGGGGCCAAGATCAACGGGGATACCCCCTGGAACGAACACACCCTGGCCTATGCCTGGGGATACCCCGTGAACGGCTGGTTGAACCTCGGGCTCCGGGTTAAGGGACTCTTTGTGGACAACGATCTGGAAACCCGCAGTGGAGCTAAGGGTTGGGGCGTGGATGCATCGGTTCTCCTTACCCCGGTGTCTTTCCTCAGGATCGGCATTACCGGTTGGGATCTGGCCTCGCACCTGTCCTGGGACACGGGCGAAAAGGAATCCTTAACCCCCACTTACCAGGGAGGCGCCTCGCTGCTTCTCCTGAAGGGAGCCTATGTGCTGGTCGCCGAAGTCAAGGGAGAACAGGGCGATGCCCTTACGGACCTGAAGGTGGGGAACGAAGTCTGGCTCTTCCGCACCCTGGCCCTCCGGGTGGGCCTGCAAAGGAAGATGGGCGAAGAAGACACCCGAAACATCTTCACCGCCGGCGCCGGCTTCCGGGTTGAGCGGGACGGCGTGGCCTACTTGCTGAATTACGCCTTCTCCAATGACAACGAGGTGCTGGGACCGATCCACCGGGTCTCCATGAACCTGGAGTGGAGGTAGAACACCGTGAAGTCTCTACCTGAGGCCCGGTCGCGCCCCCGAAAGGACCGCGGGATCGCCGTGGTTACGGCCATAGGCATTGCCCTTCTGGTGGGCATCCTGGCGGTGGCCCTGGTGGCCTATATCTTCACCCAAACGGGGATAACGCGGTGGGGGAAATCCAAGCGCCGGGCCTTTAACGCTGCGGAGGCCGGAATCAACTACGGCATCCAGCAGCTCTCCTATTCTTCCTCCGGCTTCCCTGAAACCACCGACACCACCGGTCCTTCGTGGATCCTCCTACCCAACAATACCGGCTTCAAATCGGGCCTGCCGGACGAACCCCCTCAACCCATTGAACTGGAATCCATGAAC
This sequence comes from Caldifarciminota bacterium, assembly GCA_027069855.1. Classification (GTDB taxonomy): domain Bacteria; phylum Hydrothermota; class Hydrothermia; order WGAB01; family WGAB01; genus WGAB01. The sequence goes on from JALXEF010000084.1 coordinate 5,967, forward strand.
CAGATTTATCCCGGGTATTCTACCAAACACACCTTTAACCGGTACCATATTGTGGCCTCGGGTATAGATATGAACACCGGCATCACCTCGGTGATCGAGGTACGGGTCAAGCTGGGGCCGATTCCTTCAGGTACAAGTTATTGAGTCCTCCTTGACATCCTGCCCCTTCGTGCTACAATTAAGCCAAAGGGTGAAGTTCCCGAGGGTATGGCGGAGGTCCTAACCCAACATTAACCTGAGGTGTACAGGAGGTATGCGGTATGCAATGGATGCTGTTTGTGTACCTGTTCTCGCAAGTGGGGGGCCTCGCCAGCCCGGCGAAACACCCCTACCGCATCGACTACCGGTTTCAGAAGATTGAGGAAGACGGAAGCCAGGCGTTCCAGGGAACCCTCTGGATCATGGGGAACTTCTGGAAAGATGTTCAAACCTATCCAGATGGCATCACCCAGGTGAGTCTCTACGACGGGCACCAGTGGTGGCTTTTCCTGAGCACGGCCCCAGAGCCCACTCCTGCAGACCTCCCCACCCCTTCCTCCGTTCTGGAATTTTTCCTCGGGCGAGATGTTCCCCTCACTTCTCAGAACCAAACTGAACTGGTGCTCCCCCAGGACCATGGACGTCTCATTGCCCGTGAAATTCAGAACATCGCAGGATTGGGTCCGGTCCCTAAATCCATCTCCTTCGTTGATGCTTCTGGAAAGACGCGGTGGTCCTTAACGGTTCTTTCTATTCGGGAAGCCCCCGAGATTGACGCTTCGTTTTTCCAGAAAAACACCCTCACACCCTCCAGAACAATGGAACTTAAGGCACGAGATAAATCTAAATCCCCGGTGTGGGATTATTAAAAGCGAGGGAAAGGCCCATGCGTAAATGGAAAGTTCTGGCTTTTTGGTTGACCCTTTGGATGCTGGCCGAGCCCATGACCCCCCTGCTCGCCGGGGACGCCGATCTGTTTACCACCCGGGTGGAGCCCGATGTGATGATCATCTTTGACTCCTCCGGGAGTATGACCTTTGACATCTGGCACGATGAACCTCCTGGTCCGTGGTGGTGGTACTATTGCCGTTACCCCTACTCCCTCTACTTCACTTGGGGCGATGGGTCTGAAGAGTTCCCCGGTGTAGACACCAACGGCGACGGGCTCCCCAACGATTCCCGTATGTACAACCTGAAGGCCGCCCTTCGCCTGGTGCTGCAACAAACCAGCGGCCTCCGCTTCGCTCTGGCCACCTATGGTCAAAGAAAGGGCTGGTACTACGGAGACTGGTACTGGATTCCCTCCTACTGTGTATGGTGGCGGCGTCGGGCATTGATCCACTGGGATGGTCGGTACTGGCCCTATTCCTATCCCGGGCCCCACTACATCCATGTGCTTCGCGTTCCCTTTGGGGAGGGGCTACAGCACCGAAACCAGATCCTTCGATGGATTGACAACCGCGACCAACCCGGCTATGTGGAAATCCGAGCCGATGGTGCCACACCCATCGGTGGCACGGTTTACTGGGTGCGCAAGTATTACCAGCGCTATGTGATTCCTAACGATATCGCCAAGGATTGCCGCCGGTACTTCGTATTGCTGGTTACCGACGGTGAGGCGAATGGGTACCTCTACGGCAACCCCCATAATCCCTGGCAGGAAATCCGACGGCTCCGGCATGTTCGGGTCCGAGGCCGCACCTACGACATCCGAACCTTCGTTATCGGGATCGGCATCCCGGGTTCCCAGCAGCTCCAGCAATTTGCAGAGCTCGGAGGGACCCACCGCTACTATCCGGCCACGAACCCAGAAGAAATGGTAGAAGCCCTGCAGCATGTTTTCGGCCAGATCATTGAGCAGTCCTATGCCTTCTCGTCTCCAGAGGTCCCCTCCGTTGCCACCCGGTACCAGAACACCCTGTACTTCTCCTCCTTTATCCCCAGCTACGATCCCCTCTGGAAAGGATACTTGCGTTCTTACCGGTTGAATCCTGACGGAACCATCCCGGTGGATGAGGAGGGGCATCCGGCGATTTCCCCCATTTGGGATGCAGGTGTGGCTTTGAAGAACACACCCAGCCACGCCCGAAATATCCTCACAGCGATAGGGGGTAACCTGGTAGAGTTTCGGGCTATGGATTTCCTGTCCCCCTATCTGCAGGTACCCTCCGACAGTGTGTCGGTCGTGGTCAATTATGTGCGGGGAGAAAACCCTTACAACTGGAAACTCGGCGACATCTTCCACAGCGCGCCGGTTCTGGTTTCCAGCCCCTCGCCCTACTTCCAGGATGAAGGCTTCTCGGGATACCGATCCCAGTATCGCACCCGGAATCGCATTGTGGTGGTGGGAAGCAACGACGGCATGCTGCATGCCTTTGACGCCGGCACGTACAGTGCCCCCGGCGATACCTTCACCCAGGGCACCGGCACCGAGGTGTGGGCCTTCATTCCTCCCAATCTGCTACCCAAACTCAAGAAAACGCTGTACAGCCACCAGTACATGGTGGACGGCTCGCCGGTGGTGGCGGATGTGTGGTTCCGAAGCCTCTCGGCCGACGCCCATAAGGATCCCCATGAATGGCGTACGGTCCTGGTCTCCGGCGAACGGGACGGCGGCCGGGCCTACTTTGCCCTGGATGTAACCGAAACCTACAATCCCCAGTACCTGTGGTCCTTCACCGACGCCGACCTGGGGTATACCTGGGCGAAACCTGCGGTAGGCCGCACCCATCTGTACCAGGAAAACAACCTGGGCGAGACCTGGTTCGTGGCCTTCGGCGGCGGGATGCCGGATATTGGAGACAACCTGTCGGCCGGCTGGTACAACACGGCAGGCAACGGCACGATGGGCGCTTCCTTCTACATCGTGAACATTGAAAACGGTCAAACGATCTGGAAGATGCGGTTCGCCGATGGCAAACCCAACTCCGAGTATATGACCCATCCTATTCCGGGGACGGCGGTGGCCGTGGACATCACCGCAGACGGCTACGCTGATCGGGTGTACTTTGGAGATTCGCGCGGTCGTCTCTGGCGTGTTGACATTTCCAGCCTCAACCCTGAAGACTGGACCGCGACCCCCATTTTCAAGACCAATTCCCCGGCGCCTATCTTCTTCCCACCTGCGGTGACGGTGGACGAAGAGCACAACCTGCGGCTGTACTTCGGCACCGGCGACCGAGCCAACCCCCGCGACACCCTGTATACCGGTGCCATCTACTGCGTCGTGGACAAAGACCAAACGACCCCCATCACCGAGGACATGTTGGGCAATGTATCCCACGGGGGCGGTGCCAACGAATGGGGCTGGAAGTACTACCTGGGTCAACACGGGCGGAAGGGTGAGAAGGTGGTGGCCGAGCCCGATGTCTTTGCCAACCTGGTGTTCATCACCACCTACCGGCCCATCTACTCGCCCAATCCCTGTCTCATTCCTGGTGAAAGCTACCTGTATGTGTTTGAGTACACTACGGGCAACAAGGTCAGCGAGCGACTGATCGGATCCGGGCTCCCGACCTCTCCTCAGATCACGGTGACCGAGAGCGGTCAGCCGGTACTCACCGTAACCACCTCCACCGGCGAGGTGGTCAGTGAGAAACTCCCCTCCATTGGGCCCTTCAAGCAGATGCTGCTCTGGAGGGAGATAACACCTGAGAAGCAGTAAACCCGGCCGGAATGCGTTGACGGCCATAGGGAAAGCCCTGTAACATAGCGAAAAAGGAGGTCTTAGATGGCTGGATTCGTGAAGGCCGAGGACTTTAAACGGATGCTGGATGAGCTCCTCCAGAACGATCCAGAGGTGGAGGGAGCTTCGCTCGTCACCTCCGATGGGCTGGTGGTGTCGGCGGTATTCCAGACCGAGGGGATTGAGGAAGACGAGATCGGCGCCATGAGTGCGGCTCTGCTCGGAATCTCGGAACGGGTGGTCCAGGACTTCAACCGGGGGGAACTGGTTCAAACCATCCTGAAGGGTCCCAATGGTTACGCCGTCGCCCACAAAATCGGTGAAGACTGGGTGCTGGTTCTGATCACCTCGCCGCGGGCAAAACTCGGGATGATCCAGTTCAACCTCAAGGCCATCACCCAGGAAATGATGGAGTTTACCCTGTAAAGGAGGCGTGTCATGGCTGAAATGCTGAAACCCGATGAGGCCCGGAAACTCCTGCAGGAGTTTGTGCAGAATGACCCCGAAACCGAAGGGGCAGCGTTCATCACCCTGGACGGCCTGGCTGTTGCCTCCGTGTTCAAAGAAGAGGTAGATGACGACGAACTGGCGGCCATGGGCGCGGCCCTGATCGGCATTGCCGAGCGCGTAGCCAACGACCTGGGTCGGGGCAACCCTGATCAGATCATCCTGAAGGGTACAAAGGGGTACACCCTGGTGCGCCGGGTCGGCGATCTGGGTGCCCTGGTGGTGATGACTACAGCCAAGGCCCGCCTGGGTATGGTGTTCTACAACATGAAGGCCGTGGCCAAGGCCTTTGAGTCCTGAAAGGGGCCCTATGAAACGGGTGTACAAAATCGGGGTCATCGGCCCCTTCGCGAGCGGGAAAACCCTGTTCATCAAGTCGGTTTCGGGTGGGAAAAACGCCTACTTCACCGAAAAGCCGGTATCGGAAGCCCATCGCCGCAAGATCAAGGAAACCACCACGGTGGCCATTGACTTTACCCACATGGAGTGGTACAACGGCAACAAGGTCCACCTGTACGGCACCCCTGGGCAAGAGCACCTTTCCGGCATCCTGGAAATGGTGGATCCTGTGGTGGAAGGATACGTGCTGGTACTCTCTACGGACCATGTGGAGAAGGTGGACTCCCACATCCAGCAGTGGGTGCATCGTGTCCCCAAGCCCGTGGTCATCGCCCTTCGGACCGAAGACCATAGCGGGATTCCAGAACACATCCCCTGGCTCCAGAGGGAGGTCCCGGTTTTGCCCTGGGACCCCTCAGACCGGAAATCGGGAGTGGAGGTTTTGAAAAAACTCGTAGAGAAGTTGCCTGAAACACGTTAAACATCTGAAACACGGAGGCTTCGGAATGCTCTGGCCAATATTGTTGGGCGGTATTCTGATGGCCGAGGAAGCCGCCATCCCTGTCCGAGCCTTTCAACCGATTCCCGTAGGCGTCGTTCAACTTAAGGATCTTGGGTCCCAGGGCATCGTACTTCCGGAGGAGCAGTTCACCCATCTCCTCTTCGAAAAGATTGATACCACGCGTTTCCGGCTAATCTTTGTACCCAACACCCAGGCCCTCCCCAAGGATGTTCGCTTGGTCATCTCCGGTACCTATCGGCTCATCAACGGAAAAATCACCTGCCAGTGTACCCTTACCGACCGCGTGATGAACCAGCAGAAGCGGCTCACCATGCAAAATGCGCAGTTCCCCGAGGTTCAGCAGGCGCTGCTGGACACGCTGCAGCAGTACAGCCTGAGTTTGATTGTCACCTCCGATCCCCCTGGGGGTACGGTAACCGTCAACGGAATTCCCGCCGGAACCACCCCCGTAGAAATCCAGAATCTGCCAGCCGATACCTACCGGATCCAGGTGGAATTGCAGAACGCCCGAAAGGAAACCACTGTGGTCCTTACCCAGTTTCAAATCCTGAATCTGAAACTGGAAAAGACCGCTCCTCCTCCCCCGACCCAACAAACCGCCCAGCAGCAAAAGGCGCCGAAGGCCAAGCTCTACACCAGTAAAGACCTGGTTTGCGAAGTGTGGATTGACGGGAAAAAGGTGGGCAATACCACCCAGAGCCCCTTTGAAATCACCCCAGGGAAACATACCGTCCGATGCGTCCATCCCTTCTACGGCACCAAAGAGTGGGTCATTGAGGTCAAACCTGGAGAGGAGATTCACCTCAACTTTGAAGAATAAGTGAGGGAAACGGCTCATGAAACGCGTTCTGGTGGTCGTGTCGGCTCTGTTGTTTACAGGATTAGGCTACGCTGAAAACTCTCCTCCCCTGGTAACCGGAGGAGCCATACGGGTTGCAGTTTTGGAATTCGCAATTGAAGGAACACCAGGGTTCCTCATCGCTCCGGAAGTCTTCACGGTCACAATGCTGGAACGGGTCCCTGTTATCTTTGATGTTACCACCATCCCCTCGGGAGAACAGGCCGATACCACCTATCCTTTGGTCCTTAAGGCCGCCTGTACCCTGCACGATGACCATACGCTGGATCTGAGGATGACCCTGGTGTCCCGCTACGGAGACACCCTGAAGTTCTCCGATCAGCGCCTTACGGTGGACCAGGCCCAGGATCGGGTGGCCCGTCTGTTGGCCCGTAGTGTGGATACCCTCACGGTACTCACGGAACCCCAGGGAGCCCTGGTATCCGTTGACCAAACCCTCATTGGAGCAGCACCACTTCGCTATTTCCCCCTGGTACGGGGGATTCATGTGGTGAAGGCCAACTTCGGTGGGCCTAAGGGACTCGTGGCCGACACGATCCACTTTCCCAACACACGGACGGTCACCCTGAAAAATCCCCTGCTGCTCCAAAAACCCACCACGGCCAAGGTGCTGTTCCAGGGAACCGAACCGGCCGAGATTTGGCTGAATGGCAAAAAACTGGGCTCTTCGGATCAGGGCTGGATCGAGGTTCCCCCTGGCCAACACACCTTTGAGATCGTGAGCCCAGCCTTCGGCACCCGTCAGGTAACCCTGAAGGTGGAGGCCGGCCGACGGTACCGGGTAAAATACTAAGCGGAGGTGAAAGATGACGACTGCGTTGTTATTGGCACTCACACTTCTTGGGCAATCCACGCTGGACCAGGCGAACAAGGCGTTGCTGGAGGGGAATTATGAAAAGGCGTACACCCTGTACCAGCAGGTCCTCAAAAACAATCCCAACCAGTACGAAGCCCTGATCAACGCTGCCTTTGCAGCCTCTAAACTCCGCAAAACCGAAGAGGCCTTTAACCTCTACTCGCAGGCCTGGCAAATTCAGAAGGATCCCCGGCGGGTGGGTGAACCCCTGGTGAACCTGGGGTTGCAACTGGGCACTCGATATATCCTGGAGAAAAAATGGAGCGATGCGGAGCGCACCTTCCGCATCGTAACCTCTGTAGATCCCAACAACGCCATCGGCTGGTTCAATCTGGGGTATGCTCTGGAACAACTTGGGCAACTGGAAGAAGCGGTTAACGCTTATCAGAAGGCCCAGAGTCTGAAACCCTCGTCCAATACGGCAGAGGCTCTTAACCGGGTGCGCCGGGCCCTGGACCGGCAACGCCTCGCCCGGGCCACAACTTTTCGTCGTCGCGCCGAACGCGCTTTGAGCCAGGGCGATACGGCCCGCGCGATTGCCTGGATTGATTCCGTACTTCGGCTGGATCCCCGGAACACCTGGGCTCGAGACATCCGGGCCCAGATCCAACAGCAGGAGAAAACCCGCGCAATCGCGGACTCGCTGCGGCAGGTGCTCGCCAGCCTCCTGGCGTCCGACTCCCTGAAGGCCCTGCCCGTTGTTCGTCAACTTTTGACCCTTCAACCCGGGGATAGCAACCTTCTGGCACTCCAGGCTACGCTGGAGGAATTGCGGCAACGAAGGATCCAGGCAGCTGCAGCCAAAACCCAGGAAACTCCCAAAAAGGGTGTGCCCATCGGGTTGATCGCCGGCGGCATCGTGGTCCTCCTGCTCCTGGTTGGTGCGATTCTGCTTCTGCGCGGGCGGAAAGAAGAGGAAATGCCTTCCATTCGCAGGGTTCCGGAGCCAACCCGTACAACCAGGGAACCCCCGCGGCCCGCTACGCCTCCTAAACCCACTCCTCCACCCCCTGCGGAGCCGGAACCTTCCCCCGCTGAACCTGAACCCACAACTGAAACGCCCAAGCCCGAAAAAATCCGCGTTATAGAGGGCATTCCCATGGAGGAAGAGGAAACTGCCGAAGAGCCGGTGCCTAAGGATGTGGTGATCCGGGCACAGAAAGCCGAAGAAGGTGCGGAAAAGGCTGAGCAACCCGCTGCTGAAGAAACTCCGGAAGAGGCCGAAGTACCTCCGGAGGAAACCGTCGCGTCCGAAAAGAAGGCCGAACCCATGACGGTGGAGGAAACCCCGCCCGCAGAGAAGCCCGCCGCGGAGGAGGAACCCGCCGCAGAGGAAGTCGTTGAAGAAAAACCTTCCCCCGCCGAAACCCCTGCGGCTCCAGAAACACCGAAGGCTCCCCCGAGCAAACCCGCTGAAGAGGCAGCCCCCGCCAAACCGGCCGAGGAGGAAAAGCCGAAGCCTCGCCCCGCAGCGGCCCGGCCCCGCGGTTTCGCGGGTGTGAACGCTATCAAAGAACGCGCAAAGAAGAAACGCCGTCTCATGCTCCTGCAGATGCTTCGGGAGACCCTCGGCGAGGGCAAAGAGGGGGTTTTCGGCAGCAAGGAACTGGAGGCCTATATCTACATCAAGGAGGGCAAAATCCTCCAGGCCGAGTACAAGGGCAAAACCGGCCAGGAAGCCCTCCAGGCCATCCTGGAAAACCCCAAGCCCGACCGGTTCTCCTTCCGCGAAAAGGATACCTTCTTCGTGGAGGGCGACCTCAACATGACCGTGGAAGACTTGGACCGGCAGATTGAGGACCTGAAGAAAGAGGTCGGGTGAACTTCGTAAAGACCCATGCAGGGCCCCTGCTCCTCGCCTTGGCGGCAGGGGCCCTTTTGATTCATCCCACCTATCCGCCGCTCTTTCAGGGGTTCCAGGCGGCAAGGATCCAGGTGAACCGCTGGCTTCACCGCCCCATTGCCTACGCCTACTGGGATGAAGAGCGCCAGTTGCCCCTGGTGCACTACGGCACGGTCTATGGCGCGGATTACGGCACCCGCTTCAATCCTCTTATCGCCTGCCAATGGGCCCTGGAGCGCGTGTTGCCCCACGATACCGCCGCCTTCGTGGACCTGGTTCGGAGGATCCGTCGGCAATTGCCTCCAGACCTGTACTGGCGCTATGACTTCGCCCTGCCCGACTATGGGTTTCCCGAGGGCTGGACCTCGGCCTTCACCCAGGCCCTGCTGGCCGAGGCTCTGGCGCGCGCAGGCACGTACAGCGGCGACACCTCCCTCCTCCAGGACGCCCACAGGGCTCTCCAGCCACTGGCTCACGAAGTTGCCTCCGGGGGTACTGCTCTGCCGCTGCCGGACACCGGCACCTGGTTCCTGGAGTACGCCTGGCCCCCGGGGCCCTATCCCCGGGTGCTCAACGGCATGATCTGGGTGCTCCTCTCCCTGCACACCCTGCAAACCCTCATGGGGGATTCCCTGGCCTTCCAGCTGTTCCAGCAGGGCGAGGCCGCCCTGCGCCGGTGCCTTCCCCTCTACGACCTGAAGGGCTGGAGCACCTACGACCTCCTGGGCCACCCGGCCTCAGAAACCTATCAGGGGATGCATGTACGGCTCCTCGGGCGTATGGCCGACCTCACCGGCGACGCCACCTACCGAAAATGGCAACGCCGCTGGGCTCTGGGGTTCCACAACCCGTTGCGGGCCCGCATCGCCTGGGGCCTGTACGGACTGGAAGTTTTGCTCCTCTGGGGGATCCTGGAACTCGTGTTCAGGGCATTTCGCCGGTCTCGATGAACCGCTGAAAGGCCTCGTACAAACGGTTTTTCACGATTTTCCGGCGCACCCGATAGGGCAGGTCGCCGTACCGCGCGGGCCGGGCCGGAACCTCCTGTTCCACCCGCAAAAGGCGGTAGCCGTTGCGGACGCGTTCGGGCAGGGTCCAGCGGCCCACGGGCAGGTCAAACAGTCGGCGTGACCACGCATGGTGGGGATCGTAAACCGCCGGGCGCTTGCCCGGGCGCCGCACCGATACCAGCCCGGGGAACCGCCTGGCCACCTCCTCAGGTGCCGCGCCGGCCTTTAACTGCAGCCAGGCGGCCCAGGCCACGGCCCAGGCGGTCAACCGTTCCGGCACCGAAGCCTCGGGATAGGCCGGCACAAACACCTGGCTGTAGTATCGTTCGCGGGGTTTCCACACCTCCTCGGAGTCGGCCGGCACCACCCGGGCGTACAGGCGATCCAGCAGGTGAAACACCTTCAGGTCAAACCGGGCTTCGTCCTGGAGTTGCTCGGGGGTCAGGCCCAGGGCCTCCAAAAAGGTATCCCGCACACTGGCCGTTGGAAACTGCTTCTCCAGGAGGCGCAAATACGCGTTCACCTCCCGGGGGTCCACCGGCTCGTCCTCCAGCAGCACCCGCAGTTTCTGCGCCTCCAGGTTGCGTTCCTGTGCCACGGCTTCCGCCTCCCTTGCGGTCATCCGATGATCCACCTGCAAACGCTGTTGCCAGGGTACCTGTGCCAGCAAAAGCCACAGCCCCAGGATCACCGGAACACTCCCATCCGCTGCAACCGACGAACCAGGGCCTGGTTCCTTTCCAGGCTGGAAAAGTCAAAGAAGATCACGGTCTTCAGGGGCGACCGCTGTACCTCCCGAAGTTCCACCGGCACATAGTGTTCAGCATCCGGCATCCACACACCCAGCCCCACATACAGGGGCATCTCCTGCTGCAACTCGCGGTAGTAGGCCAGGTACCGGGCGTACCGGTCGGGAAACCGCGTGTAGGCCATGGGCACCGGCAGGTCCAGCGCGCCCTCCCGCGCCCATCGCACCCAGTCCTGGCCCAGCCGATACCACGAACTCCCGGGGTTGGGGAACACGGCGCCGCTGAGTTTCACGCCATGGGGCTGGATTTTCTGATGGATCAGGCTCACCAGCTGGCTGATGGCCTCGGCCCGCAGTTCGTTCCAGCGGCTGTAGTGGTACCGGTACCAGCGCTCAATCCAGTCAAAGGTGCGGGCCGTGGACCACCGGGGAGCCGTGAACCGGGCGGTTTCGTCAATGAGTAGGGGATCAATGCCGGTTTCCTCCAGGTAGCGTTCCCGATCCCGGGTAAAGCCGAAACCCGCCCCCGGATACCGCACGAAGTCCAGGTGCACATAGGCCACAGGATACCGGGAGGCCACCTCTTCGTACACCGAGGCCACGAACTCGCGCACCTCGGGCCGGGTTGGATCCAGGAACATGCCGTCAATGCCCTGCTCCCGGAAGTCCTCACCCCGGTACTCCCTGAGCGACCGCCCCTCGTCGTCGCGGATGAACCAGTCGGGGTGCTGGTAATACACATGCTGGCTGTCTTCGGGCGGCGAATCCAGCGACCAGTACAGCAGGGTGTTGATCCAGGCGTGCACCTCCACCTGGCCTCCCAAGGAGTCCAGCAGCATCTGCAGGGGGTCGAAGTCCGGGAACTCGCGATGATAGGGGCTTCGGGGCAGGATCTGGGAGGGGTAGTAGGCGTAGCCGCCCACGGCTACCTGGGCGATGACCACCTGGAGCCCGTGTTCCTTCACAAAGTGGATCACCTCGCGGGTCCGCTCCGGCGTGCGGAGGTCCCGCGCTACCACCCAAACACCGGTACGCAAAGGCGTGGCCATGGCAAGAAAGGCGAGCCAGAACCCCAGCATGGGGGATTAACCCCGAACCTTGATCTGGTATCCGGTGGACCGGCGGATCATCTCTTCCAGGTAGGCTTCCACCGAGGTGCGCTCGGTGCCCTTCATGGCCACAGGCAGCACCACCGGCACCACATTGTCCAGCGCCTGGTTCCGGAGCCGGGCATCCACCTGGTCCAGCAGCGACTTTTCCACGATGATGATGCCGTATCGGTCGGACTCCAGGAGTTCGGGCAAAAGGGCTTCCAGGTCTTTGGGCGTTGCCACCTCCCGCACCTCAACGCCGGCGAGTTTGAAGCCAGGGGCCAGTTCCGGTTCCAGGATCACCAAAACATGCCGTTCCATGGCGGCTATTCTACAAAGCCGCCCTACGCGAGTCAAGGCAACAGCGCAGAAAACGCCCTGTTCTCAGGGTTCTCCGCGTAAAACCTCCAGGGAATCCGGAGAGGAAAGGGCCCCGGTATGGCACAGCCGCACGAAGGGCATCCCCTGCAACACCTGCTCCAGCTCAAACCAGGTGCCGTGGAACAGGTGCGACGGGCACCGGCAATCGCTGCTGCCGAATCCTTCCAGCGCCACCGGGAACCGGGCCGCCAGCCGCTCGGCCAGGCGGCATTCCAGGCGTTCCCGGGAGGGTACCAGATAGATCCGCCGGGGCGGCACCTGCTGCAGGATCTGGTCAACGTGCCAGCGGGGTCTGCCCTGGCCTGCAGCCAAGCGCAGGTGCCGGGCCACCCGCTGGAAGCCAGCCCGCCCCATGGCCGAGCCCACATAGAGCAACGGGCTGGAAAGCCACGCCTCCCTTGGGCGGGCCACCCACACCTCGCCCGGAAACTCAAAGTACAGCACATAGGCACCGGTTCGGGT
>JALXEF010000085.1 GCA_027069855.1 Caldifarciminota bacterium
GCGCCGTGGACCGGGGCGCGCGTGGGGGCCGGGGTGGGCCGGGGCAAGATCAAGTTCGCGTACCTGTACGAACCCGGCACCGACTATGTGTACGGCGTGGTGGGCGAGGAGATGGGCCTTCTGGGGATGTGGACCGTGCTGTTCCTGTATGTGCTGCTGGGATGGCGCGCCCTGTCCATCGCCCAGCGACTCCACGAAAAACAGCAGGACCCCATGCTGTATCTTACTGCCGCAGGCATCGGACTGGTGCTCTGGCTGTTTCCCTTAACCCACATGCTCGTGGTGCTGGGGCTCGCCCCGCCTACGGGTCAGCCCCTGCCCTTTATCAGCCGCGGGGGTACCAACCTGGTGGTGCACATGATCCTGCTGGGGCTCCTGCTGCGGCTGCACCATGTGGCACAAACCGGACGGAAAACACTGAGATGAAACTGGTGATCGCCACCGGCGCCTCCGGCGGGCACCTGTATCCGGCCCTGGAGGTGGCCCGCACCGCCCGCGACCACGGTCATGAGGTGCTCCTTCTTTTGGGGGGTACTCCCCGGGTGCCGTTCCGGCATCGGAACCTGGGGTTTCGGGTGTACCGGGTGGCCGCCGGCCCCATCGTGGGTAAGGGCTGGCGGGCCCTGTGGGGTGGTCTGCGCATCCTGGCGGGCACCCTGGAAACCCTGGGGATCCTGGCAGCGCATCGGTTCCGGCCGCAGGCCGTGGTGGCCACGGGCAGTTTCGCCAGCGTGCCGGGCCTGCTGGCCGCCCAGCTGCTCCGAATCCCCTACTTTCTGCTGGAACAGAATGTGGAACCCGGGGCCACCATCCGGCACTTCGCAGGGGGTGCCCAAACGGTGTTCCTGAGTTTCGGGGCCACCCGCGAGTATCTGCCGGCCGATGTGCCCACCGTGGTCACCGGCAACCCGGTGCGCCGCGAACTCCGCGAAACCCGGGCGGAGACGGCCGACGCCCGCAAAGCCCTGGACCTCCCCCCGGATCGGCCGGTGGTCCTGGTCCTGGGCGGCAGCCAGGGAAGCCAGATCCTGGCCCGCCACTTCGCCCAGGTGGCCCGGAGTTTTCCCGACGCCTACTTCTTGATCCAGGCCGGCCGCGTGTACGAAGACCTGATCTCGGACTACGGCGAACTGGGAGAAAACTACCGGATCGTGCGGTACCTGGAGGCTCGGGACATGGCGCTGGCGTATCAGGCGGCGACCCTGGTGGTCTCGCGGGCCGGCGGCGGCGCCCTGGCGGAGATCACCCTGTTCGGGGTGCCCGCGCTGCTGGTGCCCTTCACCGGAGCCCGGGGCCATCAACGGTTGAACGCCCAGGTTCTGGTCCAGCAGGGGGCCGCCCTGCTCCTGGAGGAGGCCCACCTGAACCTGGAAACCACGCGCGAGCAGTTGCACAACCTGCTGGCCCATCCGGAGAAACTGCGGGACATGGCCGATCGGGCACGGTCTCTGGCGCTTCCGGAGGCCGCAGAAACCATCGTGAAAACCATAGAGAGGTGGGCTTGATGCACCTGCCCCGCAAGTTTCAAAGGGTCCATATGATCGGCATCGGCGGCTCGGGCATGAGCGGCATCGCCGAAATCCTGCACAACCTGGGGTTCCAGGTGACGGGTTCGGACCTCAGCCCGTCGGCCATCACCCGGCGGCTGGAATCCCTGGGGATCCCGGTGTCCTACGGCCACGATCCCCAACACCTCGGCGACGCCCAGGTGGTGGTCTATTCCACAGCCATTCCGCCCGACAACCCGGAACTCGTGGAGGCCCGCCGCCGGAAACTCGCGGTGATCCACCGGGCCGAGATGCTGGCCGAACTCATGCGCATGAAGTACAGCATTGCGGTATCCGGCTCCCACGGCAAAACCACCACCACCTCCATGATCGCCCATGTGCTGAGCCACGCCGGCCTGAAGCCCACCGTGTTCGTGGGCGGCATCCTGCGCGACAGCGGCACCGGCGGCCAGGCCGGCCAGGGCCCCTACATGGTGGCCGAGGCCGACGAGTCCGACGCCTCTTTCCTCAAACTCTACCCCACCATCGCCGTGGTCACCAATGTGGATCGCGAGCACCTGAACCATTACGGCAACTTCATCCGGCTGAAGCAGGCGTTCCTGGAGTTCGTGGACAAGGTGCCCTTTTACGGCCTGGCGCTTTTGAACCGCGACGATCCCCACGCCGCCGAGGTGGCCGAGGCCGCCTCGCGGCGCGTGATGACCTACGGGTTCCATCCCGAGGCCGACCTGGTGGCCGAAAACCCCTGGTCCGAGGGGTTTGAGGGGCGGGCTCAGGTTCGGTATCACCAGCAGGTGCTGGGCACCCTGCACCTGCCGGTGCCCGGGCTCCACAACCTGCAGAACGCCCTGGCGGCCATCGCCGTGGCCCTGGAACTGGAAATCTCCGCCGATACGGCGCTGGAGGCCCTGGCCGGTTTCCAGGGCGTGATGCGGCGGTTTGAGATCAAGGGGACCCGCGCGGGCATTACCGTGGTGGACGACTACGGCCATCATCCCACCGAGATCCGCCGGGTGCTGGAAACCGCCCGGCGATACTGGAAAAAGGGACGCATCGTGGTGGTGTTCCAGCCCCACCGGTACTCCCGTATCGCCCTGTTGTACCGCCACTTCGGCCCGGCCCTGCGCCTGGCCGACCTGGTGCTTCTGACGCCCATTTACGCCGCCGGCGAGGCCCCTCTGCCCGGGATCACCTCGGCTTTGCTGCTGGAGGGGTTCCCGCCGCAGGAGCGGGAGCGGGTGCGGCTCGTGGATTCGCTGGACGACGCGCTGAAAGCCCTGCAGCAACTCGTACAGCCCGGCGATCTGGTGATCACCCTCGGAGCCGGCAATGTGTACACCGTAGGCGAAAAACTGCTGGAGGAATTGGCACAATGGAAAGGCAACGCCTGATCCTGAAGGAACAGGTGCCCCTGAGCAAGTACACGACCTTTGGCATCGGGGGGCCGGCCAGGTATGTCGCCGAGCCCCAGGACCTGGAAGAGCTCCGGGAAGCCCTGCTTTTTGCTGAAGAGGAGGGCCTGCCCTATCTCATCCTTGGAGGCGGCTCCAATGTCCTGTTCCCCGACGAGGGGTTTCAGGGCGTGGTGATCCGCCTGGCCCGAATGAACCAGGTGGAACTCAAGGGCAACATCCTGGAGGCAGAAGCCGGCACCACCCTGAAACGGCTGATCAGCGTAGCCCGGGACGCCGGCCTCTCGGGCCTGGAGCCCTTCATCGGCATCCCCGGAGAACTGGGGGGTGCCATCGTGATGAACGCAGGCCTTAAGGGCCACGAAATCGGCGACCGCCTGGTGTCGGTCACCCTGCTGACCTTTGACGGCTATGTGGAGGAACTGCCGCCCCAGGAACTGGGCCTGGCCTACCGGAAGTCCCGGGTTCGGGACATGGGAATCATCATCAAGGCGCGGCTCCAGTTGACCCCCGGGGATCCGAGCCACATTGACCAGGAGATTGAACGGTACCTGCAGCACCGGAAGGACACGCAGCCCTACGGCCAGAAGTCGGCGGGGTGCGTGTTCAAGAACCCAGCGCCGGAGGTCAGCGCCGGCAAACTCCTGGACGATGCAGGCCTCAAGGGATACCGGCAGGGCGACGCCATGTACTCGGAGAAACACGCCAACTTCATCGTGAACCTGAACCAGGCCCGGGCCCGGGATGTCCTGGCCCTGGTGGAACTGGGGAAGCAGCGCGTCCGGGAAATGTTCGGCTACGAACTGGAGGAGGAAATCGTGGTCATTGACGCGTGGGGGAACAATCTATGAGTCGGGAAGCAATCGCCGTTGATCTGGGAAGTCGGAAAGTGGTGGCCGTCCGGGGCGTGGCCCACAACGACGGCCGCATTGAGGTGCTGGGCGTAGGCGTTCAGCCCCATTCGGGGGTGTTCACCATGGCAGAAGTGCAGCAGGCCGAAGAGGCCTCCGATGTGGTTCGCGAGGCCCTGCGCAAGGCTCTGGACGGCAAACTCCGGCGGCTCCGGTCGTTGCCGGTCCATGTGGCGGTTTCCGGCAAACAGTTCAAAGCCTCCTGGGCGTCGGCTCCGGTGAGCCTCAGCAAGGAGGAGCCCACCATCATCACCTCCTCGGACCTGGAGGAAGCCATCAGCTTCGTGATGAACTCCCCCAAGCACGAAGGGTATGTGGTGTTCCGCTTTTACCCCTTCGTGTACAAGCTGGACGAAAAGCTTCAGGTGGAAGACCCCCTGGGTTCCCGGGCCCGCAGCCTGCGGGTGGAGGGGCTGGCGGCTTACATGAACGACACCCTCATGAACAACCTGACGGCCGTGCTGCACGAGGCCGGGATCTCCGACCGCACGCTGACCTTTGAGTACCAGCCCATGGCCTCCTCCTATGCGGTGCTCACCCCCGGCGACCGGCGCGAGAACTTCCTGGTGCTGGACCTGGGCCATGTCAAAGTGGATTACGCCTTCTGGCACCAGGGCAGCCTGCGCCTGGCCAGCAGCCTGCCGGCCGGGTCCTACCAGGCCCTGGTGCGCGCCCTGCACCAGCGGTTTGACATCTCCCTGGAAAAGGCCGGCGAACTGCTCTCCCTGCTCGGCGACATCAACGACCCGGAGGCCGGGGAGCCCGAAATCCAGTTGAGCCTTGGAGGCCAGGGCATCCAGAAAACCTTTTCCCGCAAGGAGGCCCTGAAGGTGGTGCACCGGGAACTGGACCGTTTGCTGGACGGCTTTCGGCAGAAACTGCTCAAGCAGCTTTCCGTGACCGGTGTCATCATGGTGGGCGGCCTTTCCCGGGTGCCCGGTCTCCTGGCCTACGCCGAGCAGCGGCTCCAGATCCCCGTGCAGCAGGGGCGCATTCATGGGCTGGACGACCTGGCGGGCCGGGAGGATCCCGGCCTGGCCGTAGCTGCCGGGGTCCTGAAACTGGCCCTCGGAGGCCTCATCCCCACGCGGCGCCGCCGGCGCTCGCTCCGGGAACAGATCAAAAACCTCTGGAAAACCTTTTTCTGAGCCAAGGAGGATAGCCGGGTATGGGCATCATTTTGATGGACCGGAGTTTTCGGGACGCGCGCATCAAGATCATGGGGATCGGGGGCGGCGGCTCCAACGCCGTGGACTTCATGGTGCGTCGGGGCCTGCCCACCACCCTGACCATCGCGGCCAACACGGATAAGCAGGCGCTGGCCCGCTCCATCGCCCAGTACAAACTCCAGGCCGGCCGGGAACTCACCGAAGGACTGGGGGCCGGGGGTGACCCCGAGGTGGGCGAACGCGCCATGCGCGAGGCCGAAGACGAGGTGCGCCGGGTGCTGGACAACGCCGATATGGTGTTCCTGACCGCCGGCATGGGCGGGGGCACCGGCACCGGCGGCATCCAGGTGGTCGCCGAGATCTGCCGCGATATGGATATCCTCACCGTCGCCGTGGTCACCCTGCCCTTCTCCTGGGAGGGACCGGTGCGCATGGAGATCGCCCAGGAATGGCTCAAACGCCTGGAAAACAAGGTGGATACGCTGCTGGTGATCCCCAACGACAAACTCCAGGAACTCTACCCCGACCTGGAGGCCGTGAACGCCTTTGAGAAATCCAACGAGGTGCTGTACGAGGCGGTTTCGGGCATCGTGGACATCATCGTGCAAACCGGCCTCATCAATGTGGACTTCGCCGATGTTCGGAAGGTGATGCGCATGCGGGGGCGGGCCGTGATGGGCACCGGCATCGCCGAGGGACCCGACCGGGCCCGGGAGGCAGCCCGCAAGGCCATTTCCAGCCCGCTGCTGGAAAACATCTCCATCCAGGGCGCCAAGGGAATTCTGGTAAACATCACCCACGGCCGCGACCTCAAGATGGCCGAGATCACCGAGATCACGAGCCACATCCTGAACGAGGCCACCGTGCGGGACAACAAGCCGCTCCTGATCTTCGGCACGGTGCCCCAGGAACAGATGGACGGCCGGGTGAAGGTCACGGTCATCGCCACCGGCATTGAGGAAACGCAGGAGAGCGGCTGGGACCCCTGGCAGCAAAGCAGCGATTGGGGCGAGCCTCCCAGCGGCGACCAGCTCTTCGGCGGCCTGTAAAAGGCGGCCGCGGGAAGACGCCGATTCAGTTAGAGGGCGGCGTCAGGAGGGTTCGCCGGGGTTCAGGGGTGCTTCGCCGCCCATCTCTTCCAGCAGTTCGTCCAGGAGGTTGCGCGCGATCTCCCGGCGGGTCTGGGTTTCCAACACCTCGTAAAAGCGGGGGGCATCGCGGCAGGGCACCTGTCGGGCCGGCACCTCGCGGACCCGGAGCCGGAGCAGGCGGGTGGGCAGCCGGAGTTCCAGAACCTGGCCCGACACCACCCGGTCAGAGGGCCGGGCGGGCCGCCCCTCCACCCACACATAGCCCTTTTTGCAGGCCTGCTGGGCCGCACTGCGGGACTTAAAGAGGCACACGAACTTCAGGAACTGGTCAATCCGGATTCCGGCCTTCACACCTCCAGCCCCCGTTCGCGGTACCACTCCCGCAGGAAAGCGTCCCGCGCCATCATCAGGCGGAGCCAGTCCTGATGCTCCCGGTACCAGACCACGGTTTCCCGAAGCGCCTGGTCAAAGTCGTGGGTGGGTGTGAACCCCAGCGCGCGAATCCGGTCGCCGGTGAGGGCGTACCGGCGGTCGTGGCCGGGTCGGTCTTTGACAAAGCGAATCAGGCTGTGGGGCCGACCCAGAAGATCCAGAATCTTCCGCACGAGGTCCAGGTTCGCAATCTCCCGGGTGCCGGGCACATTGTACTCGGTGCCGGGCTTGCCCCGCTCCAGGAGGAGCACCAGGGCGCGGGCCAGGTCCCGCACATAGATCCAGTTTCGGCGCTGGCGGCCGTCGCCGTACAGGGGCAGGGGCTGATGGGCCAGGGCCAGAAGGGTCATCACCGGAATGAGTTTTTCCGGATACTGCCGGGGACCAAAGGCATTGCTGGGCCGGGCGATGATCACCGGCACCCCGTAGGCCCGGTGGTAGGCAAAGGCAAGGCGATCGGCGGCCGCCTTGGAGGCGGCATAGGGGCTGGAGGGCCGGAGCGGCCAGGTTTCGGCGGCGGCGCCCTCCGGCACCTCCCCGTACACCTCGTCGGTGGACACATAAAGGAATCGTTCTACCGGATGCCGGCGGGCCGCCTCCAGCAGCGTGTAGGTGCCCCAGATGTCCGAGGCCAGGAACCGCTGGGGATGCACGATGGAGCGGTCCACATGGGTTTCGGCCGCCAGGTGCACCACCCGGTCCACCCGGGCCATCACCTGCTGCACCACCGGCCGATTGACCAGATTGGCCACCACCAGCACCGGCCGTCCCTCGGCCTCGGCCTGTGCCAGCAGACGGGAAAACTCCTCAGGATCCGCCGCCTCCCGGGCGTCGGCGGGCAACTTGTCGGCATCCAGCGGAACCCCCAGCGACTGGACCTTGCCGGTATGGTCCACCACCGCCAGGTCCTCGCCGAACCGGGGCACGATGGTCAGAAGGTCTGAAAAAGCCTGCAGGTTTTCGGGGTGGCCGGCGTAGTTCAGGGCGTCCAGAAACACGAGATGGGCCCCGGAGTCCTTCAGGGCCTCGGCCAGGTGGGAGCCGATGAAGCCTGCCGCGCCGGTGATCAGGATGCGCTTCATGCCCGGGGGCGCCGCTTCTCGGGCCAGGCCAAAAGGCCCAGGATCAGGAGCACGCTCAGCAGGGTGATGCCGCCGCCGCGCCGCCAGAAATCGTGCCGGTAGCGGAACTCCAGCGTGTGGGTGCCCGCCTCCAGGAACACGCCCCGCAGCACATAGTCGGCCACATACACGGGCCGGGATTGGCCGTCCACATACGCCCGGTAATGGGGGTAAAAGTTGCCGGAGTACAGCACCAGGGCCGGTCGGGACAGGGTGACCTCGGCCCGCACCCGGTTCGGCGTGCGCTCCAGGAAGCGATAGGAGAACTGGAGGGGCACCGTATCGGGCGACAGGGAAACGCCGGGATCCTGTTCCAGAAACGCCACCCGGGCGGGATCAAAGGAAGCCGACTTCATGCGGGCCAGCACCTCCCGGGCGGGCAGCACCTCGTACCGCTCCACGGCAAAGAGCCGCCCCAGATCGTGATGGTTCCGGTAAATCGCCACCTGCCGGTCCCGGTAAACCTCCTCCATGCCGTCGCGGTGCAGGAAATTCAGGATGAGCTGCAGAAAGGCCCGGGTTTGGGGATCGTAGGGGCTCAGGTCTTCGGGAATCGGCTGGGTGACCACATACCGCACATTCAAGAGGTCCACGAGTTGAGGGTACCGGTAAAGGTCCAGCACGCTTTGCGGCCGGAACATGATGGTGTTCTCCGCACCGATGAGCTCCTGGTATCGGCGGAACTGGTTGCCGTGGTGGCCGCCGATGGACTCAAGGTCGTGCCACATCAGGTAGTTGTTGTCCACCTTGTAAAAGATGGGGAACACGCGGTACACGCCGGGGTCTTTTTTCAGGGTTTGCACCACGGCGTCGGGCGCGTAGTACCGGTCGGGCGCGGGCACCCGCTGGATAAAGGGCAGGTCGTGGGGCCAGAGGTCCAGGACCACGAGCAACGCACCCAGCGCCAGAAAGGCTATGGCATCCAGTTTCCGCTGCAGATAGGCCCGCAGCGCCAGGGCGAAGGCCAGGGCCAGGATGGCCGTGAACAGGGCGAACTTCTGGAACACACCTGCATTCAGGGCCACCAGCTGGGCCTTGCGGGGATCGTGCACAAAGAGCCGGGCCAGGGGCTGGTACAGGCCCGCCGCCACAAGGTACAGGGCGATCCAGCCGCCGGTGATGTACCAGAAGGTGCGCCAGGTTTGGGGATGGTCCCGTCGTTCCAGAAGCCCCTGAAAGGCCAGGGCTCCCAGCAGCAAGAGGTCCAGGTTCAACACGAAGAAGGCCATGCTGTGGGCCCGAAACTTCTTGAACTGGGGCAAAAGGGCGTAGAAGAGTTTGAACACCGGCGTGTGGCCCCCCAGCACGATGAAGAAGAAGAGGACGAAAACGGTCAAGAGGAACGCGAAGAAGCGGCTCCTTCGGGCGAAGGCCAGGGCGTACAGGGCTGGCAGCCAGGCCAGGAACCCCGCGTACTCGGCGTTGATCTTGAAGGGGTTGGAGCCCCAGTAGTGGTCCAGAAGGCCGGAAAACCTCGGCCAGAAGGTGCTGAGGAAGTCTTCAAAGGGCAGGGCCCAAGAGGCGGCAAAGGCGTAGCCCCGGCCCGCACCGCTCCGGGGCGAGTAGTGGGACAGGTACTCAAAGGCCGGCACATACTTGAGGGCCGCCACGCCCACCGCCAGGATCACCATGGCCCAGAAGCAGGCGGAGCGCCGGAGCGCCACTCCCGCCCCCTGCTCCCGGTACAGGCCCACGGCCTCAAACAGCCAGAGCAGGCCCAGCACCAGGTAGGTGTAGTACATCATCTGGATGTGGATGCTGAGGGTGAGGTAGCCGAGCACCAGGGCGTTCAGGAAGAAGAGGCGCCGCCGGCCGGTGCGCAGCCCCTGATAGGTGAGGTAAAACAACAGCGGGAAAAAGGCGATCGCCACGGCCTTGCCGTCGTGCCCGGGATAGGCCAGCGACACCAGCGTGGTGGAATACATGTAGGCCAGGGCCAGCAATACGGCCAGCACCCGACGCGACAGCAGCGAGGCGAACAGCAGGTAGGCGGTGAGCCCGGCCAGGAAGGTGTGCAGGATGAAGGTGTAGTTCATCACCACATGGGTGGGGAAAATCAACCGGAACAGGGCGGTCAGGTAGAACATATCGCCGTGGAGGGCGTCGATGAAGGGGATGCCCGAGAAAATGTAGGGGTTCCACAGGGGAAAGGTGTGGAGATGCCGAAGCACCCTGGCTTGGAACTCGCGGAAGAACATGCCGGCGGTCAACTGATCGGTGGCGGCGATCATCCACTGGGGCGAGAGTACGCGGTAGTACAGCACCAGCGTCAGCACCAGAAACGCCAGAACAAGCCATAGGGTTTTAAGAGAAAGGTCTTCGCGCAGGTACTTTTGAGGCCCGGAGGCCCTGGTGGTTTCCTTTTGCTTTTTCTTTCTGTTTTTCGGGGAACGGGTAGCCACGGCTAAACTATAAGGGAGCCCCCAATCCGGTGCAATTTCACGAAGCCGGGCGCCGAAACGGGCTCCATCGTGGGGATTGCTTTGACAGAAGGCCGGCCCTGGGAATAGAATTTGCGGCTTACCCCAGCCATTTCAACGACAAAGGAGACCGAAACATGGCACAGTTTAAGGGTCCGGAGATCGTGGTGACCCCACCGGGTCCGAAGGCCCAGGAGATCCTCGCAAAAGACCGCAAGTACATCTCGCCTTCCTACGGTCGGCCCTATCCGGCGGTGATCGCGCGCGGTGCCGGCATCTACACCTGGGATGTAGACGGAAACCGGTACATGGACCTCTCGTCGGGCATCGGTGTGACCAACACCGGCCACTGTCACCCCGAGGTGGTGGCCGCCATCCACGCCCAGTCGTCGGAACTCATCCACATGTCGGGCACCGACTTTTATTACCCGGTACAGGTGCAGCTGGCGGAGAAACTGGCGGAGATCGCTCCGGGCGCCCAGAACAAACGGGTTTTCCTGGCCAACTCCGGGGCCGAGGCCGTGGAGGCCGCCATGAAACTCTCGCGGTACAAGCGGCAGCGGCCCATCTTCCTGGCCTTCTTCGGGGCCTTCCACGGCCGCACCTTCGGGGCCCTCTCCCTGACCGCCTCCAAGGAGGTGCAGCGCCGCCACTTCGCGCCGCTTCTGCCCCAGGTGGTGCATATTCCCTATCCGGATCCTTACCGCACTCCCTTCGGCGTGAAACCCGAAGAGGTGACCGACACCGTCCTGGCCTATCTTCGGGAAGAGGTGTTTGAGCGGGTGGCCCCTCCGGAGGACATCGCCGCCATGTTCGTGGAGCCGGTACAGGGCGAAGGCGGCTACATCATCCCACCCCGCGACTTCTTTCCCCGGCTCAAGGAAATGCTGGACGAGCACAACATCCTGTTCGTGGACGACGAGATCCAGGCCGGTATGGGCCGCACCGGCCGGATGTTCGCCATTGAGCACTGGGGTGTGATCCCGGACATGGTGACCGTGGCCAAGGGCATCGCCTCCGGACTGCCGCTGGGAGCGATGATCGCCCGCGCCTCGCTGATGGACTGGCCGCCGGGCACCCATGCCAGCACCTTCGGCGGCAACCCCGTGGCCTGCCGGGCCGCCCTCAAGACCATCGAACTTCTGGAAAACGGCCTCATTGAGAACGCCGAGCGGGTGGGCCGGGTGTTCCTGCAGCGTCTCCAGAAACTGCAGGAAGAGTTTGAATTCGTGGATAACGCCCGCGGCCTGGGCCTCATGCTGGCCATTGACATCGTGAAGGATCGCGAGACCAAGGAACCCGACCCCAAACTCCGCCAGAAAATTCTGGAACAGGCCTTCAAGCGGGGCCTTTTGATCCTGGATGCCGGGCGTTCGGCCATCCGGTTCATTCCTCCTCTCATCATCACCGAAGAGGAGGTGCACATTGCCTTGGATATCCTGGAAGAGGTCCTTCGGAGCCTTTAAAACACCCATTCAGGAGGTATCATGGCCAAGACACTGGTAATCGGGTTGGGGGAAATCGGCCAGCCCCTGATGAACCTCCTCTCCCGCAGCCACGATGTGGTGGGGAAGGATATTGAACCCCTGGAACTCCACGAACCCGTGGAGGTCATGCACATCTGCTATCCCTATGAGATCGGCGACTTTGTGGGCACGACGGTGGAGTACATCCGGCAGTACAAACCCTCGCTCGTGATCATCAACAGCACCGTGGTACCGGGCACCAGCCGCAAGGTTCAGGAACAGGTAGAGGTTCCAGTGGTTTACAGCCCCATCAAGGGGAAACACTGGAAGATGGAGGACGACCTCCTGTACTACCCGAAGTTCGTGGCCGGCTTTGACGAGGAAGCTGCGGTGAAGGCCGGCACCCACTTCCTGCGGGTGGGGATGAAGGTACGGCTGTTCCGCCCGGTGGAAGGCCTGGAACTGGCGAAGCTCATTGAAACCACCTACTTCGGGCTCCTCATCGCCTGGGCCCAGGAAGTGGAACGACTGGCCAAACAGGTGGATGCCGATTACTACGATGTCATGAGTTTCACCGAGGGCATTCCCTACCTGCCACCCCAGGTCTTCACCCCGGGCTACATCGGGGGACATTGCGTGATCCCCAACATCCACCTGCTCCTGACGAAGTTCCAGTCCAAGTTCTTTGACGCCATCCTGGATTCCAACTACCGGAAGGCCCTGGAACTGGGGATGGAGGAAGCCCTGAAGCGCGATCAGGACCAAGGGTAGGAGCCACGGCAGGATGGGGCTCTCGGGAACACCCGCCATCCGTTGGGGAACCCTGGCGGCCTATGCCCGGTTATGGGAACAGGCGGCCGTACGCAACCCCTACCAGAGCCCAGGGTGGCTCCGGGCCATGGCCCGGGCCTATGGGTTTCCTCTGCGGTTCGCCCTCTGGGGCGACGCCGGGGTTCCTTTTGTGGTGGTTCCCGGGCGCTTCCATCGGGGGCCCCGCCGATGGGTTTCCCTGCCCTTTTCGGATCGTTCAGGGGTGGTGCGGCGGTCTTCCGGGCCGGAGCACCTGCTGCCTGAAGAGTTTGAGGCCCTGCAGAAGGCCCTGGCTTCCCAAACTCCCCGCTGGGAACTCCGGAACCTGCTGGCACCCACCTCTGAAGCCCCAGCCCCTACCTACGGCAACTTCGTGGTGCCCCTGAATCCCGGTCAAGAGCCCCGGCGGGCCATGAAGGACACGATCCGCCGTAATGTCAAAAAGGCCAGGCGCGCAGGGGTGGAAATCCGGAGATTCCAGAGTCTGGAGGCTCTGTGGATCTTTTACCGGCTGTACGGCCTCACCCACCGGCGTCACGGCGTGCCGGTGCAGCCCTGGGCCTGGTTCCGGGCCCTTTGGGAAGAGGTGATCCGGAGGGGCCAGGGTTTTTTAACCCTGGCCCTCTATGAGGGACGGGTGGTGGCGGGCGCTCTGTTTTTGACCGACGGCCATACCGTGGTGTACAAGTACGGGGCCACCGACTACCGGTTTCAGCGACTTCGCCCCAACGACCTGCTGTTCTATGAAGAGATCCAGCGAGCCTGGCGGGCGGGCTGCCGGGCCTTTGACCTGGGACGGGTGGGCCCCGGGGAGGAGGGCCTCAAAACCTACAAACGGAAATGGGGAGCCCGGGAGATTCCGCTCTACTACACCAGCGGCAACCATCGGATGACCTGGGAACCGCCGGCCGAGGCCTCCCCCTGGTACCATCGGGCCGCCCGCGTTCTCCGTCGGGCCCCCACAGCCCTGCTGCGCGGCATCGGAGAGAACCTGTATGCCTACCTCGCCTGAGAGCATCAGCCGACTGCGGGAGTTCTTCGGGTATGCTGCCCCCCTGGAATCCGAAGCACCTGAAGAAGCCGAGGAACAATTGAATCTCTTCCTGCGGGAGGCGTACCACGATGTGGAGGCCCCCCTGGAAAGTCTGCGGAGGTTTTACAAGGTCAAAAAAGCTCTGCACCGGGCCCGGCTGGAGAACTTCACCCGAAGGGTCTTCTGGTCCCTGCGCAGGTGGAGGGCCCGAAGGCTGGTGCGCTCAGGCGAACTCCAACAGCCGGATCCCCACCGGCCCGCCTGGCCCGTGGACGACACCCTGGAACAGTTGAAACTCCAGATGCTGGAACGGGTGATCGGTGACCGCGAATCCATAGAAATCCTCTGGTTCTGGCCCGACGGCAAACGCTGGGTTCTGGTGCTGACCCATGATGTGGAATCCGCCCGGGGGTTGGAGCGTATCCACCGGCTGATGGAAGTGGAGGAACGCTACGGGTTCCGGTCGTCCTTCAACCTGGTGCCCTTCAAGTACGAGGTACCCGAAGCCCTGGTTCAAGAAATCCGGGGCCGGGGGTTTGAGGTGGGCATCCACGGCTACAACCACGACGGCCTGCTGTTTATGGACGAGGCCGAGTTTGCCCGCCGGCTTCCGGCAATCCGGGAGGTGGCCCAACGGTGGAACGCCCGGGGATTCCGGTCGCCCTCCACCCTGCGGCGCATCGGGTGGCTGGAACGGTTGCCCGTGGAATGGGATTCCTCCTGCTTTGACACCGATCCCTTTGAGCCCCAGCCCGGAGGGGTCCTCTCCTGGTTCCCGTACCGCCTGGGCCCCCTGGTGGAACTGCCCATCACCCTCCCCCAGGACCATCTGGTGTTCCGTCTTCTGGGGCACCGGGATCTCCACCTGTGGCAATCCAAAGCCCGGAAAATCCGGGAGGCCTTCGGCATGGTTCTCCTCAATGTTCACCCGGACCCGGGCTACATGGCCGACGACGACCTCTTGCCTCTGTACGAGGCGTTCCTGGCCTGGATGAAGGACTTTGGCGACGAACTGTGGAACCCACGGCCACTGGACCTGGCCCGGTGGTGGAACCACCGGCTTGACCTACTCCGCAAAAGCGTCCAAGATAAAAGGTTCCACACACCCTGGGGGACCGCCCTACAGCGGCGGGTCCGGGTGACGCAGGTGGGGGAAAAACGCAAACTGGAAGTACTTCCATGAGCGATTACGATTACCTCAAGCGGATCCTGGACCTGGTGCTGGCCACCATCATCATGCTGGGGTTCCTACCCCTGTTCCTGATCCTCACGATCCTCGTAAAGCTCACCTCCCGGGGACCGGTATTCTTCGTGCAGGAGCGGGTGGGCCTGCGGGGCCGCCGATTCCGGATGTTCAAGTTCCGGAGCATGTACGCCGACGCCGATCATCGGGTGCACCGCCAGTATGTGGAAAAGTTGATCCGGAAGGGCGAGCGCGGAGGCCGAACCTATAAGCTGGAAAACGACCCCCGGATCACCCCCCTGGGCCGGTGGATGCGGAAATTCAGCCTAGATGAACTTCCCCAGTTTTTGAATGTTCTCCGGGGAGATATGAGTTTGGTAGGGCCTCGTCCCCCCATCCCTTACGAACTTGAGATCTATAAACCCTGGCACTTTAAACGGTTGGAAACTAAGCCGGGTATCACCGGTTTGTGGCAGGTATCGGGAAGAAACCTGCTGTCGTTTGACCAACAGGCAGCCCTGGACATAAAATACATCCAGCACAAGTCGTTGGCTTTAGATTTGACGATTATTTTCAAAACCATTCCTGTGATGTTTTCTGGCATTGGTGCCGTTTAAACCTTGAAGGAGGCGGTCATGGCTGAAGTTCTTATCCGAGGGAAGCCTTATCCTGTACCCGATAACGAACCCACCGATATCCTGATCCCGGAATACAACATCATCATCACCCAAACCAAACTGGGAGAAGGGGTGGTCATCTGGAGCAATGTGAACATCTACGGCGCAGAAATCGGAGCGCACACCAAAATCGGCGCCTTCGTTGAGATCCGAAAGGGTGTGAAGATCGGTCCCAATACAAAAATCGAGCCCTTCGTGTTCATCCCGGAAGGTGTGACCATCGGCGCCTGCGTCTTCATCGGCCCCAATGTGATTTTCACCAACGATCTCCATCCCCGGTCCTGCGACGAGTCCGGCCAGCGGATTGACGACTACGAAATCGTCCCCACCCGGGTTGAGGACCATGCGGCCATCGGCGCCGGCTCCACCATCCTGTGCGGGGTGACCATCGGCCGGGGGGCCATCGTGGGCATGGGCTCTGTGGTGGTTAAGGATGTGCCGCCCAAGAGCATCGTCTATGGCGAGGCCGCCCGCGTGCGGAAAACCCTGGAGTAGATCCCCATGGCACGCCGCGATCTCCTGCTGAGCGCCGAAGCCCTGCGGCGCCTGGCGCAGACCCCGAACCTGGATCAGGCCCTGGCTTCCTTGGACTGGGCCAACCTGCACCTCTGGGTTTCCCCCGTGTCCCTGGCCCTGGCCGGCACCCCGATTCCCCAGGCCCTGCGGCAACGGCTCACCGTGCTGCCCGATGACCCTGCCCTGCTGCTGAGTGACGCGTTTTCAGAGGCCACCCTCCTGGACACCTACGCCCGACGCTTCGGCATCCCCTATGTGGTACAGCCTCCCCCGGAATGCCAGGCCCCTGGGGTCTCGGTGGACGACCTGCTGAACCACCCGGATACGCTGTCCTTTTTCCAGGAGCCCGTGCGCTTCCTGGACCTGCGGGCCCAGATGCCCGATGTGCTCAACGGCTTCCTTTCCGGCCTCCAGGAGGTGCTGGCCAATACCGCCTTCGTGCAAGGCAAACAGGTACAGGCCTTTGAGGAGGCCTTCGCCGAGTACCTGGGAGTGCGCCATGTGGTGGCCGTCAACAACGGTACCGCAGCCCTGATTCTGCCGTTGATGGCCTTAGACCTCCAGCCCGGCGACGAGATCATCACCGTGTCGCATACCTTCATCGCCACGGCCGAGGCCATCTCTTTCGTGGGGGCGCAGCCGGTGTTCGTGGATGTGGACCCCCGGTACTACACCATGGACCCGGCCCAGATTGAGGCGAAAATCACTCCACGCACCCGGGGCATCCTGCCAGTGCACCTGTACGGGCAGCCGGCCGACATGGACCCCATCCTGGAGATCGCCGAGAAACACGGCCTCTTCGTGCTGGAGGACGCCTGCCAGGCCCACGGGGCCTTTTACCACAGCCAGCGGGCCGGCGGCTGGGTGCGGGCTGGCACCCTGGGCCTCGCCGGGGCCTTCAGCTTTTATCCCGGCAAAAACCTGGGCGCCTACGGCGAGGGAGGCGCCGTCGCCACCAACGACGACGCCTTGGCCCAGAAGATGCGCGCCCTCCGCGACCACGGTTCCTTCCGCAAATACTACCACGACTACATCGGCCTGAACCTGCGCATCAACAACCTCCAGGGGGTGGTGCTCCGGGAAAAGGTCAAACACCTGGACCGCTGGAACGACGCCCGCCGCCACTGGGCCCAGCGGTACCGCGACCTGCTCCAGGGCGTGGGCGATCTGCAGTTGCCCCAGGAAGCCCCCTACGCCCGGCATGTGTACCACCTGTTTACGGTGCTCACCGAGCACCGGGACGATCTTCTGGAGTACCTGAAGGCCCACGGTGTGCAGGTGGGCATCCACTACCCGATCCCCATCCATCGCCAAAAGGCCTACGCCTTCATGGGGCTGGAAGAGGGAACGCTGCCCGTGTCGGAGCGGGTGGCCCGTCAAACCCTTTCCCTTCCCATGTTTGCAGAACTTACCGAAGAAGAGGTTTCCTTCGTGGCTGAACAGATTCAAAACTACTTTCGGGGGGTGTGATGATCCGCGTCGGTGTCATCGGTTTCGGATACTGGGGACCAAATCTGGTCCGGAACTTCAACGCTATTGAGAACGCCGAGGTTCTGTGGGTCGCAGACCTCAAGGAGGAGCGGCGCCGCCTGGCGAAACGCCTCTATCCCCATGTCCAGGTAACCGATAACCCGCAGGAGGTGATCCGGGATCCCCGGGTGGATGCCGTCCTGGTGGCCACCCCCATCTTCGCCCACTACGATCTGGCCAAACAGGCTCTGCAGGAGGGCAAACATGTGCTGGTGGAAAAACCCCTGACCGCCCGTTCCGAACAGGCCGAGGACCTCGTGGAACTCGCCGAAAAGAAGAACCTGGTGCTCCTCGTGGACCACACCTTCATCTACACCGGAGCCGTCCGCAAGATCAAGGAACTGGTGGAGGCCGGCGATCTCGGCAACATCCTGTACTTTGACTCTATCCGGGTGAATCTGGGCCTGTTCCAGCCGGATGTCAATGTCCTCTGGGACCTGGCACCCCACGATCTTTCCATCCTGGAGTACCTGCTGGACGCCCAGCCCGAGGGCGTGGTGGCCACCGGAGCCTCCCACTACAACCCGGAACTGGAAAACATCGCCTACCTCACCCTCTACTACCCCAACAATGTCATCGCCCACATCAATGTGAGCTGGCTCGCCCCCGTGAAGATCCGCCTGCTGGTGCTCGGGGGCACCCGCAAGATGATCGTGTACGACGATACCGAGCCCAGCGAGAAGGTGAAGGTGTACGACAAGGGTGTGGAGGTTCTGCAAAACGGCGACCCCAACGAACATGTGTACCGGTTCCTGGTGGAATACCGCATGGGCGACATGTGGGCTCCCAAACTCAGTTCCAAGGAGGCCCTGCGCACCGAAGCCGAGCACTTCGTGGACTGCATCCTGAAGGGCACCCGGCCCGTGACCGACGGGGCCTTCGGCCTTCGGATCGTAAAAATCCTGGAGGCTGCCACCGAGAGCCTGAAGAACCGCGGCAAGTTCGTACCCCTCAACCTGTAAGCA
>JALXEF010000086.1 GCA_027069855.1 Caldifarciminota bacterium
GCCCTCTCCGACGCCTATTCCATGTGGCCCTTAGACCGCCTGGAAAAGCTCCTGGAAGCCATCGTGCGCATCCACGAACTGGTGCGCTCCCTGCCGGAGCCTTGAGGAACGGGGAAAGCCTGAGCCACCGGGCTACGGTAGCACCAGCACCTTGAACATCCGGCCCGCAGGCTTGCGAAGCAGGTAAACCCCGGGGCGAAGGGCTTCGGGCGGCTGCAGACGGCGCCCGGTGGCATCGTAAACCTCTATGCCACCGGACACGAGAACCTGTAGGGCTTCAGGATGCAAAAGCCGGGCGGCCTCCGGGGCCGGCGACGCCGATTCCCGAATTCCTGTGGGGCGCAGGAAAGCCAACGCCCGCAGTCCCTCGGTGCCCTCGGCCACATACATGATGGAGTCGCGTACCGCCACATCCTCGGCCGTGCCCACCGCCGGATGATAGAAACCGACCCGATAGGGCACCGCCGGATTGGCCACATTGATCACCACGATCCCGCTATCCCGGTCCGCCACCACGATATGGTCGCCCATCACCGCCAGCGCCCGGGCAAGGCCGATGTTCGGGTAGGACCCGATCTCAAAGGGCATGGCTGGATCGGCCACATTCAGGATCCGCAGGCCGCCGGTGCCCGCTGCCAGAAAGGCAAGGGTCCCCTGCACCAGCACATCGTACACTTCGCCTGCCGCCGCAAAGGTCGCCACGAGCGTGGGGTTTGAGGGGTCCTGAACATTGAGGATCTGCAGGCCCGCCGACGAGTCGGCCACATAGGCCAGGGTATCCTGAACGAACACCCCGTAGGCCAGGCCCGGTGTGTCGTAGGCCCCTACAAAACTCAAACTCGTGGGGTCCGTGACCTCCAACACCTGGAGCCCGGCGGTATGGGCCGCCACGAAGGCCAGGGCACGGCCTTCCCAGGGCCGGTCCTGGATTACCACATCCAGCC
The DNA here is from genome assembly GCA_027069855.1 of Caldifarciminota bacterium. GTDB lineage: Bacteria > Hydrothermota > Hydrothermia > WGAB01 > WGAB01 > WGAB01. Next base: position 945 of record JALXEF010000086.1, read on the forward strand.
CCAGGCCAGAGGGAAAATCGTAGCCGGTAATGGCGACGGGGTGCAGGGTGTCGTTGAGGTCCACCACCTGGAGGTCCTTGTTGTAGGCCGCGATGAACTGGTACCGGGGCGTGGCGAACAGATGGTACGCAAAGCCGGGAACGGTGCAGGAACCCAGTTCCGTCAGGTCCAGGGGATTCGCGTTTTTCACCACCCGGAACCCGCCGTCGCCGTCAGCAATGAACAGGAGATCTCCCTCCAGCGCGAGTCCCTGGACATAGCCAGGGGTGTCCAACCGGTTCACGGTCCGCACATAGGCGGAGTCCTGCGCCCAAGAAGGAACGACCAGCACGAGAGCCAGGGCCCACCGCATCGCCATACCTCCAACCATAAAACTCCCTAAACCCCAGCAGGCCATAATATTAAAGGCATGACGTACAGGTATCGGGTGCTGATCCTTTTGGGGCTACTGGGAATTCTTGCGGTTTGCGCCCGCCCCAACCCGTACGCAAAACTGGTCCAACACGGCCGCTATCGCGCCGGCCCGGTCAAGGTTCTGCGGGGCGACTACGGCGAATACCGCTATGTGATCTCGGACTTCCGCAAAAAGGTGGAACGCCGGCGGGCGGAGTTCACCCGGCTGGTCCAGCGCGAAACCGACCTGAAAACCGAGGAAATCCTGTTCTACAACGCCGGCGTGGATACGGTGAACCGGGTGATCGTGTTGCGCTACTTCGCCCCCATGCAGGTGAACGATCCCCTGTACGCCGGGGCCCAGATCCAGTTCGTGCTGGACGAATCCGGCGCCCTCAAGGCCATTTACATCGATCGGGTGCCCTACGAGTAGCCCCACCATGGGCGACGGCCTCCAGTTCCTGTTGTACCTTGCCCTGATCGGAGGGCTCGTCGGCTTAAGTGAAGCCCTGCACCAGAAGGGCATTCTCACGCAAGAGGCCAACCGGAAACTCGTGCATGTGGGGGTGGGCCTCTTCGTTTCCCTGGCCCTGTTCACGCTCCACCACGGCTGGGTGCTGGCCGCTCTGGCCGGCCTCTTTGTGGTGGTCAACGCCGTGGGCCTCGTGTCCGGCGCCCTGCGCGGCATGCACACCGTGGACCGGGAAACCTGGGGCACCGTGCTCTATCCCCTGGCCGTGGTGATCAACACGCTGTTGCTCTTTGACCACAGCCGCACGCTTCTCCTTGCCACCCTCGCCCCCATGTTCTTCGGCGACGCCCTGGCTTCACTCGTGGGCCAGCGCTGGCCCCTACGGCGGTTCGCATCGCTCAGGAAGTCTTTGGCCGGCGCCCTGGCCATGTACCTGGTGTCCCTCGTGTTTTTCTGGGCCCTGATCCCGGCCGGGCCCGTTGCAGTCCTTCTCCTGGCCCTGATCCCGACCCTCCTGGAACTCTCCTTTACCGGCGGCCTGGACAACCTGGCGGTACCCCTCGGCAACCTGGTGTTCCTGAGCCTGGTACCGGCCAAAGTGCCCCTCACTTCCTTTGCCATCGCCCTGCTCGTTGCCGGGGTGGTGGCGTATCTGGCCCTTCGGGCGCGGGCCCTGACCCCGGACGGCGCCCTGGTGACCCTGGTACTCGGCACCCTGATCCTGGCGGCCGGGGGCGTGCAATGGCTCGTGCCCATCCTGGTGTTCTTCATCACCTCGTCGGCCCTGACCAAAATCTTCCGCGCCAAGGCAACGGTCAAGCCCGGCGAAAGCCGCGACGGCTTCCAGGTGCTGGCCAACGGCGGCCTGGCCGCCCTCTTTGTCACGCTGCAGGCGTTCGGGGTGGGCGGCATCGACTGGTTCGTGCCCTACCTCGCGGCTCTCGCGGTGGTCAACTCCGACACCTGGTCCACCGAGATCGGATCCACCTCCCGGTCCGATCCCCGGTCCATTCTGTTCTTCAAAAAGGTGCCCAAGGGCTCGTCGGGCGCGGTGTCCTGGATCGGCAGCCTTGGGGGCGTGCTGGGAAGCCTGGCCGTGGCCCTCACCGCCCTGTTCTTCGGCTACGCCTGGAACACGGTGCTTTTGGCCTGGGGCGCCGGGATGATCGGCAACCTGGTAGACAGCCTGCTGGGCGCTACCGTGGAGGTCCGGTACCGCTGCGAAACCTGCGGCGGGGTGTTTGATGTCAAAATCCACTGCAACCGTCCCACCCTCTATGTGGGCGGCCTGCGCTGGTTCGGCAACAACTGGGTGAACTTCGTGGCAAGTTCCGTGGGCGCCCTGGGCGTGGTGCTCTGGCTGGCTTTTCGGTAACCCGGAGGAATCCGATGGCCCGGGTACGCTATGTGTTCCATCCCCGCTACGAAATGGACCTCCAGGGCCATGTGTTCCCCACCCAAAAGTATCGGCTGGTACGCGAACGGCTCCTGGCCGAGGGCCTGGCCCGGCCCGAGGACTTTGAAGAGCCCGAGCCCATCACCCTGGACGACCTCAAAATCGTGCATACCCCGGAGTACCTGGACGACCTGCGGCACCTCCGCTGGACCCACCGCACCATGTACTCCGAACTGCCCCTCACCCGCGAGATTGTGGAGGGCTTCGTGCTCATGGCCGGGGGCACCTGGAAGGCCACCCGGCTGGCCCTCCAGGACGGCTTTGGATACCACATCGGCGGCGGCTTCCACCATGCCTATTCCGACCATGCCGAGGGCTTCTGCTATGTCAACGACCTGGCCTATGCCATCCGCCGCGCCCAAACAGAAGGCCTGATTGAGCGGGCCCTCGTGGTGGACTGCGACGTACACCAGGGGAACGGCACCGCCGCCATCTTCCGCCATGATCCCTCGGTATTCACCTTTTCCATCCACCAGGAGGAACTCTATCCCTGGCCCAAGGAACAGAGCGACTGGGATATCGGCCTGCCCCTGTACACGGGCGACGAGGTCTATCTTGCAGAACTGCGGGCCGCGCTGGAGGAGATCTATCGGCGGTTCACGCCGGACCTTGTGGTGTACCAGGCCGGTGCCGACCCCTATCGGGAAGATCAGCTGGCCAACCTCCGCCTGAGCAAGGAGGGGCTGATGGAGCGCGACCGCATCGTGCTGGGCATGGCCTGGCAACGCCGGATCCCGGTGGTGATCACCCTGGGCGGCGGCTACGCCCTGCGGGTGGAAGACACCGTGGAGATCCATGTCAACACGGCCAGGGTGGCCCGAGAATTGGCCAGCGGGCAGGGCGAACCTGCCTGAGGGGTTCCACCCTCTTGCACTTTGTTCTTAAACCCTGTATGGTACATTTAGCGCAACCCTTAACCATCATGGAGGTGTTCCATGAAGCGTTTGGTAGTTGGACTGCTGTTCGCTACGGTTGCTTTGTGGGCAGCTCCCACCATTGACGGGGTGATCACTCCCGGCGAAGGATGGATTCTCGTCGGGAGCGATGCTTATGCCACTGGGGGGGGTGCCGGTGCGCACCTGGGAGATTTCTATTATTATCGCGACGCTGCATATCTGTACCTTGCCTTCAGCACTCAAAACACGGAGAGCTGGAATTTAGCCTACGGGATCGCCTTGGATCCCCAGGACCCTCCGGGCTATGTGGGGGTTCCTGGCACAGATGTGGATGCTTGGAACCGTTATATCACCTTTGACAATCCTCCAACGGTCAACTGGGAATTCTACTGGTACTGGGACGGTGCAAGTGGCAGCATAACCGCCTTCAATGAGTGTCAATGGACTGGGAGTGGGTGGAACTATCAGGCTGTGGGCAACTACGCCTACACCGGTGATGCCGCTACTGGTCTCCAGCAACTGGAGTATCAGGTGGCCTGGTCGGACCTGGAGTTCAACATCCCGCCCGATGACATCTGCCTCGCTCTGTGGATTGCAGGAGCAGACAATAACACCTCGGCCGTCGATGTGATCCCGCAGGATCCCACCGTTTCCGATGGTGGCGGTTCCGAGTGGACCGATACTGACGACCAACTGGGGTGCATCATGGCCCCTGTAGCAGTGCATGAGGGTAGTCTGACTCCCACAATCCGCGTAACGCCTGTCCTCAACGGCCTTCGGGTAGCCGCCGACCATCCCGTGACCATCACCCTATACCGGGCCAACGGTCAAAAGGTCCTCACCCAGTCTGTATCCGGTTTCCTGAATCTCAGGAACCTGGAGAAGGGGGTGTATCTGTACCACATCGCCGGGACCACCGAAACCGGCAAAGTGGTGGTAATCCACTAAACTTTGACCACCAAAGGGTTGCGTGGCGGGGGCCAGATTGGGGCCCCCGCTGTGTTTTTAGCCTGATCGTTTCCCGCAATCTGTTTTTTCCTATCCCGGAATGCTCCTCTTACTTTGCAAAACTTTTTTAATTAGGTTGCCTTTGGAAGCATTCGCTCCCTTCAGATCAAAGCCAAATTCATTTTATCTACAGCCCATTCTTCGAAAACCTCTGTACTTAGACTGCTGGAACGTTCCCGTAGAAATCTTATTCAAAATGTTAACATCAACAGGAAGATCTGCCGAACAAAATTTGCTTTTCCCCGCGTAGAGCGTATACTCAGGTTATCAACAGGAGGCGTTGAATGAAGTACTTCACCGTAGTCATGATGTCCGCCGTGTTGGCATCGGCCCTTTGGGCATCACCAACCATCGATGGGGTGGTAGATTCCAACGAGGGTTGGCTCTCCCTCGGACAATCCCAGTACCAGGATGGTGGTGGGGCTGGGGCTAACCTGAACGAGTTCTTTTACTATCCTGATTCAGCACGCGAGTATCTTTTCCTCGCCTTCAAGACCAACAACACAGCCAGCTGGGATGTCTCCTACGGCATCGGCCTGGATGTGGACAAGGTCACAGGCTCCGGTTACTTTCAGGGGGACAACGATGCCTGGGGACGAAAACTCAGCTTCGACAACCTGCCCGCACTGGAATGGGAGTTTTACTGGTGGTGGAGTGGTGCCGACGGCGCTGTAACCTCCTTCAATAGTTGCCAATGGACGGGATCGGGCTGGAACTACACCTCCTACGGCACCTACGCCTATACGGGTGATGCAACCACGGGTCTCCAGGCGCTGGAGTACAAGGTAGCCTTTTCTGATCTGGGCATCACCGAAGTTCCCCGGTATGTGCTGTTGAACCTCTGGATTGCTGGAGGAGACGGTTCCTCGGCCGTGGATGTCATCCCCTTTGACCCCACCGTGTGGAACAACGATCCCAATGAGTGGAATGATGCAGACACCCTGGGCGCCAATACCGCCATCGGTGTCCTCGAGGGGCCGGCCATCGGAAGCCGGGTGGTCATCCGCCCGGTTCTTAACGGCCTCCGGGTGTCCGCTGACCATCCCGTGACCGTCACCCTGTATCGTGCCAACGGCCAAAAGGTGCTGGAACGCTCGGTCAACGGCTTCCTGAACCTCGCCGACCTGGAACGGGGCGTGTACCTGTATCGCGTGAAGGGATCCTACGAAACCGGCAAGGTAATGGTGATCCACTGAACAACGAATCACTGGACTTTTCCGAGGGGGCGGCCGCCGTACGGCGGCCGCCCCCTCGGCGTTTATAACGCCTGAAACAGCCAGCCCTTCAGGTACCGGCTCTCCGGAAATCCCAGGAGCACCGGATGGTCGGGCGCCTGCTGAAACTGGTGCACTACCCGAAACGGCCGCTTCAGGCTCTCTGCAGCCCGCTGAAAGGACTCCAACAGGTCCTGCTCCGAGACATGCGTGGCACACGAAAAGGTGGCCACCAAGCCCTGGGGCCGCAACAGCCGAATCACCCGATCGTGCAGCATCCGGTATCCCTTTAACGCCCCGGACCGGGCGCCCCGGCGGTGGGTAAAGGACGGGGGATCCAGCACGATGGCATCAAACTGCTCGCCGGCAAGGAGCATCTCCTCTACAAAGTCAAACACATTTTTGCGGAACACCACCACCCGGCTCGGATCCAGGCCGTTGAGCTCCGCATTGACCCGAATCAGGTCGGCGTTGGCCGGGTTTCCCTCCACCGCATACACCTGCCTCGCTCCGCCCCGGAGCAGGTGCAGGGTGAAGCCGCCGGTATAGGCAAAGAGGTCCAGCGCCCGCCCCCGGGCCCACGCCTCCATCACCCGCCGATTCTCGCGCTGGTCCAGGAAAAAGCCCGTTTTGTTGCCGCCCAGGAGGTCCACCCGGTACCGCATCCCCGCCACCGTGATCACCAACGGCTCGGGCACCTCGCCCCGCACCACGCCCTCCCGGGGCTCCAGCCCCTCTTCCCGCCGCCCGGCGGTATCGCTTTTCTCCACGATGAACTCCGGCTCCAGCAGGTCCTCCAGGGCCTTCAGCAGATCGCCCCGCCGCCGCTCCATGCCCAAGGCGTTGATCTGGAATACCACTCCCCGCTCGTACCGGTCCACCACCAGGCCCGGCAGGCCGTCGGCCTCGCTGTGCACCCACCGATACGCCGTCTCGCGGGTCCGGCGGAACAGGAACCGCCGGTACTCCAGGGCCCGGAAAAGACGCTCCTTGATGGCCAGGTAATCTAAGGGCTCCTCCTTGAGGGAGTAACGGCGGAGCGCCAGCACCGACCGGGGGTTAAAGAGGTAGGAGCCCAGGAACTGGCCCCGGGTGTTATACACGGCCACGGCGTCCCCGGGCTCGGCGTCGCCGGCATCCACAATGCGCTTGCTGTAGATCCAGGGGTGCAACTGGCCGGGACGGCCCTTGACGACAACCCGCTTCATGGTGGGGTTTTCACAGGAGTTCCAGGATGCCCTTCACCAGCCGGGCCAGTTCGCCGCCGGCCCGCTCCGCCATGGCCACCACCTCTTCGTGGGTCGCCGGCTCGGGCTGGTACGGGTTGGCCACATTGGTGATCACCGAAAACCCCAGCACCTTCATCCCCATGTGGTTCGCCACGATCACCTCGGGCACCGTGGACATGCCCACGGCGTCGCCGCCGATGGTGCGCACAAACAGGTACTCGGCCGGGGTTTCCAGGTTGGGGCCCGGCAGTGCCACGTACACGCCCTGCCGCAGGAACACCCCCTTCTTTCTGGCCACCTCAATGGCGAGATCCCGGAGGCCCCGGTCGTAGGCGTTGTGCATGGACGGAAACCGGGGGCCCAGGGTGTCGTCATTGGGGCCCCGCAGGGGGTTGTCCGGGATCAGGTTGATGTGGTCCACGATCATCATCAGGTCGCCGGGCCGGAAATGGGGGTTTACGCCGCCTGCGGCGTTGGATACGATGAGCACCGACACCCCCAAAAGCCGCATCACCCGAATCGGAAAGGTAACCTCGGCCGCCGAATAGCCCTCGTAATAGTGGAACCGCCCCTGCATGGCCATCACCCGTTTGCCGCTCAGGGTGCCGAAGATCAACTTGCCCCGGTGGCCCTTGACCGTGGAAACCGGAAAATGCGGGATGTCCCAGTAGGGGATTTCTACCTCTTTTTCAATGTCCTCGGCCAAACCGCCCAGGCCGGACCCCAGAACGATCCCCACCTCCGGCGAAGCCGGAATCCGTTCCCGCAGATACTGTTCGGCTTCGGCCAGTTTCCGCCCCAGATCCTCAATCATGGGTCACCTCCTCGTGTGGCTAAATATACGGGCTATCGGATTTCCAGCATGCGTCGCAGGGCCCGCTCGGCCCGCTGCCGGATCTCCTCGGGCACCGTCACCGGGTACACCTCGTCCCGGAGCGAGCGGTACACGCCCTCCAGCGTGGTCATCTTCATGAACTCGCAGACGGCCTCCTCGTCCACCGGCATAAAGGTCTTGTTCGGAAACTCCCGCTGAAGCCGTTGCACCAGACCCACCTCGGTGGCAATCAAGAACACCGAGCCCTCCGGCGCCTCGGCCGCGGCCCTGACCATGCCGCCGGTGGACGCAAACTGCACCCGGTCGGCCGGTACCTGGCCCTGCTGCACGAGTTCCGAAAGAACCCACGAAGCCTGGCTCTCCGGGTGTACCAGCAGCCGGGCCTTTGGAACGGCCTCCAGGAGGTCCAGCAACCGGGACAGCGTAAACCGATAGTGCACATGGCAGTGGCCGGGCCACAGGGTGAGTCGTCGGCCGGTTTGCCGCATCACATAGGTGCCCAGGAAAAAGTCGGGCACGAACAGGATCTCGCGGCCCTCGGGAATCTGGGCCACCACCTTTACGGCATTGGAGGAGGTACAGCAGTAGTCGCTCACGGCCTTGACCTCGGCCGTGGTGTTGACATAGGACACCACCACGCCCTCCGGGTGCTTCTCTCGCCAGCGCAGGATATCTTCGGTCGTCACCGAATCCGCCAGGCTGCAGCCGGCCTCCAGCGAGGGGATCAACACCTTTTTGTCGGGCGAGAGGATGGCCGCAGTTTCGGCCATGAAGTGCACGCCGGCAAACACGATGATGCGCGCGTCGGTTTCCGCGGCCCGGAGCGAGAGGTCCAGGGAATCCCCCACAAAATCCGCCACCGCCTGCACCTCACCCACCTGGTAATTGTGGGCCAGGATCACCGCCTGTTTCTCTTTCTTCAGGCACTGGATTTCGGCCACCAGGTCGTCGCGGGTCATCCTTCGGGTCATTCGGCCACCTCCAGGCTGAAGTTGATCCACCGGGCCGAGTGGGTCAGGGCCCCCACCGAGATGTAATGCACGCCCAGCAGGGCGATCTGCCGCACATTCTCCAGGGTCACGCCGCCGGAAACCTCCACCCGCACCCCCGGAGGGATGCGTTGCATCGCCTCCTCAATGTCCTCCAGATCAAAGTTGTCCAGGAGCACGATGTCGGCGCCGTAGTCCAGCGCCTCCTGGAGTTCCTTCAGGTTGGACACCTCAATTTCAATCTTCAGGCCGTGGGGAGCCTGGAGCCGGGCGCGCTTGAGCGCCTCGCCCACGCCCCCAGCCCAGCGAATGTGATTGTCCTTGATGAGGATGCCGTCAAACAGGCCGAACCGGTGGTTGCTGCCGCCGCCGGCCCGCACCGCGTCCTTTTCCGCAAGCCGGAGGCCCGGCGTGGTTTTCCGGGTGTCCAGCAGCACGGCGCCGGTGCCCTCCAGGGCCTCCACAAAGCGCCGGGTCAGGGTGGCAATCCCGGAAAGCCGCCCCAGGAAGTTCAGGGCCACCCGCTCGGCCATCAGGATAGAGGCCGGGCTGCCCTGAATCTGCGCAATCTCTGCGTTTTCGGGAAAGGTTTGGCCGTCCTGGAACCGGAAGTCCACCTCAAGGGCAGGATCAATCGTTTGAAAGGTCAACTCGGCCAGGCGGCGCCCGGCCAGCACCCCGGGTTCCCGGCTCAGGATGACCGCGCGGCCAGGTCCCTCACGCCCTGTCAGCACCAACTGGCTTGTGATGTCGCCCCGCAGTCCGAGGTCCTCCTCCAGCGCAGATTCCACGATTCGTCGGTACACCCGTTCCCTGTGTGCATCCATGCAGCACCTCCCAATACGAAGGGTTCCAAGGGTACAGGCCCCCTCCCCTACCCTCAAGACCGAAACCCTCCTGCAGAAGCGGCTTTAGCCGCGAGTTGATCCCCGGCGTGTAGGAGCGGCTTTAGCCGCGATCCAGGAAGCCTAACCGTAGGATCGCTTCAGGCGCGAATGGATCTTCAACGCGTAGGGGAATGGGGCACCGGCATGTAGGAGCAGCTTTAGCCGCGATCTCGGAGCCCACCCGTAGGAGCGGCTTCAGCCGCGATTTCCCCTCCCACCGGGAGGGGACTCAGGGGAGGGGTCCACCCGTAGGAGCGGCCTTAGCCCCCAAAACCGTTTCCAAAACGGTAAAAACCCGGGCAATGGTCCCAAAGAGAACCGAAGGAGCCCCAAAACCCTTGGGAGCCAACCTATCCCCGGAGGTCGGCACCGGGGTCTTGACAAAAAGAATCCCGGGCCTGTACATTTGGGTCCCGGCACGGCAACAAACGAATAAACATGCAAACGGCTTGCAAGAGGCTTGAAATGAGGAACATCGCTGTGCCGGGTTCTTTTTTAGGCCCCTTCAGGGCGGGGCCGGAAGTTCGCTTCCGCGTTGTCCCCTTCGACCCTCCGACCCCATCCCCTCAATTCCCTCAAAATCCCAGGCGCTGAGGATCCCGATGCGGATTCAGTTAAGGTTTGAGCCGGTCACCGAAAAACTCGCGCTCCCCATCCACTACAACCACCTGGTGCAGGGGCTCATCTACCGAAGTCTGGACAAAGCTCTGGCCCGCTGGCTGCACGACGAGGGGTATCCCCGGGGCAAACGCCGGTTCAAACTCTTCACCTTTTCCCGGCTGCTGAGTCCCCGTCGCCAGTACGACCCCCAAACCCGGACCCTCACCCTCTGGGGTCCGATCACTTTAAAGGTTGGCTCCGTGGAAACCGAGATCCTGGAATCCCTGGCCGTTTATCTGGTGCGGCACCGGGAATTCCGGCTGAACGGCACCCTGTGCCGGTTCGTGGCCGTGGAGGTGGAAATGCCGCCCGAGGTTCAGGGCCCCGTGCCGGTCAAAACCCTCTCGCCCATTACTGTGTACCGCACGCTGTACACCCGCGAGGGGAAACGCAAAACCTACTACTTCACGCCCTACGAAGACGAGTTTGCAGAACTCCTGTTGGCCAACCTTCGGAGGAAGGCCGAGGCGTACCGGAGCCAGCACCCAGACACTCCCCTGCCGCCCTTAGAGGCTGGGGCCATCCGGGCCCTGCGGCCCCGCAAGGAGGTGATCACCCGATTCAAAAACACCGTGATCAAGGCGTGGACCGGCCTTTTTGAGCTCCACCTGCCCGAGCCCTATTTCACCCTGGCCTACGACGCCGGCCTCGGCGCCAAAAACAGCCAGGGCTTCGGGATGGTGGAGGTGGTGAAAAAGGAGGTTAGGGAAAGTGTATAAGGAGTGGAAACTTAGGGCGTTAACGCCCATATGGACTGGGGATCTTCAGGGGCGTCCTACTCGATTGATTCCCACAGGCATCGTAGGTTCGCTACGCTGGTGGTATGAAGTTCTGGTGCGAGGGTTGGGGGGCAAGGCATGCGATCCCACCGTGGATGGCGCGCGCTGTCCCGATCAAAACGGCCGGCATTGTGTGGTCTGCGAACTCTTCGGCTGCACCGGCTGGGCACGGAAGTTCCGGCTGATGATCCTTGATGACAATGGCCAGGTGATTCAGAACCAGATTCAGCCCGGCCAGACTTTCGTCCTGCGCTTCATCTCACTGCGCCCCATTGCGCCTGAGGAATGGTGTCTCTTGGATGCCACCCTGCGCCTGATTGCCGAATATGGAGCCATAGGCGGAAAAACGGTGTTCAAGCCGTCGGATGAGCCAGGTCGGGAAAGCGCTTTCCATCATCAGGACTTCGGTCTGGTGCAGTATGTGCAAAGTCCTGACGGTTGGCAGTGCGATAAAACGCTTGAGGACATCCGAGCCTATGTGACGAATAGCCATTGGCGCGAAGCACCACACTCATATCGGGACAACAAAGGAATGCATGATTTCTCTTGGGCCTCGCTGCAGAACTTCTGGTGCGTAAAAGGGCGGTACCTGGCGAGGCAGGATGCCGACGCAAGCACTTTCAATAAAGTTGTGGGCAGGGATGAAAGAAAGCGATGCAAAAATTGCGGTCGAGTACATCTGCCCGGGCAGAGGTGTCCAAAGACAAACAAGTATCCCAAAAGGTATAGCGACGATAATCCAACTCATCCAATTGATGCGTGGCTCGCTGGCAGCCAGGAGGAGAGCAAGAAGGTGTTCAGTTTCAAGCATCCGGAAGAGGAGGGTCGGACTTTTGGCTTCGTGAAGCCGGGACTGGTGGATTTTGATGAGATGAAGCGCCGTCTTGGGCAGGTGTGGTCTGGTTTCCAGTCTGATAAGGAGTTTCAGACGGGCCAGCAAATCCTTGAACGACTGTTCCCATAGGAGGAATGAACATGGCCTGGGATTATTTTGTTCTCCTGGCCGATAACACGAGCCTGCAGGAAACACTGGCGCGCCCTGAGGGCCTTGCGGGAGGCTTTGTGGATGAAGTGTCTGTGCGCTTCTTTCAAGGCGATAAAGAAAACGCCCGCAATAGGTACATGAGACATACGAGGGGTGACATCAACATTCCCGATCTTATCTCGCAGACCGTTCCAGATTTTTCCAACCTGCTTTCCTCCGACTGGCTCGCCTTCCAGGTGGACTTCGAACTCCTCACCCCCTGGTACTCTAGAGACGACCGGCTCTTCCATGTCATGGACAATCCGGTGCGCAAGGATCAGATCTTTGGCGTACCGTTCATGGCCGCTTCGTCCTGGAAGGGGTTGCTGCGCTGGGCCTGTCGCATGCAGGAAGGTTTGCCGGAGTACCTGGGAAAGCACAATGGCAAGATGGATGGCTGGCGGGATCCGGATTGGATCCTTCACCTCTTCGGCAACGAGAAGGGCGAAGGCGAGGAGTTCAGCCGGGGCGCGTTGCTCTTCTATCCTACCTGGTTCAACAAAATCGGCTTCGAAGTTATTAACCCCCACAGCCGTGGACGCCGCGCCGGCACGCAACCCATCTACTACGAGGTGGTCCCCGGCCGGAGGATACAGGTGATAAAAAAGCCAGATGGAAGTGAAGAGAAGAAGGAAGTCGAAGGAGCCAAAGGAACACTTTCCCTCCTCTACGCACCCTGGCCGGGGATGAAACCCAGGCCTAAACCCGAAGACGTGCTCCCCAAACTGCTTGAAGCCATCGAAGCTTTGCTCACCACCTATGGCATCTCGGCCAAACGCACGGTTGGCTGGGGTACGGCCAGGATCGAGAAATGGTGCGCCTTTCACAAGACCGGAGGCATGGCGGAGGAGGACACCCATACTGAGCTCTGGCAAAAGGTGCAAACCTGGCTTTCGGGAGGAGGCACGCCATGAGCAGCACATTCTCCCCAGCCGAGACCCTGCGCCAACACCGTCCTCTGCTCCTGGCCATGGAAGCCATCGGCTGGTTCCACATGGCTGGCAAGGCGCGGGCGGAATTTCTGCGCCGGCATGGGGGTGAGAACAACGGCTATGACGAACGCCAATGGCACCGAGAGGAAACGCCGCCCTTTCCCTGGGATGATCTGTTGGAGTGGGTGCAGCGGCTGTATAGCGCCGGCGTACCTGACGATGCCTGGCCAGCCACCTTTGAGGCATTCACCGAGCAGCATGCCGGGCGTAACCCCGGCTTGCTGGGTCTGCTTCAAGCCGGGCATGGCATTGTCTCAGGCATTGAGAAAAACCTGCCAAGAAGCACATCAGGTTATTTAGGGCAGACCATCCCCCACCTGTGGCTTTCCTCCCCCTGGGGTCACCCCAAGCGCAACCTGTTGGTCGACCCGCCCGAGATTCTCACACCCCAGGGTTGGCGTCAGCTGGTGGAGGAGATCCACCGGGTGCTGGAGGAACTGCGGGATCTGGGCACGCAGCAAGTCCAGGATGTGGCCCTGTGGCGGCGCTGGCGGGAAAGCGCCATCGGCGAGGATTCTTTCATCCGCCGTACCTTTCTCTCCACCCTGGCCGAAACCCGCCTCCCCAACAACGATGTCACCCTGTGGGACCAATCCTATGTGGCCGCGGCGCTGTTCAAGAGCGCAGTGGCCGGGGCATTGCTGGATAACAGTTTCCCCTGGAATGATGGCGGCATCAAACAAAAAATCCGCTGGCGGCTGCTTACGATCGCTATCGGCACCGAGCACTACGAGGCCCGCTCGGTGAAGATCGGCGATTGGACCGGCGCTCAGGGGACGATTGAAACATTTTTCCGCCGGGTGGCCGAGCTCGTGGAGGTGGACCTGGCCGTGGGCTCGCTGCTCTACCGGGACGACAGCGTGGTCGTCTTCTCCTTCCCCGGCGAGCGGTTAGATGAAAGCGAGCCGGCTGCATGGTTGAACGGGTGGGAGGAGTGGCTTCAGGACCAGGTGGATGAAATTGCTCGCGACCTGGACTTGGAAACCCCGCCGCATGTATGTCTGAGTAGTCCCACCCGCTCCCTGGTGCCCATGGTGCGCGAGTGGCGGGCGGCCAAAAGCAAGGTGGCTGTGCCGGTCCATCGTTCATGGAATGTGCGCTGGTTTGCCCCCTCGGAAACGCGCGGCCATGTCTGTCCCGTCTGCCGTGTGCGCCTGAACGGTGACCCCACCAACAAGGGTAAGCCCTGTCTGGTTTGCCGCAACCGCCGCCACCACCGTCGGGATGCCTGGCTGCAGGGACAGTTGGAGTACGACACCATCTGGTTTGAGGAAGTGGCCGACCGCAATGGCCGCCTTGCTCTGCTCACCTTCTCCCTGGATCTGGAGGAATGGCTGAATGGCGAGCGTGTGGATAGCTTACGGGCTCAATCGATTCCGGAGTGGGTGCGGTTTAATAGCAGCGTATACCGGTCGATTGAAAATCAAACTTCACGTTGGAAAAACCTATATTTGCAAGAGCGACTCGCACGCTACTTTGAGAAACGGATTACTAAACCACCCAAGAATATCGCTACCGACGGTATTCTTCGTAAGATAATCCCTGACTTGGAAGATGAGTTCGGGCATTCGTCAAGTGCCACCGCCTCCTGGCAGCATATCTATGAGCGACTCGTGGAAGACCGTGCTTTGCCGCATCCTAAATGGAGCACGGATAATATGGAAAATGCCAGGTGGTTTGTATTTCAAACCTTCCGCAAACTTCCCTCCCCCGGCCGGGTCTACCGTTTTTGGCGCGAGGCCGAGGAGTTCTTCCACGACCTGCTGCGGGAGTTCCGCCAGATTGCCGCACGGAGTGACAACCCCTGGCGGGTCAAACGATTGGTGCTGGTACCGGACGACAATCGTGGATGGCGAGACCTCACGCTCTATGACGGTCGCTGGCAGGGGAAACAGATTACCCTAGTTTATGTTCGTAGCCTGGGTGGCTTTGTGACTGCTTCCAACCTGGCGCGGCTTCTGCGACCGGAAGATCCGCAGAATGCTTTTGTAAATGCCCAGATTACTCTGGAGGAAGAAGACACCACAAGCCGACAGTGTACCATAACTGTCACTCAGGTGCGCGACTTACGTCAGTCTTTTTCACATCTGGGAGTGTACCACCCTGCTATTCCGGTGGAACTCTCCCCGCTCCGCTTCCGGGTGCTTGTTCCGTTGGAGGCCGCTTCCGAATGCGTAGACCTGGCCGTGGCCTGGTGGCAAGAACGCTTCGCTCGGGTCTGGGATCGCTTGCCCCTGCGCGTGGGTGTGATCGCCTTCCCGCGTTTGGTGCCCTACCAGGCCATTGTGGAAGCAGCCCGCAATGTGGAAGAGTCCCTGACAGGCGAGGAGGAGAAAGAGGAAACATGGCGCGTGCAGGAAGTGAAACGCCAGGCGGGCGCGGTGGCCCTTCGTTTGCGCCGGTCGGATGGTCGAGAAACCCTCCGAGTCGTACCCGTAACGCTTCCCGATGGCCGGGAGGATGTGTTTTACCCCTACATGGCCGTAGAAGACCGCCAGGTGCGTTACCCGCGCGACTTCCAGCACCCGAACGGACAGGTCTATCGCCATGTCGCCGACCTGCGTCCTGGTGATGGTATCAAAGTTTCCCCTGCACGGGTGAAAACCCTTTTTATGGACAGCACATCAGCCCGTTTTGATACAGTGCAGCCGCGATACCTGGAGGATTGGACGCACATGCGTGATGTGTGGGCACTTCTGCAGCGGGAGGCCCCCAGCCAAACAGCCTTGCAGCGGCTGCGGAGCGAATTGGCACGGCTGGAGAGAGATTGGAAAGGACCCGAAGGAGATCGGGTTGTTTCCGACGATCTCTGGAGGGATACGCTTCGAGCCCTGCTCGTTCACCATCTGGATGTAAAAGGTGCGGTCTTAGATGCCCTCACCGAAGCCGCACTGCAAGACCTGCTTCAGTGGGCATTGGATTGGCACATGACCGCACTCAAAGAAAGCGTGTGAAGGGAGGGTAAGTCATGGCAAGTTATGAAAAGTTTCTGCAAATCGGTATCGCACTGGACCCCATCCATGTGGGCACCGGCAGTGCCCGCATTGGCCGGGTGGATCTGACCATTGTCCGCGATCCGGTCACCCAGGTGCCCAAGATCCCCGGCTCCAGCCTGGCCGGGGTGTATCGCACTTATGTGGCGATGCATTTTGAAGAAGACCGCCAACAGCGAGGCCGGACTGGCGAACAGGTTCGTCAAAAACCTTTTTACCCTGACTGCGCTGGGTTGGGTATAGATGAAAACCGCAGCCACTGCCGTCAACCCGACTGCCCCGTCTGCACGGTTTTTGGATTCGCCCGCGGGGCCGATCAGGAAGGCGGCTTTGCTGGCCTTGCCGCGTTCACCGATGCTCATGTGTTGCTCTTTCCCGTAGCTACCCGTCAAGGCCCGATGTGGGTCGCTGCACCCCAGGCGCTCCGGTTGATTGGCCTTGATGTGCGTGGAGTAGAGGCAAACGCAGTCTACCTGGAGACGAGCTCAGATCACCCGCTTAACCTGGGGTGGCTCCTGCTCTCCATGCAAGAGTGCTCCCAGATGGACCAGATTAAAAAACACCTGGATGAAGTAGGTGTTCCGGGCTATATCCGAAACCGCCTGGCTCTGGTGCCCGACCGCCTCTTTGCCCACATTGTCAACAGTAACCTGGAGGTGCGCACTTCGGTTTCTATCAATCCGGAAACCGGAGCAGCTGAAGATAAGGCCCTGTTCTCCTACGAGGCCTTGCCCCGCGGCACGGTGCTGGTGTGGGAGATTATTGCTAAAAATCCCCAGCACTTCCGGATTGAGAACCGGCAGATTACGGCTGTATCCACTCCCGGTGAGGTGTACGAAAGGGCCAAACAGGCCCATCCGTATCTGGAGCACCTGGGCATCGGCGGCATGGGCACGCGAGGCATGGGACGGTTAAAAGTTCTATACGAGAACAAACCCCAAGATGGCCAAAGCATCAACTGTGTGGGGGATGATCTCGCCGATCTAAGTTCATCCGAAACCGCGGGAGAAAACGAGGAGGCATAATAATGAGCGAGGCCCAAATGACCAACTTGGACATTCAGTGCGCCGAATTGGGTCGGCGTCTGGCCGATATCCGAGGCATGGATGAAAAAACCGTCAATGCATTAATGAGCGTGCTTGAAGAGCAAGGGCCCTATGCCATGTTCCTCTATCTCCGTGCTCGCCATAATCAAGTTGCGGGTCCTGTTACCGAACAAGCGTTGGATTTCCTTAGAAAACCCGGGATTTTCGGCCACAAGGTGGGTGAGACAAACGATGTCTTTGATGCCATCCAACGCTTAGCCGAGGATTTAGATGATCTTCTTTTCGTTCGCGACCTGTTGCGCACGGCCCTTTCTTATGCTCGTTATCACTTAAAGACCAAGGGAGGCGGCGCATCGTGACCTGGATCATGTACCGCTGGGTCTGGCGACTTCAATCTCCCCTCCACATCGGAATTGGACCGGCTGGATCTCTGGCCTGCACACGCTTGTACATCCCCGCACACGCCCTCTGGGGTGCGCTCACTGCCGAACTGGCGAGAAGGCGACACACCCCCGCTTCGCCTCAAGATTATCGAAGGGTAGGGAATGAAATAAGGAGTAAGACCCGCTTGTCCTACCTTTTCCCTGCGGAGGCAACCGAAAACGGTTGGCGCGCTTGGCTTCCGGAGATTTCTTCTTCAGAAGGCTTGGTCTGGAAGCGGGAAGACAACAATTCTTCTGAGTCTTATCGAAGGTTCCGAAACAAGCTCCTTACTACGCGTCCTGGAACCGCCATCGATCCTTTGACCGATTCAGCTGAAGAGGGGACACTTCGGGAAACAGAGGTCATCCAGCCCTTTTGGGGATCAGAAAATCAGTTGAAGCCTGTAGCCTTCGTGGGGTACCTCTTCGTTAAAGACGAGAACCTTTTTAGCGAAATCCTGGAAGTCACTGAACTCTTTATAGGTGCGGATACCCGGTATGGGCTGGGAAATCTGGTGAGGATAGAGTTAGAGGAAAATCCACAGGACTTCTTTGGAAAGCAGGTGGACCTGGACACCGAATCCCCCAGAGTTGGGACAGATACTGCCCTTGCCCATGTCAGAGTCAATGAACCTCCTGAGGCAGCCATGGTGGGCGATTGGGAAATCCTCCAGCAGTGGGATCGAGGTGTCCGGATTGAAGGCCTATGCTGGGTTCCAGGCTCTCGTATAGATTCTCCAGATGATGTTTGGTTTGAGATTCTGGGGTCGGGGTTGTGGCGTAAAGTAAGGGAGGAGGCATGAAGATGCCCCGCTGGACCGGGAATCCCTTTGTGGATGCGGGCTTAGCGGCCATTGCAGCTGTCACGGAGAAAGATTTGTCCGCCCTAGAGCCCGACGACTTGGCCCACGCCGCTCGAGAACTGCGGCGCGTCTTGCTCAGCGACCAGGCGCTGGGGGTGGGGGTGAAAAAGGCCTTCGTTAAAGGCGCACTCTCACAAC
Source organism: Caldifarciminota bacterium (assembly GCA_027069855.1). Lineage (GTDB taxonomy): Bacteria > Hydrothermota > Hydrothermia > WGAB01 > WGAB01 > WGAB01. The sequence continues at coordinate 19,241 of JALXEF010000086.1, forward strand.
TCTTTCCTAATAGCGAGCTGGTCAATCCATCCAATTGGAGAGGGAAAACCCCCGAGGAAAGGGTTGAAAATGTCAGGCGGAAATTTCAGGAAGGGCTGCACCAGGATCTGGAGCGAGCCAGACAAAGTCTGACTCAACAAGGCGATTCGATCTGTCTCATTTGTGGCCGTAAGGTTCCAAAAGAAGCTACTGTCCTCGTCCGCAAAGACAGGTTCCCCCTGCTGGCTGGGATCGTGAATTTCTACCCCGCGTTCACCCACGGTGTTTCCATGTGCGGTCTTTGCGCTTTCGCTATCCGTTTCCTGCCCATGGCCGTGATGCGCACAGGTGTCTCTAACAGGCTCTGGTTCCTGCACGTGCAGGAACTGCCCATCGCCGCTGCAATCTCCAGGCGCTACGGCTGGGAGCATTTTAACAGGACTATTGCCGCCAATGAGGCGCTGGACTTCTATAGCGGATGGGAGACGGCGGGAGACGCGGGTACGGTTTTATATCTGCTCTATGAACTTCTGAGTGGAATGTCTGATCAGTTGCGGCAAATCTACCTGAATCCAACGCCGACAACCGCGTATCTGTTTTCCAACGACAACCGAAATCCTTACATCCAGCCTCTTCCCATTCCCAACGATTTGCTCTATTTCCTCGCCAAGCTGCATCTGGAATCACTGGACGCTTTCAACCGCTTTTGGAGGGAGCTGCTGAAGGTAAAGGGCAATTTAGAAGGACAGGGGCGCAGGGACCGGATCCGGTTTGTGCAAACCGTCGCCAACCGTTTGTTACGAGGCGAAGGCATCGTCGGAACTTGCCTAAGGCATGGGGATGACAAGAAGGACCAACCCCCAAAACTTTCGGGAGGTTGGCTCGGTCATCGGTTGTATCTCAAGGAGGTTAGAAAAATGCCTGAGGGCAAATTGGCCATTTTAGAACGCCTGGGAACAGGAATCGCCCAGAGCGAGGACGCCAGAAAGCGGATTATGGAACTCCGGCAGGCAGATCGAAGGGATCTCTACGGGCTCTTTCTGCGCTATGTTCGGGAAGGGTGGCTCAAATATGAGGAGTTTTACACACTCCTTCCCCCAAACGAGGACGCCTCGGCCAGCGAACTCAGGGATGTGCTGCTGGCAATCATCTACGAGTGGCTGGATTGCCAGGAGCAGGGTAGGGAGTTCCCGTCCCCCATCGCCGAACCCTCGACTTTGAGCACAGACGAGATGCTCCGGAAAATTGAGCAAATCGGCGAGAGACTGCATCGGGAGTTACCCAATGTCTCCCGCTGGATCGGTCAACTCCAGACGGCCAGGACATCTGAACATGTTCGAAGGGTTTATCTCCTGGCGGTGCAGCGGGGAGCCCTGAGCTTCTCCGATTTCATCTTCCTTGCCCCGCTGGGTGACCGGCAGGGGTTGTGGCTCCTGCGGGATTACTTGCTGGCCTTTTTGTTTGATCGAGCAAGAGAGGCACTACCTGAAGAGGAAGAGATCGCCGCCGGTGAGGCGGTAAGTGAAGAAAAGGAGGTCATGTGAAATGGCGTACCCGGTGTTAACCGGTTCCGTGCTGGTGGAGGCCAACGGCGCCGCCCTGAACAATGCGGGGCTGGCAGAAGGGGCACGAGTGGAAAACCGTGTCGTGGTCAAGCAGATTCGCCTCGGCCGGCTTCGCTTTCCCTACGTTTCGGGACAGGCATGGCGGCGCTGGTGGCGGGAGGTGCTGTACTCCGACTTCGGCTGGACCCCCAGCGAGGTCATCCGTCAGGCGAAGAGCGCTTACACAAAAGGTAATCCCATCGCGCACGAGGAGGACGACCTCTTCGGCTACATGGCCGCTCGCAAGCGGCGGCGAGGACGGCGAGGGGCTGAGGAGAGTGAAGAGACGGCAGAGGGAGTAACGGGGACGAACCGACGTATTTCTCCTCTCAAAAATAGCCTCCTGATCTCTGTTCTGCCCAATGTCATTACCTCCGACTTCGGCCATTTCTCCCGCAACTTGCCGCCGGATGCGGACATCATCCCTTTCGAGGCTGAACATTACACGACCTACTTGCAAGGTGTGTTTACCATCTCGCTTTCCGACGTGGGGCGCTTTGTGGTAGGGGAGATGGCCGACCTCTCAGATGAGATCGTTAATGCCCACAGGGATCGGTTGGAACAGGATCCTAACAACGACCGGACCTACTGGCTTCCGAAGGAGGAACGGATCAGGCGGGTCCAGGATGTCATCAAGGCCCTGGGGCGCTTGCGAGGCGGAGCCCACCTTGCCCGCAACCTCTCCGATGTCACGCCAATGGTTGTGCTGGTAGGTTTTCTCGACGGAGGAAACGCTCCCTTCCAGCGCCTCTTTGATCCGGACGAGAACAATGAGCGGGTTCGCCTAAACCTGAAGCGGCTGAAGTCGGTCCTTTCCGACTACAAAGACCGCCTTCTGGGCGGGGAAGGCAAGCCTCTCTTTTTCGGCTATCGCCCCACCGTGCTGGCGAACGAGGAGGAAGTCCTGGCTGCGTTCCAGAACGAGGCCCCCTTCAACGAATGCATAGAGATTGCGGGTACGCCCCAGCAAGCGCTGGAGAGAGCAGCCGCGATGGTTCCCAAGACCTTTGAGAAGTATGTCTCCTGAGCAGAGGGAGGTGAGGAAACCTTGAGAACAATACAGATTGATCTGCCGCCCGAGGTTTCGGAAGAGGAAGTTCGATTCCTTTTGGCCCTCAAGCTTTACGAGCTTGGCCGTTTGAGCCTGGGCCAGGCCGCGAAGTTGGCCGGTTACTCGAAGCGGACCTTCATCGAGCTGCTGGGAAAACACGGCGTCCCTGTGGTCGCCTACTCCGCTGAGGAGTTGCGCGAGGAAGTTGAAGGATGAAGGAGCCGGCGGTTGCGGACAGCACATGCCTCATCGGTCTGGAGCGCATCGGGCGTCTTGACATCTTGCAGGCGCTGTTTGAGCCTCTGGTCATACCGCCCAAGGTTCAGGAGGAGTTTGGGGTGGCGATCGAGTGGATCGAAGTGGAACCACCTTCTAACCGGATGTTGGTAGATGCCCTGAAGTTGATGGTAGACGAGGGGGAAGCGGAAGCAATCGCTTTGGCGATGGAAAAGGGTTGGCCGCTGGTTGTGGACGATCGTAAAGCCAGAGCGTGGGCGAAACGTTTGGGCATTCGGGTGATCGGCACGGCGGGGATTTTGGTCCGCGCGAAGCGGGAGGGTGTTATTCCGGCGGTTAAGCCGTTGATAGAAGCGTTGCAACAAGTGGGCTTTCGTCTGGGCACTGAGCTTGTGAGCGAGATGCTGCGCCTTGCGGGGGAGGAGTGAAGTATTATGCTGGAAGCCCTTCGTATTACGCTCACCGCGTACACTGCTTCTTTCCGGGTGCCCCATTTTGTCGGGCACCAGTTAACCCTTCCGGTGCCGCCGCTGTCCACAATTTACGGCTTGATCTCGGCGGCGGTTGGCCGCTGGGTGCTGCCGGAAGAAGTGGAATGGCTGGCTTATCGGCTCGAGTATGGCGGAAAGCAGATGGACCTGGAGGCCATATGGACGGTGGAACGTAAAAAGCCTCACGAAAGCGCCCGGTTTGTGACCCGCAATGTCATTCAGCGCGAGTTCCTCGCCTTCCCAGCCTTAACCCTTTACCTGCCCCCGGAGTGGGAGGCACCCTTCCGCCGCCCCCGTTACCCCCTCCTGTTGGGTCGGACCCAGGATGTGGCCGGGGTGGAGGAGATCGCTCGGACGGTTTTAGAACCGGTAGATGAGGGCGAAGTTGGAGGCGTTTTGCTCCCCATGGAGCTGATCAAGATGGCTGAGCGCGGGTCCGCGTGGCTCCACAACCTTCCCGTCGCTTTCACCGAAGAACCGCTGCGCCATCCCCTCCGGATGCATATCTTCGGCGTTGTGGATGCCCGTCGTCCGGCACATCTTCGAGGCCCGGAGGGCTGGCTGGTCAGGGATACCCAGACAAGTGCTATTGTGCCGATATATCGGCGGGAATGGGTCCAGGGCGAATAGAGAGAGGAGGGGAACCGGCATGATCCCTGAGGAGCCGCTGGCGAAATCGGGGGATCGGCCTGTTCCTTTAACTGAACATTCCCTCCAGGTCGCCCGCTATGCTGCGGCGATGGCAGAAGCTTACCGTGACCACTGGCGGAAGATCCTTGGGGAGGAGTGGACCGAGCGTCTATGCCAAGCCCTGGTTGTCGCTGCCCTCGTCCATGACCTCGGCAAGGCAGCCAAGGGGTTCCAACGCGCTCTGAATAACCCACGCGCACCCTGGGAATTCCGGCACGAGGTTCTCTCCGCTGCACTTCTCTTAAGTCTTGACGATGGTGAAGAGGTGGAACTCGCTGCTGGAGCGGTCCTGACCCACCATCGGGATTTAGAGGACCAGAAGCTGAGGCAAGATGCTGGATGGGCTCCTTTGCCGGAACCGGATCTGGAGCGGAAGATAAGAGAAAGGTTCCATCAGAAGGCCAGGGAGATGAAGGCTTTTTGGGAGTGGGTCAGGACTTTCTGGGAAAACCAGACCGAGTTGTCCTCTTGGAATCTTCCCAAGACTCCAGAACTCCTCTTGCCCCCGACTCCCTTAATCGAAAAGCTCGAACGAGATCTTTCTCAAGGAGAATTCTTCGAGAGTCCCAAAGCCTTGGCCCTGCTTTTGGCCCGAGGGAACCTCATGGCAGCGGACCATGCGGTAAGCGCTGGCGTTTCTACCTTTAAAATCCATTTCCCCATCCCCTCCTTTCCGCCCCCACGATCCTTCCAAAAGGAAGTGGGAGATCATCGGGGAGACGCCCTTCTGGAGGCACCCACAGGATCGGGGAAGACCATAGCTGCCCTCCGCTGGGCTCTGAACAATCGCAAAGCGGGCGAACGAATCTTCTATCTTCTCCCTTACCAAGCGAGCATCGAGGCCATGGCGAATACACTGCAAAAGATGTTTAGAAAGGAACACGTGGCTGTTCTTCATGCCCGTGCCTTAGATTATGCTTTTCGTGAGCACTTTGAATCTACAGGCGAATATGAAACTGCCGTTGAAAAAGCCCGAGAAGAGGTAGAACTGAACCGCCTTGCCCACAAACCCATCAAAGTAGCTACACCGTTTCAACTGCTTAGGTGGCTGTTCGGCATCCACCGTTTTGAAATCGGTATCAGCGAGATGGTTGGAGGCCTCTTCATCTTCGACGAGATCCACGCCTACGATGCGCATACTGTCGCACTAATAGTAGAAATGGTCAAAGTATTGAGGAAGTTGGGGGGACGCTTTCTTTTCATGAGCGCAACCTTTCCGGAATTCCTCAAAAATCTTCTGCGAGAGGCCTTAAACAATGAACCAGTCGAATTCAGTTTGGGAAAAGGATCAAAAGACGAATGGACTGTGCACTTTCTTAGACGGGTACGTCATCGTATCCGCTGGCATGAAAAATATCTCGAAGACTTGATTCCAACAGCCATAGATGCGGTTCGGAAAGGTCAGCGGGTCCTGATCGTGGCCAACCGGGTCACCCAGGCCCAGGAGATTTACCGCCGACTATCTGAGGACCTCAGCGGTGTGCTCCTTTTGCATTCCCGTTTCACCCGGAGGGACAGAGTTGCCAAGGAAAATACGATTATGAATGCACTCCGTGGTAAAGGCGGAGAGGATGTAAACGTTCTGGTGGCCACCCAGGTGGTGGAAGTCTCCTTGGACATAAGCTTTGACACGATTTTTACCGAAGTAGCCCCTGTGGACGACCTGCTACAGCGCTTCGGACGGGTAAACCGTTACGGGGAACACCCTGACGGGGTTGAAGTCCACGTGGCCACTTCTTTTAATGCGGATCGCCTCCGTCCGGTCTATGACCTGGATCGACTTCAAACGACCCTGGAAAGAGCACCTGGGGACGGCACTCCTTTAACAACGGAAGTAGCTACTTCTTGGGTTCATGCCGTTTACAAGGATGGCTGGACTTCAAAAGAGTGTCAAAAGTTTGAGCAAGCACGAGGATCATTCCAGAAAGTCCTTTCCTCACTTCGTCCCCTCCATCATTTTGTTGAGATGGAACAGGAATTCTATGGTTTATTTCAAAGCGTTGAAGTTCTCCCCGTAAGGCTCTTTAGTGAGTACCACGAGCATTGGAAAAATAAACGCTATCTTTTAGCTCATCAACTCCTGGTCCCCATTTCTCTGGGTACTTTTTGGAGATTAAATAAAGATGGGAGCCTTATAAAACGTGATAGAATACTGATCGCCAATGTTGCCTATGATTCACAACTCGGTTTGCTTCCTGAAAGGATAGATTTAGATGACTCGTTCCTTTGAGAGCATTAACGCCACGGTCTTTTACGCCTATCAGATTTGCAAGCGGGAGGCCTGGTTCTATTACCACAGGGTGAATCCTCCCCAGGAGCATCCACTTCTGGATCTGGGGCGCTTGGTCCACGAGACTTCCTACCGTCGATCCCGAAAGGAAATCTTTGTGGATCAGATTCTCAAAATCGACCTGTTCCAGAAAGAACTTGTGGCCGAGGTCAAACGCTCTTCACGCCACAGGAAAAGCGCCCGCCTGCAACTGGCTTATTATCTTTACTACCTCAAACACGAAAAGGGCCTTGAACTGAAAGGCATCCTTCTATTTCCCAAGGAACGAAGAACAGAAAAACTCGAGTTGACACCGGAACTGGAACGACAAATCGAAGATCTTTTACAAGAGATGAAGCAAGTCTTGAGGGCCGAGTTGCCTCCTTCGCCTGTACGGATTCCCCATTGCCGTTCCTGCTCCTTCCTGGAGGTATGTTGGGGATAGCCCATGAAGCGCGTCATCTATATCTTCAGCAACGGCTGGCTCAAACGGGAAGGCAACACCCTCGTTTTGATCGGGGAGGAAGACGAACCCAAGAAAGTGATCCCCATTGAAGTGGTGGAAGAGATCCGGGTATTCTCCGAACTCACGACAAATAAACGCCTCCTGGAGTTCCTGACCCAGAAACATATCCCCATGCATTTTTTCAACCATCACGGTTACTATATGGGCACTTACTACCCCAGGGAATACATGAACTCCGGGCTGATCACCTTGAAACAGGCGGAGCATTTCTTAAATCCCGAGTGGCGCATGGAGTTGGCCCGTGCGTTCGTGTACGGTGCCATTTCAAATATGCTCTTCGTCCTCCGTACCTATAGCTCCCGGGGCCGGGACCTGAGTTTCCAGATCCATGCACTGGAAAAGCAACTGTCCAAAATCCCGGATGCCGAAGCCCCTGCCGAACTCATGGCTGTGGAAGGACATGCCCGGGACCTGTACTACACGGCCTTTGACCTGATCACCCAAAACCCTGATTTTTCCTTTGAAACACGCACACGGCGGCCTCCTGCCAACCGAATGAATGCATTGATTTCCTTCGGGAACTCGCTTCTCTATGTAACAGCCCTCTCAGAAATTTATCGAACCCATCTGGACCCAAGAATCGGCTATCTTCATCAAACCAACGAAAGGAGTTTTTCCCTGAACTTGGATCTGGCAGAGATCTTCAAGCCCCTGATCGTGGACAGGACCATCTTCTCGCTCATCAACCGAGCAGAGATCAACACAGGCGACTTCCACGAAGAATTGGGCGGAATCTACCTTAAAGAGGCCGGGCGCAAGAAATTTATCCAGGCCTTTGAAAAGAGGCTCGCCGAAACCCTGACCCATAAACGCCTGAGGAGGAAGGTTTCTTATCGCCGATTGATTCGACTGGAATGCTACAAACTTTACAGACACTTCCTTGGAGAAGAAGATTACTTTCCCTACATACGGACCCGATAAATGTTCGTGATTCTGGTTTATGATGCAGCCGAAAGAAGGGTGCAGAAATTTCATAGAATTTGCAGAAGGTATCTAACCTGGGTGCAACTTTCTGTGTTTGAGGGAGAACTTTCCAGAGCCCAGTTGGAGCGGCTATTGGCAGAATTGAAAGCCGTTATGGATGAGGAGGAAGATTCCATCATCGTCTACACCTTTCGGACACTACATTACTTTAAAAGACAGGTGATCGGGAAAAGCAAGGGGAATCCCGAAGAGCTGTTCTGGTAAAGCGCGGCGTGGGGTCTATCTGTCGATTGTCGTTAAGTGTTTCTGCTGCGTGTGTTCTCCGAGGAGCGCACATTGGTAAGGGCTTATCCTGTGGCGAGGGGGATAGAGTTTGGTTTTTAGGAGAACCTTGGGAGCGGCACGGACAGAGCGAGCCCCCAGCTCTCAAGAGTCCACCATACCGGAGCTATCGGATCCATCACTGTCTGCATTGACCGGGTCCCAGGTCGGTCCAGATCCTCTCTCAACAGGCCGCCATACGGAGCTATGAGAGTTCCTAAGACCAGCAGCCAACCGCAAAAGTAGGGGGTGCCGCCGGATCCCCTGGGGATTCTGCACCACCGAGGGTTCAGCGGCAAAACCGCGGGAAAGGTGCATTGCAAAACTCCCAGAACTGCTGTATTCTCAAGGCACAGACCATATAGGAGCTACTTGGTTCCCAGCCTACCTACAAGGAATGGAAACAGAAATTCGCCTCCACCACCCCCTTTGAGCTCCGGGAGTTCCCAGCCTACCTACAAGGAATGGAAACGTAGTGCCACCGATACTCCAGACCAGGTTACACCAAGTTCCCAGCCTACCTACAAGGAATGGAAACTCGTGTACAGCATGGCACACCTCCTTTTGGTTTGGGGTTCCCAGCCTACCTACAAGGAATGGAAACGGCCGTGGCCCGCACGCCCAGGCCAAGGGGTTTCATGTAGTTCCCAGCCTACCTACAAGGAATGGAAACGCACCCTCCAGTCAACCTGTGCCCCACCCCCCTCCCGTTCCCAGCCTACCTACAAGGAATGGAAACAGGCCTTCGGTGCTGTAGAAGAGGTGCACCCCGGGCTCGTTCCCAGCCTACCTACAAGGAATGGAAACGTGGCTCAAAAATAGGAGGTTCATGATGGCACTCAAAGTTCCCAGCCTACCTACAAGGAATGGAAACATGAGAAGTGAAGGGGCCCCGCGCATAGTCGTATCCCGTTCCCAGCCTACCTACAAGGAATGGAAACTGGGATCACGCCTCCTGGGTACGATCCGTCTGGGAAGTTCCCAGCCTACCTACAAGGAATGGAAACAGCCTGGAAATATGCGAAGCACCTCGCTCTGCAGGTGCGTTCCCAGCCTACCTACAAGGAATGGAAACCGAACGCCTCTACCTGCGAGACGCAGGGGAACAGGGGTTCCCAGCCTACCTACAAGGAATGGAAACGGTTGAATTGGTCTTCTATGTAGGCCCGGACCGCGAAGTTCCCAGCCTACCTACAAGGAATGGAAACTGCTGATCTGGTTGCCGGGATCGTGAGGGTGTGTTCGTTCCCAGCCTACCTACAAGGAATGGAAACCCAAGAGACCATACCGGGATACTGCACCAAACCGAGTTCCCAGCCTACCTACAAGGAATGGAAACGGACCATTTCGGGGAGGATGCAGTCCCAGACGGAGGTTCCCAGCCTACCTACAAGGAATGGAAACTCGTGTCCACCTCCGAGGGCCCGGGCTGGGGAATGTACGTTCCCAGCCTACCTACAAGGAATGGAAACCGAACTTCAGACTCAGGAACTTCTTGAACATCACGGGTTCCCAGCCTACCTACAAGGAATGGAAACGCGGAGGGAAGGAATGACCTGCCCAGCGGTCCGCATGTTCCCAGCCTACCTACAAGGAATGGAAACTCGGTGGTGTAAAGCAGATGGCCGACTGGTGTTGCACGGTTCCCAGCCTACCTACAAGGAATGGAAACAGCATCTCGGCCTCCAGGGTGTCGCTGGTTTCTCCGTGTTCCCAGCCTACCTACAAGGAATGGAAACGTTCCTTCTCCACGGGGACGGCGTTCACCACGAGCCGTTCCCAGCCTACCTACAAGGAATGGAAACGGCCTACCCCGGGCTGGTGGCGGCGATGGTGCCCCGTTCCCAGCCTACCTACAAGGAATGGAAACCAGTAAGTCGGTGAGCGTGACTACCTGTTGGAGATTGTTCCCAGCCTACCTACAAGGAATGGAAACCTCTGGAAGTCCTCCAATATGCCGGAGAAACCGTCCGTTCCCAGCCTACCTACAAGGAATGGAAACCGCTCTCCTGGAGGACGACATGGTGGCGTACCTGTTGTTCCCAGCCTACCTACAAGGAATGGAAACTTCTGGCAACCCCAGGGGCCGAGAGGTTCATGTGGTGTTCCCAGCCTACCTACAAGGAATGGAAACTGCTTGGATTGCCTCCAGTCCAGCGCGACCTTCGTGTTCCCAGCCTACCTACAAGGAATGGAAACCAAGGTGCCCAGGCGGATGCGCAAGCCGGATAAAAGTGTTCCCAGCCTACCTACAAGGAATGGAAACTCATATTGGTGGTGTCGGTGTTGATATCTCCGGTAGGGTTCCCAGCCTACCTACAAGGAATGGAAACTGCAATCTCCCGGGCCATCCGCCATGTCCTGGGGTGTTCCCAGCCTACCTACAAGGAATGGAAACATGAAGAGCGTAGGGAGTGCTGTGATCGCATCCGGGTTCCCAGCCTACCTACAAGGAATGGAAACTCCTCAAGGTGGTGGTCAAGGGCGGTCGGTTCACCGTTCCCAGCCTACCTACAAGGAATGGAAACAGGCCACCATCCGGGGTGGCCAGCGGCCGGTTGAGGGTTCCCAGCCTACCTACAAGGAATGGAAACGTTCTATGCATGGCCCCATCGGGCGGTCCTTGAAGGTTCCCAGCCTACCTACAAGGAATGGAAACGGTCCACGGCCCCGTCCTCAATCACCACCTGCACCACGTTCCCAGCCTACCTACAAGGAATGGAAACTCTCTCGCCTTGAGCAGTTTGCCCGGTGCCGGAGGGTTCCCAGCCTACCTACAAGGAATGGAAACGTTCCTAACCGGAGGTAAAACAATATGAGCGCTTTGTTCCCAGCCTACCTACAAGGAATGGAAACAGAGCTTGATCACGGCAAAACTCAGCGGGTCCGCCGGGTTCCCAGCCTACCTACAAGGAATGGAAACCATCGTTCCAGGTACTGCCGTCATACGACTGAAGTACCGTTCCCAGCCTACCTACAAGGAATGGAAACCTATGCTCGCATAGTTCAGGACATCACGGTAGTTGCCCGTTCCCAGCCTACCTACAAGGAATGGAAACGAGAATGTCGGAGGACTCAATCTTTGTGGTGTCGCCGCGTTCCCAGCCTACCTACAAGGAATGGAAACGGCTTTCTCGATGGCACGTAAGACTTCTCGCTCAAGTTCCCAGCCTACCTACAAGGAATGGAAACGCGTAGCAAAGCCGCTGGCCGTGTTCGTTTCTGGCGGTTCCCAGCCTACCTACAAGGAATGGAAACGGAAATCCGGCCGAGGGGGATGCGGGGGATACGGGGTTCCCAGCCTACCTACAAGGAATGGAAACCACTATCAGGAACGATATTATCCTTGTAATACTTACGTTCCCAGCCTACCTACAAGGAATGGAAACGAGAAAGCGGGAGAAAGCGTGCTGCCCATCCCGTTCCGTTCCCAGCCTACCTACAAGGAATGGAAACGTTATTATCTTAATTGGAGCTCTCAGGCGATCAACGGTTCCCAGCCTACCTACAAGGAATGGAAACCATTCTACCCTCACGAGGTAGAACTCAAAGTCGTCTGGTTCCCAGCCTACCTACAAGGAATGGAAACAATTTCTCCCGGTCTGCGGTGAAGTAAAGATTGGCAAGTTCCCAGCCTACCTACAAGGAATGGAAACCTATTATCAACGCCCTCATGGCTGTTGAAGGACGCACGTTCCCAGCCTACCTACAAGGAATGGAAACTTCCACATGTCCCAGGGTCACGGGCCCATACTTGAGCGTTCCCAGCCTACCTACAAGGAATGGAAACGGCGCATGGTGACCGTATCCCCTGCCGTGTCGATGGCGTTCCCAGCCTACCTACAAGGAATGGAAACGCCTCCAGGTCGGCGCGGTACACCAGGAAGAGGATCGTTCCCAGCCTACCTACAAGGAATGGAAACGTACACAATGTCGGCATAGTCTTCTAATGCCGCCTGGGTTCCCAGCCTACCTACAAGGAATGGAAACCCGATGCAAATGTAGTCAATGCCGTAGGTCTTGGCGAGTTCCCAGCCTACCTACAAGGAATGGAAACAATATCGGGTTGGATCAACTGGCGCGGGCCCGAATGCGTTCCCAGCCTACCTACAAGGAATGGAAACATCTATCTCCAGGGTCGTGTTTGCGAGGTCCTGGTAGTTCCCAGCCTACCTACAAGGAATGGAAACTCAACTCCTTGACCTTATTCCGGAGTTCCATATTTCCCGTTCCCAGCCTACCTACAAGGAATGGAAACTGTTGTAGGGGGTTAATGCCAAGCGGTGGTACTTCGTGTTCCCAGCCTACCTACAAGGAATGGAAACGCGACATGGCAGCTGCTATGGGCGTGAACATCCTGGTTCCCAGCCTACCTACAAGGAATGGAAACCGAAGGACCCCGTTGCCTTTTGGGTGCTGTCAAACTTGTTCCCAGCCTACCTACAAGGAATGGAAACGGGCGGTCGTTATGGACTCGGCGGAGTTGTCTATGCTGTTCCCAGCCTACCTACAAGGAATGGAAACAAAGTACTTGCGATGAGGGATATACTGTCACTTGTAAGTTCCCAGCCTACCTACAAGGAATGGAAACGAATGGCAATCTGAACCTTGAGGATCGCCCAGCGGAGTTCCCAGCCTACCTACAAGGAATGGAAACGCCAGGCCCCACTCTGTCCACGGTGAAGGCGTACAGGTTCCCAGCCTACCTACAAGGAATGGAAACATCTATCTCCAGGGTCGTGTTTGCGAGGTCCTGGTAGTTCCCAGCCTACCTACAAGGAATGGAAACGTCCACACCCTGGGCCTTTACCAGGTACCGGAGGGCGTTCCCAGCCTACCTACAAGGAATGGAAACATGCCCTCTCGGATATCCCCGATGTAGTTCCCAAGCCGTTCCCAGCCTACCTACAAGGAATGGAAACCAATGTAACCCTCTGGAGAAAGGCGGAGATGTACGAGTTCCCAGCCTACCTACAAGGAATGGAAACCGATGAGGATGAGATACAGGCCGAACAGTGCGATCGCGTTCCCAGCCTACCTACAAGGAATGGAAACCCATCACGATCACCATCATGCCCGGCCGTGAGGCCGTGTTCCCAGCCTACCTACAAGGAATGGAAACGTGCAGGATTTCCGGTTTCGGGTAAAGGGCGAAGGACGTTCCCAGCCTACCTACAAGGAATGGAAACTGCCCACCAGGGGAGAAGGCTATAGATCTTCTCCACGTTCCCAGCCTACCTACAAGGAATGGAAACTGAGTTCCTGCTTCAGGTCCTCCTTGAGGGCCTGGAGTTCCCAGCCTACCTACAAGGAATGGAAACGATACGCCGACATGCTTCACCTCCTGGATCACAAACGTTCCCAGCCTACCTACAAGGAATGGAAACGCCGGAAACAGATTTACCCTTGAGAGCGCTCAGGCCGTTCCCAGCCTACCTACAAGGAATGGAAACTCGGCGCGGCCGCAGGGTGCTGGGGGGGCGACACTGGGTTCCCAGCCTACCTACAAGGAATGGAAACGTATTTCTTCGGCCTGCTACGGAAAGTCGCCCCGCTGTTCCCAGCCTACCTACAAGGAATGGAAACGCGCATAGTCGTATCCCTCCCAAGGCTGCACGGAGGGTTCCCAGCCTACCTACAAGGAATGGAAACCTCTGTCGCAACTTTTCGCCCGCCACCCTTGCCCTGGGTTCCCAGCCTACCTACAAGGAATGGAAACGTGAAACTTGACCCTCACCTGGGGGCCTATGTGCACGTTCCCAGCCTACCTACAAGGAATGGAAACGCGCCTCGCCCCGGCCCGGGCGGTGCTGCGCGCGCAAGTTCCCAGCCTACCTACAAGGAATGGAAACCCAGTTTGGGGTCACGCTGGGCAACCACACGCCGGGGTTCCCAGCCTACCTACAAGGAATGGAAACGGTACCACTCATCTACGGCGATTGTTGGCCAGTCATGTTCCCAGCCTACCTACAAGGAATGGAAACTACTGGAGGGCCTTCACCAGGCGGTTTGCCACCGAGTTCCCAGCCTACCTACAAGGAATGGAAACATGTCGGCCTTGATGCTGTCCCAGTCGGGCGTGTCAGGGTTCCCAGCCTACCTACAAGGAATGGAAACTGGCGGGAACTGGCCCAAGAAATCCTGCGGATCAACGTTCCCAGCCTACCTACAAGGAATGGAAACACTATCTGGGAAAAGTTTGGACCTCGCCCCTTAAAGGAGTTCCCAGCCTACCTACAAGGAATGGAAACGATTTGTAGAGTTTAAACACTCGTTAATCTCTTGCGGTGTTCCCAGCCTACCTACAAGGAATGGAAACGCGATACGGTTCTCGTGGACGTGCGTCCCCAGGAGGTTCCCAGCCTACCTACAAGGAATGGAAACGGTTATTTGTTTAACTCGTCTGCCTACCCTGTCTCTGTTCCCAGCCTACCTACAAGGAATGGAAACAGGGTCCTCTGAAGTTGACGAATGGCCAGGACCGCCGGTTCCCAGCCTACCTACAAGGAATGGAAACCGCTTTCGTGGCTTGTGCCGCTTACGCTGATGGTGGGTTCCCAGCCTACCTACAAGGAATGGAAACTGGGTGGTGGCCCTACTGGCAGCGGCAGGATTGAGCGGTTCCCAGCCTACCTACAAGGAATGGAAACTGCTTCTCCATCTCCTTCTTCAGTCGCTCCTCTTCCAGTTCCCAGCCTACCTACAAGGAATGGAAACATCTCAATCTCAAGCCAGTGTTCACGCAGGAATGCGGTTCCCAGCCTACCTACAAGGAATGGAAACCTGGGATGAGCACGCAGAAGCGGAAACCCAGCACCGTTCCCAGCCTACCTACAAGGAATGGAAACCATTCTGGGCGACACGGTAATGGTGCGCGGCATCAAGTTCCCAGCCTACCTACAAGGAATGGAAACTGGAACGCCTCCATCGCCCTCTGCACTTCCTTGGACGTTCCCAGCCTACCTACAAGGAATGGAAACGTGGACCCGAAGGCCGTGGAGTGGGAGCGTAACCGCGTTCCCAGCCTACCTACAAGGAATGGAAACACAGGATGGCCTCGTCTCCGTATCTGGTCACGGCCTGTTCCCAGCCTACCTACAAGGAATGGAAACGAGGCCCTCGGCGATGTGCTTTAGGAGGGCCGTTAGGTTCCCAGCCTACCTACAAGGAATGGAAACGGTACCACTCATCTACGGCGATTGTTGGCCAGTCATGTTCCCAGCCTACCTACAAGGAATGGAAACTGGCGGGAACTGGCCCAAGAAATCCTGCGGATCAACGTTCCCAGCCTACCTACAAGGAATGGAAACGAAGGCCCGGGGCACATACGGCACGCTGTCCTCAAAGTTCCCAGCCTACCTACAAGGAATGGAAACGCAGGTCTCCGGCGATGTCCTCCAGTTCCCTGGGATCGTTCCCAGCCTACCTACAAGGAATGGAAACGTGCTTCAGATCCTACCTGGGTTGAAACTTGAGCCCGTTCCCAGCCTACCTACAAGGAATGGAAACACCTGCCCCTGGCTCCGATGGACCGCCCCTGGGACGTTCCCAGCCTACCTACAAGGAATGGAAACATGTCTTTAAAGGTGATTTCGGACGCCCGTTTCATCCCCGTTCCCAGCCTACCTACAAGGAATGGAAACGCAATGAAAAGATGCTTGCCATCTTTATCGCTGATGTTCCCAGCCTACCTACAAGGAATGGAAACTGGGTCATCTTGCTGATGATGTTGCTGAGGTCGGCGTTCCCAGCCTACCTACAAGGAATGGAAACAGTTCCCCAGGCCTCAGCCGGAGGGATTTCACCCCTGAACGTTCCCAGCCTACCTACAAGGAATGGAAACTTTTTCAGAACTGACCAGCGAACCAACGCGCCGCCGAGTTCCCAGCCTACCTACAAGGAATGGAAACACGCTTTGCAGGATCAGCAGGATTCC
This sequence comes from Caldifarciminota bacterium, assembly GCA_027069855.1. Lineage (GTDB taxonomy): Bacteria > Hydrothermota > Hydrothermia > WGAB01 > WGAB01 > WGAB01. The sequence continues at coordinate 35,269 of JALXEF010000086.1, forward strand.
GCGTGCAAGGTGTTCCCAGCCTACCTACAAGGAATGGAAACGTTCCTCAACGACTTGTTTCTCCATGTACACCTGGGCGTTCCCAGCCTACCTACAAGGAATGGAAACTATTTGAGCACCCAGAGATCGGGACTTTCCTGGTAGTTCCCAGCCTACCTACAAGGAATGGAAACTTGTCCTCAGATTTCATAGCAGATGCGATAGGTGATCTCGTTCCCAGCCTACCTACAAGGAATGGAAACCGGATACTGTACTTCTGCGCCTCCCGCTTCACCCACGTTCCCAGCCTACCTACAAGGAATGGAAACATGGTCACGAACCCGCCGTACCGGCGGGCCAGAGCCGTTCCCAGCCTACCTACAAGGAATGGAAACGCAAGGTCGTACGCCTTAGCACAGATACCGGCATAAGGTTCCCAGCCTACCTACAAGGAATGGAAACATCATTCCACCATTTCAATCAAGATAGGGACTTGACAGTTCCCAGCCTACCTACAAGGAATGGAAACGCGACATGGCGGCCGCTATGGGGGTGAACATCCAGGTTCCCAGCCTACCTACAAGGAATGGAAACCGCAGCCCTCCCGGTGTTCGCAGTACGCAGGGGGCCGTTCCCAGCCTACCTACTAGGAATGGAAACTGATAATTGCGGTTAACACTACGCCCGTTTCCACCGTGTTCCCAGCCTACCTACAAGGAATGGAAACTTTCTTCAAAGCTTGGGGGTTTTACAAGTACGGAGCGTTCCCAGCCTACCTACAAGGAATGGAAACAAGTTTCCTTCGCCATAAAGGTTGTGCTAAACTCTCGTTCCCAGCCTACCTACAAGGAATGGAAACGATAGCATTTACACGAATGCCCCTGCGGAAGGCGTACGTTCCCAGCCTACCTACAAGGAATGGAAACGGATTTGCTGCGGGTCGCTTGGGGTAATGGATTTCGTGTTCCCAGCCTACCTACAAGGAATGGAAACTGATTTTGCGTCGGGCCTCTTCAACGGCAGCAAGATGTTCCCAGCCTACCTACAAGGAATGGAAACCCGTTAATCGTTGTTCTCCAACATCGGCTTGAGCCGTTCCCAGCCTACCTACAAGGAATGGAAACATGCTATGACGTCGACCTTTTGGGCAGAGGTTGACAAGTTCCCAGCCTACCTACAAGGAATGGAAACCGCCGACCGCCAGGGTGCCGGGCTTCCCGGCCCGGGGGTTCCCAGCCTACCTACAAGGAATGGAAACCTTCCCTCGATGTAGGGGTAAGGGGTGATGTCGATCACGTTCCCAGCCTACCTACAAGGAATGGAAACGTACAACACACGGAGAAACACCGTGCGGCCACTCGGTTCCCAGCCTACCTACAAGGAATGGAAACGGAGGGTAAACATGAACGGTGCTTTTCCCTTAGCCCGTTCCCAGCCTACCTACAAGGAATGGAAACATAAATCTGGACATTCCTGAAGACAGAAGACTGCTTGTTCCCAGCCTACCTACAAGGAATGGAAACTCAGCCGCAAGGCCAGCCTCAGAGGTGCCAGCATCGGCCGTTCCCAGCCTACCTACAAGGAATGGAAACGGTTCAAAGGGGACTTTCAGCACCTTGATGACCTCTTCGTTCCCAGCCTACCTACAAGGAATGGAAACACAACCTCCGGGGCGAAGGCCTGGACTTCGTGATCCGTTCCCAGCCTACCTACAAGGAATGGAAACGTCCTACCTGTAAGCAGGAACAGGGCCCTGGCTCCGTTCCCAGCCTACCTACAAGGAATGGAAACGGCGCACGGTGACCGTATCCCCTGCCGTGTCGATGGCGTTCCCAGCCTACCTACAAGGAATGGAAACGGGCGATCCTTCCCCTGGTGTTTCTGGGAGCAGGACTGTTCCCAGCCTACCTACAAGGAATGGAAACTGCCTTGACCCGGTCCCCGTAGTCTCAGTTTAATCGTTCCCAGCCTACCTACAAGGAATGGAAACGGCTTTGACAGGAGATAGACGCCCACAATCAATCGCGTTCCCAGCCTACCTACAAGGAATGGAAACCTTTGAGGGTGGCATGGCAAGGTTCATGAACACCATGTTCCCAGCCTACCTACAAGGAATGGAAACTGTTCCTGGACGCCATCGACACGGCAGGGGATACGGTGTTCCCAGCCTACCTACAAGGAATGGAAACGAGTTTCCTGGAGTCTGCGGCGCACTTCGGGGCGCAGTTCCCAGCCTACCTACAAGGAATGGAAACTGGACAGGATAAGCGGCTGGGAAATGGGGTTGTGGTGTTCCCAGCCTACCTACAAGGAATGGAAACATGGCCTACCTGGCCACTCCCGGCTCCAATGTGCCGGGTTCCCAGCCTACCTACAAGGAATGGAAACTGTTCCTGGACGCCATCGACACGGCAGGGGATACGGTGTTCCCAGCCTACCTACAAGGAATGGAAACGAGTTTCCTGGAGTCTGCGGCGCACTTCGGGGCGCAGTTCCCAGCCTACCTACAAGGAATGGAAACGTTCGATCGACTGGTCCGGCCAGATCTCGAACCTGGTTCCCAGCCTACCTACAAGGAATGGAAACGACTATCTGTTTAACTCGTCCGCTTATCCCGTCCCGTTCCCAGCCTACCTACAAGGAATGGAAACTCATCGAAAAGGCAATCAAACTTCGGAGGGAAGGAAAAGTTCCCAGCCTACCTACAAGGAATGGAAACCTGGATCAGGTTGTATAGGCTATTTCTGTCCATTCCGTTCCCAGCCTACCTACAAGGAATGGAAACAACATCGGGCTGGATCAACTGACACGGGCCCGGATGGTTCCCAGCCTACCTACAAGGAATGGAAACGTATCAGGAGAGCACCGATGTCTGGGTGCTCAAATAGTTCCCAGCCTACCTACAAGGAATGGAAACTGGCCTGGAACTGGAACGGCAGGCCCTGCAGCTCCGGGTTCCCAGCCTACCTACAAGGAATGGAAACTGTCTCTGTAGATGTGGAGCACCACGGGCCCCTCCGTTCCCAGCCTACCTACAAGGAATGGAAACAAATTTCACGACTTGGGGAGTGTTTTGTGTGGGGCGGGTTCCCAGCCTACCTACAAGGAATGGAAACTTGGGCCACCTCGTGGACTACACCGGTAGCGGCCTCCGTTCCCAGCCTACCTACAAGGAATGGAAACGATTATCTGTTCAACTCGTCCGCTTATCCTGTTCCCTCGTTCCCAGCCTACCTACAAGGAATGGAAACATATGTATCAGAGGGCACTAAGGCATATAGTTGACGCGTTCCCAGCCTACCTACAAGGAATGGAAACGAAAACGAAGGCGACCCTGGTCTCACCCTTCATCTCCGTTCCCAGCCTACCTACAAGGAATGGAAACGCGCTCCTCAATCGTTGCGATCTGCTTTTCGTAGCCCGTTCCCAGCCTACCTACAAGGAATGGAAACACACAAGCGCGTGCTGGAACACAGCGGTCAATGTGCGTTCCCAGCCTACCTACAAGGAATGGAAACTAATCAGCTTTGCTCCGTGTTCCACAGCAGCCCGAAGTGTTCCCAGCCTACCTACAAGGAATGGAAACGGTTCACCACCTTCGTGGCTACATATGCAGCCGCCAGGTTCCCAGCCTACCTACAAGGAATGGAAACGTAATCCAGCCCCTCCAGCTCCTCCTCGGGGATATCGAGTTCCCAGCCTACCTACAAGGAATGGAAACTGTTTTCGGCCAGCACGCCGTGGAGCGTGTGCTGGCGTTCCCAGCCTACCTACAAGGAATGGAAACTTATACAGAGTTAAAGAGGCACCCAGGCCAGGAAAGGGTTCCCAGCCTACCTACAAGGAATGGAAACTGCCGGCTCATACTGTTTTCCCCTCCGCAGCGGCCCTGTTCCCAGCCTACCTACAAGGAATGGAAACCCTGGTATGACCCCCGGCCCCGGCGTTGGCGAGATGGTTCCCAGCCTACCTACAAGGAATGGAAACCAAAATCCCGAATGAAAAGTTCCCAGGCGGCCAGAGCCGTTCCCAGCTTACCTACAAGGGATGGAAAGGTGACTGCCTGAGAGAAAGCCAGCGACAGATTCTGCGTTTCCAGCCTACCAACAAGGTATGGAAACGGCCTCCAGTTCTCCGATCCGCTGTTTCAGATCGTCCGTTCCCAGCCTACCTAAAGAGGAATGGAAACCTCCTCAAGTTGATCGACAGCCTGGCCCAGAACGTTCCCAGCCTACCTACAAGGGATGGAAAGGATGCTCGCGCGCAAGACTCGCCTTATAACCACTTCTCGTTCCCAGCCCATAAGAAATGAAAGGACTAACTGTCGATGCACGGTGCAGCCGATCAGCCGGTACGAGGCAAATCGCAGGGGGATCAAGCCCCATGCACCACCGCCGAAGGACCTGATGCCGGACCAGGGGTTTGCGTACAACCCGGCGGTGGCCTTTCGGCGGTTGCAAAAGACCACCTGGGACGAAGACCTCCGGGACATCGGGCCGGGGGGCTGTGAAGAGGTTTCCTTTGTAGAGCGGGTTTTCCGGAGGGGGTGTAAACCCTTTGAGGAGTTGCCCCGGCGGCCGTTGCCCCAGGCATTCGGGATCAGGGGCAAGGAATTGGAGGAATACATCAAAACTCTGGATGGATGGTATCGCACGCCTGCTGGGATCTATGTGCGGGTGAACACGGAGGACCTCCTGCAGCACATCCCGGAGGATCGGTGGAGATTTTTACCGTTGCTACCCTGGACATTGTTGAAACCTGCTGAAATATGGCTGGGAGTTAAATCTAAGGGACACGGCCCCGTGCTCAGAACCTTTAGCATCTTTGAAGACCCCAACAAAGAAATTGTGTATGTGGCCATTGTGGATGTGGAGAAGTTTATGAGTGTGCTCACGACGTTCCCGATCAGCCTGAAAGAGGGGGTGCGCGGGGGGACCAAAAAGATCAGGAAAAAACTCCGGTATATTGAGAGGAAAATCAGACAGGGGGAATTGATCTATCAAAAATGAGCCCCGGCTTCTCCGCCCTTCCACCGGAGCCTTCCAGGCTTCATCGGGGGGCGGCCCTCCACCTGGAATCATCCATAGTATAGCCAGCATTCTGAATCCCGTCAACCCCCCTTGACTTTTCTGTGTGCTTGCCTACAGGGTAGGGGGCGATGGAAAAGTGGCTGGAAGTGTTCAAGGCTGGAGAGTATCCGCAGGGGTCTTTACCAAGAAAACCGGTTAGAATTCACAATTCCGTGAGTCTTTATAAATTGCTCGCAATAATTTGGACTTCCAAGACGATCCCGGACTGGACGAGACTATAAGCAACCGACGGCAACAGGCATAAATTAAAACTGACACTTTAGGTGGTAGTCTTGAGTTTCCAGGAACTCCAAGGATCCATGAATGCAGTCACCTCAAGCTGACAATTTTGATGGTGGCCTTAGAAGATACCGGAACCGACAGATGCTTCTGAAAAACTGCGCAGGCTGAAGAGGATCCAACGGCATGGGGTGCCAGCATATGGCAGGGCCGTCTTTCCTGCGCTCCTGCCTCACCGATGGAACCCTTCGGAGGCCCGGTTAAGCCGTCCGTCTGGATCTTCTGGGGCGGATGCTTTGTCGCGACGCACAAACCAAACCAGAACAATCATCGCTACCGCGAGGATCGAAACCAATAGCCACAAAGGGAAAATTCCCAGGGCATCCATCAGAACAAAGAACGTCAACCAGGTAATGATTTCCAGAAGGCCCCACATCACTCAAACCTTACAAGCCATCCCTCAGAGTGTCAAGGGGAAATTCCACTGTTCCAGGACCAGGCTGCAGGAAACTTTTCCGATTTCCTCACAGAGAATCTTCTTGCCCAGAATCCTCCGGTGGATCGGGAAATCGCTGTGACCATGCCCGACCACGCAGAGCATAAATAAGCCGATCACGCTGGATGCAGGGGATTGTCATCCGGGTTCTGACCGCTCTTTGGTCTATAATGGGTGTATGGGCGAGGTTGGGACTCTCATCTTGCTCGGGTTCTTAGTACCCCTCCTCCTCATCCTTATTCCCTTTCTACTGCTTGTCTCCCTACTCATTGCGCATCCATGGCTGTGGCTGGTGCTCATCGGCCTGGTGCTGCTGGGGCTCTGGCACCTTGCCACCCACGCCGAGGAGTGGGCCCAGAAACTCGGCCCGAAGGACACCGATGGCTTACCATCGCTGGATGCCGAAGCCCATCACCCCAAGGAGTTTAATCGCGGCTGAAGCCGCTCCTACAAGACCAACCACCATCCTACGAAACACACTCCGATATCACTATCGCGGCTAAAGCCGCTTCTACATTTTGCAGTCCTGCGGGCTGCATCCCCTCCCCTCAATCCACGCCCACCAGGGGCGAGGACATCACAATTGGGAAAGCCAGCAGGCGCGGACGATCTACCGTGTAGCCCGACACCAGGGGCCGGGGTGATTCAATCGCTACGGCTAAGGCTGTTCCAGAGCAGCACCCTGGTACCGCACGCCCAGATTCGTCGCGGCCAAAGCCGCTCTTACCAGATGGAACTGCGGCTGTAGGAGCCGCTTCAGCGGCAATCTACAGCTCCTACAGCAGAGATTCTCTCCAGAAAAGGATTGGGCGTCAGAGGTCCCGTGGGGTATTTAGGAGATTCATTGGAGCCGCTTTAGCGGCGATGGCAACTCTTGGACTGCGGTGCCCTGGCACCGCTTTGAAATCCTCTCCCTCAATCCCCGCCCGCCAGGGGCGAGGACGATTCGCTCGTCGCGGCTGAAGCCGCTCCTACGGGTTCGCAGCGCGTCCTCCTGCCCGCCAGGGTGCCTGCAACGCTCCCGTTGCAGCGTTTCCAGAGAACGGAAAGGGGGCCGTGGCACCCGGCGTTGCAGGGAACCCTCAACTTCTCCAGGCCTCGTCCCAGAGCCGTTCAATTTCGCCCAGCAGTTCCTCGTAGGTCAACTCGCGCCCATCCTCCAGAGGAAACTTTTGGTCGGGATGGGGCGCGTTTTTGTGCCAGAGGTCTAAAAGCCATTCCCGGTCCGGGATCCCGTAGTCCCCGAGCGCCACGACAAACCCGTCCTCATCCACCTCAGCCAGAAAATACCCCAGCTCAACGCCCCGATACTCTCCGGCATAATACCGATCGTAGGAGAAATCCTCCCGGAGCACCAGCCACTCAAACTCATCCACATCCAGCACATACCGCATGCCTCAATGATACTTCCTGTTGCCCGCACAGGGGGAGGAAGCATCTCGGTCTTCGTTTTTCGCAGTTTTCATGCAGGCCCCTTGGCATGTCAATGTCCGCCCCCAAACCCTGCAGACCAACCTGCGGCCCTTGCTGCGTTTACCGGCAAAACCGGGGGAACTCACCCAGGCCCGGCAAGGCCCGTTTACAACAGGTCTCCCAAAGAAACCGTGGGTGGGGGAAGTTGGTCAAAGGGGACCGGGTAGGAGGCCCAGAGCAGGTCTGAGAGGTCGTGGATGCGCGCCGCACGGAGCAGGGCCAGATTTCGGAGGTCCGGATTCAAGAGGTCAAAAAACGCCCCGAGATTCAGAAACTTCCGCACCTTCCGCCAGTGTTCCAAGATTCCCAGTTCCAGGGATTCCAGGGGGACCTCCAGAACGCGACGGGGGTCCAGGGGGCCTTCCGCCCGTACTTCCAGCACCACTCCGGCGTAGTCGCGCGCCTGGAGATCCTGGAACCCCAGGGCCGAAGCCCACACAAATCCGGCCAGTGCCCCCAGGAAGTGGAAAAAGAGCCAGCGGTTGCCGGTCATCGGAAGCACGGGCACGGCCCGCGGGTCCAGCTCCGGAAACACCCGGCGTTTTACGGTCAGGCCGAGGTCCGGCGGCCACAGGGCCGCGCCCTTGCCCTTGAACACCTTGCGGCCGGTGGGCGCCACGGTTTGCACCTCCTCCACGAACACGCGGTTTCGCTGCACCGTGACCACCTGCCAGAACCGGCCCTTCAGGGCGAAGGAGGGTGCCAGTTTTTCAATGGTGCCGATGTGCTCTCCGGTAAGAATGTGGTACACCTCGTACTCGGCGGGATGGTCCTCAATGTTGGAATGAATCCGGCCGAGGCCAGCGAGGCGGCGGCCCCTGGGGCCGAGGAACAGCAGGCCAGGCGGACGCCGCTCCAGGTATCCGGACTCCACGAGGTGCACCAGCAGGGGTGCCAGGTCGGGGGCAAAGATTTCCAGGGGCTCCAGGATGTCGGCCAGCGCCGATTCCGGCACCCCGGGCCGCTGTCGCTGGAGCGCGTAGGACAGGATCTGCTGAACAGCCACCGAGGGCGCGGGCTCGTGGCGGAAGGGTTCCACCTCACCCTGCCGCGCCCGGTCGAACAGCACCTCGTAGAACACGCGTTCCAGCGGAGGGCCGTACAGGCCCACCACCCGCAGAAAGGTCCGGCGGCGGTTCCCCCGGCCCACCCGCTGCAGGAAGGTGGCCACCGAATCGGGCGGCCGCAGTAACACCACGAGGTCAATGTCGCCCACATCGATGCCGAGTTCCAGGGTGGGGGTGGCCACGACGATGCCCCACGGGTGGCGGAGCATGGCCTGTTCCACGGCCTCGCGTTCCCGCTTGCTCAAACTCGCGTGGTGGGTCCACACGGCATGGGGATAGGCCACCAGTTGCCGCAGTTTGCCGGCCACATACTCGGCGTCGCGGCGGGTGGGGGCGAAGAAGAGCACCTTCCGCAGGTCTTCGTCCCGCATCAACTGGAGCACCCGGCGGAGGGCACCCTTGCGGGGGAACAGGGTGGCCTGCAGTTCCCGCGGCGCCCGGTGTTCCACGATCTCGGCCCCTTCGCCGAGGAACCGCCGGGCCACCCGTTCGGCCTCGGACACCGTGGCCGAGAGGGCGATCTTCTGGTAGGGAACCCGCCGGAGCCGGTCCAGGCGGCGGGTCAGCACCCGCACCTGGTCGCCCCGATAGGACTGGGCGTACAGGTGCACCTCGTCCAGGATCAGCACCTCCACGGTTTGGAACACCGCCGGGTGCCGTGCCAGCAAGGAATCCCAGGATTCGGGGGTGGTGATCAGCACATCGCTGGGCTTCTCGGGCCGGAACTCCGGGTGGTCGCCGGTCCTCCGCCGCACGGTTAGCCCCATCTGCTGCAAGGGCGTCTGGAGCCGGGCATAGAGGTCGTTGACCAGAGCCCGGGTGGGGGTCACATAGAGGATGGACAGCGGTGGCCAGCCCGCCTGCTTGCGGCGCTCAGCCACTGGAGCCATCACGGCCTCGGTTTTGCCCGACGCCGCCGGCGATACCACCAGCACCGACTTCCCCTGAAGGATCGGCGGCACAGCCTTCTCCTGGATCGGGCGCAGGGCCCCGAACCGGCCGAAGAAGGGATGCCAGGCATGGGGCAGGAGGTCCTTCAGCATCAGAACATGTGGCCAAGGGCCAGGTACAAACGCCCCTTATAGCCGGGCGTGCGATCCTGCAGCCGATAGCCCCAGTCCAGGCGCACCGGGCCGATGGGCGTGAAGTAGCGGATGCCCAGCCCCGCGGTCCAGAGGATCCGGAACTGCTGCCGCATCTCGGGCACGCTGAACCACAGGTTGCCGCCGTCCAGGAACAGCGCGCCGCCCCACCGGCCGTTGCGGTACCGGAGTTCCAGGTTGAGGTTCAGGAGCAGGTTGCCGGAGTGCACCTCCGGGTTGTCGGGGTCCACCGGCCCCACGGACCGGTCGGCGTACCCCCGCAGGCTGCCCTCGCCGCCCATGAAGAACCGTTCGCTGGAGGGAATGGTGCGGCTGGTGCCATAGGGCCGCTGATAGCCGCTCCGGAACCGTCCGGCCACCACCCAATGGCTCCGGTGGGGCGCGTAGTAGCTGAAGTCCAGGATTGCCCGGTAAAAGGTGTTGTCGCCACCCAGCACCGGGCCACCGGCGTTCTGGAGTTTAAGGGAGGCGAAGGCCCCGCGCCGGGGGTCAAACAGGTTGTCCCGGCTGTCCCAGAGGCCGATGAAGATCAGCGAGTTGATGAGCGGGCCCGACCGGGACGGTTGCAGCGGCGTCCGTTTCCACTCCACCGCGCCGGTAAACGAAAGGTAGGGGCTGGCGATCCAGAGCAGCTGCAGGTCCACCCCGTACTCCTCCTTTTTCACCTGCAGATCGCGCTCGTAAAAGGGGTGGGCCGTGGCCTTCAGCGGGCTGCCCAGGAAATAGGGCTCGCTGTACGAAATCTCCACGCGCCGGCGCTGCCAGCGCTCCTGCCAGGTTTCCTGCGAGAAATCCAGGAGCCCCTCGGTGCGCATCTCCAGCCGCTGGTTGTTGCCAAAGAGGTTCCGGTGCCCCAGGGAAACCTGGAACTCGGCAAACAGGGGCTGGCGCCAGCCGCCACCGATCTCCAGGTACCGGGGCTTGACCTCGTGGAGCTCCAGGACCAGCACCACGGTGTCGCCCTCGGCGTTCACCGGTTCCAGGCGGCGGAGCACCGAGGAAAAGAGGCCGGTGAGGTAGATGTTCCGGATGGATTCCAGCACCCTGGAGGCCTGGTACACGCAGGGCGGATGGAACCGCAGTTCCCGCAGCACGATCTGCCGGCGCACCTGATGGAGACCCCGGAGTTCCACCCGCTGGATCACCACCCGGGGCCCCTCTTCCACCTGGAACTGCACCTCAAAGGTATCGGGCCGCAGTTCCTGTTGCCGGATGCGGACTGAGGCGTAGGGGAATCCCTGTTCGGCATACAGGTTGAGGAGATCGGACTCCAGGCGATGCAGGTCGTCCACATCGTAGGGCCGGGGTGTGCGGTACCGGTGGAACAACCGGGCCACGAGCAGGGAATCCAGTTGTTGCACCCCGGCATAGGTGAGCCGGGCGATCACGGCCCTGGGCCCCTCGTAGAGCCAGAGTTCAATGTCCACGCCCTCGGGGGTTTGCCGCACCTCCTTTTGCACCACCCGAAAGTGCCGATAGCCGGCGTTCCGGTAAAACTCTTCCAGGCGGATCAGGCCCGCGTGGAACAGCGCCTGGGAAAAGGTCTGGCCCGGCCGCAGGCGCAGCACCGTAACCAGTTCCTTCGGGGGAAAGGCGTGGGCTCCGTGGATTTGCACCGAGCGCACCGGCACCCCGACCAGCCAGGCGGTAAGGATCAGGGAACCGATGCCGATGGTTTCACCTCCGCTACAGGAGCCCGGCCTCCACTTCCTTCATGATGGCGCGGCCGATGACGATGCGCTGGATCTCCGAGGTGCCCTCGTAGATCTCGGTCACCTTGGCATCGCGGAAGTAGCGTTCAATGGGCAGTTCCTTGGAATAGCCCATGCCGCCGTGGATCTGGATGGCCTTAGTGGTCACCCACATGGCGGTTTCCGAGGCGAACACCTTGGCCATGGAGGCCTCCTTGGAAAACCGTTTTTTGCCAGCCATCTTGGCCAGGGCAGCCTTGTAGATGAGCAGCCGGGAGGCCTCAATGCGGGTAGCCATATCGGCCAGGGTGAACATCACGGCCTGGTGCTGGATGATGGGTTTGCCGAAGGCCTCGCGCTGCATGGCGTAGCGGGCCGATGCCGCGTAGGCAGCCTCGGCGATGCCCAGGGCCTGGGCTGCGATGCCGATGCGCCCCGCATCCAGGATAGAAAGCGCAATCTTGAAGCCCTGGCCCTCTTCGCCCAGCCGATGGCTCACGGGGATCCGGTAGTTGTCAAAGTGGATTTCCGCGGTGTGCGATGCGCGGATGCCCAGCTTGGGCTCCACCTTGCCCACGGAAAACCCGGGCAGCCGGGTATCCACGATGAAGGCGGTGATGCCGTGGTGCCCCTTGGAGGGGTCGGTATTGGCGAACAGGATGATGTAATCGGCCACCGAGCCCGAGGTGATCCACGACTTGGTGCCGTTGATCACATACTCGTCGCCCTCGCGCCGGGCCATGGTTTTCAGGTTGGAGGCATCGGAGCCGGCATGGGGCTCGGTGAGGGCGTAGGCCCCGAGCGCCTGGCCCGAGGCCAGGGGGGTCAGGAACTTCCGCTTCTGCTCCTCGGTGCCGAACTTTTCCAGGCCGTAGCACACCAGGGAGTTGTTCACCGACATGATGACGGCGTGGGAGGCGTCCACCTTGGCGATCTCCTCCACGGCCAGCACATAGGAGATGGTATCGGCGCCGGCGCCGCCGTACTCGGGCGACACCTCCAGGCCCATCAGGCCCAGTTCGCCCATCTTTTTGACCGTTTCGGCGGGGAACTCGCCGGTTTCGTCGTAGCGGGCGGCGATGGGTTCAATCTCCCTGCGGGCGAACTCGCGGGCCATGTCGCGGATCATCCGCTGTTCTTCGGTGAGTTCCAGGTCCACGGAAACCTTCCTCCTTCTTGTTTTTCAGATCGCCCCGTCGGGCGTTATGGCCGAAACCGAATCCCCTCCGACCGGGTAAACACCCCCCGATACAAAAAGGTGATCTGGCGCAGCGTGGCCCAGAGGTCAAAGGGATGGAGCGCCGAGATGGCGTCTACAGGGACCACCACCTTGTAAAAGCGCAGCGCGGCGCTGCCAGCCGTGTGGAGCACGCAGATGTTGGCCACGGTGCCGGTGACCACCACATGGCGAATGCCAAAGAGCCGCAGGTACTCGTCCAGCGGGGTGCCGTAGAAGCCGTCGTACCGGGTTTTCCGGATAAGGATGTCGCCTTCCTGGGGTTTCAGGTCGTCCACGATCTCCCAGCCCGGGGTGCCTTCTACCACGTGCTCGCCCCAGAGGGCGAACTCGGGGTCCTCCTTCAGGTGGGTATCCAGGGTGTAGAACACCCGGACCCCGGCGCTCCGGGCCTGCTGCAGGAGTTTCCGGATCACCGGCACGGTTTGGGGCGCGGTGGGCACGGGCAGTTTGCCCGTGGGTTCCACGAAGTCGCGCTGCATGTCCACCACGATGAGGGCGGTTTCCCGCGCCGGCAGTTCCACGGTTTCGGTAAAGGGAATCTCGGGGAGTTCCACGGTTTTCGGGATGTTCATGGCCTTTTCACCTCCCTTGGGCTGCCTGGACAAAGGCCTGGAACAGGATTCGGGCCTCCGGCCCGTCCAGCATGCGTTCCGGATGGAACTGCACCCCCAGCACAAAGTGGTCGGGGTCGGTGCCCTCCACGGCCTCAATGGTACCGTCGGAGGCCCAGGCCACATCCCGAAGCCCCTCCCCCAGGTGATGGATGGCCTGGTGGTGGTACGAGTTGACCACCACGGTGTCCCGGCCCAGGAGCCGATACAGCAGGCTTTCGGGGTCAATGGAAATCCGATGGTAAATCGCCTCTTCCTGCCGTCGGGGGGCGTGCTGCTGGCCGGTTTCCAGGTGCTGGATCAGGGTGCCGCCGTAGGCTACATTCAGGATCTGGATCCCGCGACAGATGGCGAAAATGGGGAGTCTCCGGCGCCGGGCCTCCTGAATCATCAGGAGCTCAAAGGCGTCGCGTTCGGGATCGGGCCCCCAGACCCGTACGGGGTCCTGGTTGTAAACCAGGGCGGCAATGTCGCCGCCGCCGGTGAGCAGGAGGCCGTCCACCAGGTCCAGCAGGGCTTCCACGCGGGCGAGCGAGCGGGTAAAGGGAAAGATCAGCGGCAGAGCGCCGGCCTGGGCCACACCGTCCACATAGGAAAAGCCCACTTCGTACAGCGGGCCGTGGGAGCCCCGACGGCTCCCGGGAATCACGCCAATCCGCACCATGGCGAAAATTTTACGGCCACGGCCCCCAGCGGGCCTTGAACCCCCGGACATCGGTATGCACGAAGGGGGTCCGGTGGGTTTCAGGTTTCCAGTCGTACACGCCGATGCCGCCCACCAGGCCCGTTTCCTGTTCCACGCGCTCAAAGAGGAGGGCCAGCCACTGGGCGTCGCGCACATCCACGCGGCCGTCGTGGTTCAGGTCATCCATGGCACCGTCGCCGTCCAGGTCCACATACACATCCGCCGCCCGGCCGTAGGTGTGCATGCTAAAGCGGCCGTTGCCCAGTTTGGCGTTGTACCAGGGGGTGCGGTAGCCGCTCATGATCACGAAGTCGGCCAGATGCCCCAGGCGCAGGGCCACCTCCAGCTTGCGGAGCAGGCTGGGCTCCAGGTAAAGGAACCGGGGATGGCTGGTGGGCTCATGGCACAGGAACTCGCCCAGCAGGAAATGGGGCGACACCTGCAGGCTCTCCTCGGCCGCGGTCCGGACCGGCACCAGCGGCACAGGTTGCCGGTAGATCCAGCGGTGGGCCCGCAGGAACAGCGACCAGGTGGAATCCGGCCCCCGATCGTAGGAGCCCACCCGGAACCCCTGGATCACGGTGTCCACGGAATCGGGCGAAATTGGCACGGCCAGCACCCACCGGCGCTGGGCCTCCACCCGCACCTCGCTGGTCGGCACCGCCGGCCCTTCCCATCGCCAGATCTGCACGGTTTGCACCCACACCGGGTACACGCCGGGCCGTGCGGGCACGGGCAGCCGCACCGGATAGGCCTCCCGAGGCACGGTGAGGGTTTGCCGGTTCCCGAGGATCACGCGGGTGGTTTCGGCCGCAAGGTAAAAGTAGCCCCGCAGAGTGTCGCGGTACCAGGAAAGGTGCAGGCTGTCCACCGAATGCACCTGCTGGAGCACTTCGGGGTCCTTCAAAAAGCGGGTCACGGGGGACTCCACCCAGGGCACGAGGTCCAGGATAGTGCCGGCCTCGGCATAGCCCAGCCACACCAGCGAATCGGCCATCGGCCGCCCGCAGTGGCGGAGCACCAGCTGGCCGTGCAGGGTACCGGCACGAGGGAACCGGGCCTCCAGGGGTACCGGACGATGCGGCACGCAGGCCCCGGCCCAGAGGCCCAGCAGGGCCACCAGCACCACCAGTTCAGCCTTCCAGCGGTTCCAGGTCATGGAACACCTCTTTCAGGGCTTGCAACACCCGGGTTTTCAGGGTTTGCAGTTCCTCTTCGGTTTCGGCGGAAAGGGTGATTTCCAGAGGGATGTTGGTGCGGCGATCAAACAACTCGGGCTTGGACTTGAAGTAGGCCTGGGGAAACCGGCGCCGGAGCGGCCGGAGCCGGCGTTCAATGACGGATTCGTCGGCCAGGCCCGTGCGCACCCGAAGCACCCGCATCCGGCGTTTGGGGGCGAGGTGTTGCCGCACCCAGGGCAACACCTCGTGGTCCAGGAAGGCCTGCATCTCCCGGGGCACCCCGGGCAGGGCGAACACCACCAGGCCGCAGTGCACCAGGCGCACCGCAGGGGCGGTGCCCACGCGGTTCGGCAGAGGCACGCTTCCCCTGGGCAGGAGGGCCATCTTCCGGCGCTCCGGTGTCAACCCGGGCTCGGGCACCTTGCCCTCGCGGTACAGGGCATCGTAGCGCTCTTTGACCATCTGCAGGGCCTCGGGGTGGGGCTCCAGGGGCAGGTCCAGGGCACGGGCGATGCCGGCGAGGGTCAGGTCGTCTTCGGTGGGCCCCAGGCCGCCAGTGGTCACAAGAAGCCGGGTGCCCCGATGCCGGGCCTCGCGCACGGCCGCCGCGATCTCCTCCAGATTGTCGTCCACGGTGGTTATCCGATGGGGCCGCAGGCCCAGGGGGGTCAGGGCCTGAGCCAGCACATGGGCGTTGGTGTTCAGGGTGAGGCCGGCCAATATCTCCCGGCCAACGGTCACGATTTCCACCCGCATGGCTGTATTATAGCGGCATGGGCGCCGACGACCTGCTCAAGCGGATACAAAATAACCGCACCCTGGGGGCTTCGCAGATCCTGAGGCTCGGCCTGCGTGCGGCCCGGGCGCTCATCAAAGAACTGTATCCGCTGCCGGAAAACCAGCGGTACATCCGGTTCCGGGCGTTTACGCTGGAACTGGCCTCGGCCCGGCCCTCTATGGCTCCCCTGCTCCGTTTGGCCAACGACCTGAATTTTTTGTGGGACGAAGCGGAAAATCTCAAGGCCCTGGAACAGGCGCTGAACGAACTGAAACGGTTCCTGGAGGCGCAGCGACAGCGCGTTGTGGAAAGCGCGGCCGAACTCTTCGCCGGCAAACGCCGCATTCTCGTGCACTCCTGGAGTTCATCGGTGGTGGACACCGTGCTCCGGCTGCAGCCCTTCCAGGTGTTCTGCACCGAGTCGTTCCCCGGCCTGGAGGGGCGCCGAACCGCCAGAAAACTGCTGGAACACCGGATTGCGGTGACCGTGGTGACCGATCCCGCGGTGCCGGAGGTTCTTTCCGAGGTGGAACTCGTTTTGGTGGGGGCCGATGCGTTCACCACCGAGGGTTTTTACAACAAGGTGGGCACCCATCTGTTGGCCGTGGCCGCCCAGGCCTTTCGGGTGCCCCTCTGGGTGATCAGCGAATCGTACAAGGGCCTGCCGCGGGATCTTGCGCCCCTGTACCAGCCCGAAGAGGCGCCGTTCCGGATCCCTTCGGCCCTGCAGGAGGCCACCTGGATCCGGCCCCTGTTTGATTTCACGCCCTGGCACCAGGCAAAGGGCCTGGTGGCCGAGGGAGGAATCCTCGGTATCCAGGGAATCCAGCAGTTGCTGGAGAGCCTTCAGGTTCACCCCATTCTGGAAGCCTACCGGGAGGTGTTGATCTGATGAAGGTTGTGGGCGTGATCCCCGCCCGCTACGGCTCCAGCAGGTTCCCCGGCAAACCCCTGGCCGAGATCCTGGGCAAACCCCTGATCCAGTGGGTTCTGGAAGCCGCCCGGGGAGCCTGGAGCCTGGACGAAGTATGGGTGGCCACCGACGATCCCCGGATCGCCCGGGTGGTGAAGCATCTGCAGGGACAGGTGGTGATGACCCCCGCGGAGGTGCCCAGCGGCACCGATCGGGTGTTCCTGGCCATCCGCGACAAAGCACCGGACATCGTGGTCAACATCCAGGGCGACGAGCCCCTGCTTCAAAGCGAGATGATCAACACCCTGGTGACCGCGCTCCTGGAGAACGAAAAGGCCGACCTGGCAACCCTGGCCTACTGGTCTCCGGACCCGGGCACCCCCGACCAGGTGAAGATCGCCCTGTCGGACGAGGGCTACGCCCTGTACTTCTCCCGCTCCCCCATCCCCTATTTCCGGGAGGGTTCGCCGGAATACTGGATCCACATCGGCCTGTATGCCTACCGTTTTGAGGCCCTTAAGGCCTTTGTGGAACGCAAGCCCACCCGCCTGGAACAGGCCGAAAAACTGGAACAACTCCGGGCCCTGGACCTGGGGATGCGGATCCTGGTGGTGCCCGTCAAGGAAAAACTGCATCCCGTGGACCGGCCCGACGACATCCCGGTGGTGGAACACCTGCTGAAACTTCGGCTTCCGTGATTCTCTGGATTCTGGCGGGTTTGGTGACCCTGGCGCCACCCGGAACCGGTCCGCGGCTGGCCGGGTTCCGGATCCACGGCTCCCCGGTGCTGGCACTTCAAGACTCCCTGGACACCTGGCAAACGGCGGTTCGGGATTCCGCACCCTCGGCCAGGGTCCTGGGGCGACTGGTGCACCGCATCACCCGCTTTTTCCAGAACCGGGGGTTCCCATTTTCCCGGGTGCGGGTGGCCTACTTCACGGGTCCGGAGGATTCGTTGACGGCGCACCTCGTGGTCCAACCCGGCCCGCTGGTCAAGCCCGGGGTGCTCCGGGCGGAGGGTGTGCCCGGGGTGCCGGGGCCGCTCCGGCGATGGTTCGCCCCGGCTCTCCGGAACCCCTATGCCGTTGAGCGGCTCCGCACGCTGGCCGAGGGCTGGAACCTCCGGTTCGGCGACCGTCTCACTGTGGATTCCTTTCGCCTGCGGCCGCCCGACACCCTGCTGCTCTTTGTACAACAGCACCCGGCCAACCACCTGGAGGGCGCGCTCTCTTACGACCAGGCCGGGCGCCTGCTGGGGCGGCTCTCCCTGCGGTTCCTGAACCTGGGCGGCACCCTGCGGGCCCTGGCGATCTCCTGGTACCGCTGGCGGGCCGAGGAACAGGAACTCCAGGTGGCCTACGAGGAGCCCTGGGTGCCCTACCTGCAGATCCGGCTGGAGGGACGGGGCTACCTGCAGGACACCCTGATGCAGGTGTGGGAGGGCGCGGTGGTGGTGTTTCCGCTGCAACTTTCCTCCCGGCTGGGCCTTGGGATCGCCCACCAGCGGAGCCTGTGGATCCCCACCCAGGAGCGCCACCGGGAAACGCGCAGCCTGATCTACGCCGAGGGCGGCACCGATCTGGCCTGGCTCCTTCGGGCCGAGGCCACCTCGCGGTTCCTGCGGTACCAGGCTCGGCTCCGGTTGCGGGTGCAGGCACCGCCGGCGCTGGGGGCCGGCGCCGAGGTGGTATCCGCGGGCCTGTACCGCTCCCCTGCCCTGCAGCCCACCGACCTTCTGGAGGTACCGCTTTCCTGGCTCCCCTTCGGCCTGCGGGCCCTGCCCCGGGAGTTCCGCCGGTTGCTGGGCATCCGGTACTTCGTGGGCCTTACGACCCCTGCGCTGGCCCTTCGGGGAATGGTGGAACAGAACTTCTGGCGCCGACGCCTGGACGATCCCCAGGGCCACCGGGGATGGGGCGCCGGCCTGGAACTCACCTGGCGCACTCCCGGAGGGCTCAGGATGGGGCTGCAGTACACCTGGCGGCCCGGGCTCTCGCCCTGGGACGGCGTCCTGCGCATAGACCTGAGCCAGGGCTTTTAGCCGTACAATTTGCCGCCGATGGCCTGGATCCACGAGGCACTCTCGGAACTCCAGTTCCGGCTCCAGAAACGCCCCACCTTTGAAAAGGCGCCGCTCCGCCGGGCCGGCCCCTTTGCGGTGTCGCCGTACCCCGAGGGCCGCGACGGCGCGCTGGTGCTCTCGGCCGACTTTGAACTGGCCTGGGCGTGGCGCATGGGCAAACACAGCCCGGACGCCCGGCAGATGGCCCGACAGGCCCGGGCCAACCTTCCGGTGCTCCTCCGGATCTTTGACACCTACCGGGTGCCCATCACCTGGGCCACCGTGGGGCATCTGTTTCTGGAATCCTGTACCTGCCCCAACGGCGTGCCCCATCCCGACATGCCGCGGCCCGGCCCCTTTGAAACCGACAAATGGGTGTTCCAGGGCCGGGACTGGTACGAGGTGGACCCCTGCACCGATTACCGGCGGGACCCCGAGTACTACGCGCCCGACCTGATTGAGGCCATTCTCCAGGCCGAGGTTGCCCACGACATCGGCCTGCACACCTTTTCGCATGTGCCTTTTTTGCGGAGCGTCATCACCGAGGAGATCGCCCGGCGCGAAATCGAGGCCTCGCTGCAGGCCGCCGAACGCCTGGGGCTGAGGCCCCGGTCCTGGGTGTTCCCCGGCGGGTACCGCGATTTCCGGGAACTGCTGGCGGAATACGGCATCGTGGTGTATCGGGGCGAGAAGTCGCCCTCCGCCGAACTGCGGGTTCCCCGGTACGAGGAGAACCTGGGGCTCTGGAACCTGCCCACCACCTACGGTGTGGGGCCGCGGCCCCAGTGGTCCCGGGCCTACTATGTGAAACGGCGGATCCGGTACCTGGAACGGGCCGTGGAAACGCGAACCGTGTTCCACTGGTGGTTCCATCCCTCCCTGGCCCCGGACCTCATTGAGGGGGTGATGGAGCCGGTGCTCGCCCGAGCCTACGAACTCCAGCAGGCCGGAACCCTGTGGGTGGGCACGATGTACGACCTCGCCTCCTATGGCGAGGCCCTGCGCCGGGTGCGCATCCGCGAGGAACAACGGGGCCCGGAGATCCTGCTGCATCTGGAAGGGCGCGCCGACGATCGGTTCAAGCCCTTCCCCGTGTTCCTGGAACTTGGGGCCGACGAGTTCCGGCGGCAAATTCGGGACCTTTCGGGGGATTTCCAGGAGGTTCCCCATCCGGCGAAGCGGGTCCTTGCCCTCACGCCGCCGGCCACCCTTCGGATCCGGCTGGCCCGGTAGGGCCCACCGCTTTTGCAGAACCTTGGCCTCCGACAGGGGCAGGGGTATAATTGGGCCAAAAGGAGGCCAACGGTGTGGTCAAGGCTTTTTGAAACCGATCCCGAGGTGTTTCGCTGGATCTACCGGGAAATCCAGCGTCAGCACGAAACCCTGGAATTGATTGCGTCTGAAAACTTCGCCTCTCCGGCGGTGCTCCTGGCCATGGGAACTCCGCTTTCCAACAAATATGCGGAGGGCTATCCCCATCGGCGCTACTACGGGGGCTGCCAGTATGTGGACGAGGTGGAGGACCTGGCCCGGGAGCGGGCCAAGCAACTCTTCGGGGCCGAGCACGCCAATGTGCAGCCCCATGCGGGCACCCAGGCCAACCAGGCCGTGTATGCGGCCGTGCTTCAGCCCGGCGACACCATCCTGAGCATGGAACTCTCGCACGGCGGCCACCTGTCCCACGGCAGCCCGGTGTCGCAGGTGGGCAAACTCTACCGCATCGTGTATTACCATGTGCATCCGGAAACCGAGCAGATTGACTTCGACGAGGTGCGCCGCCTGGCCCTGGAGCACCGGCCCCGGCTGATTGTCACCGGCTACTCGGCCTATCCCCGCACCATTGACTTCCAGCGTTTCCGGGAAATCGCCGACGAAGTGGGCGCCTACCTCATGGCCGACATCGCCCATATCGCGGGTCTTGTGGCCGCTGGCGAACATCCGTCACCTGTAGGCATCGCCGACTTCGTGACCACCACCACCCACAAAACCCTGCGGGGCCCCAGGGGCGGCCTGATCCTCACCCAGGCAAAGTACGCCAAGAAGATTGACAAGGCCGTGTTCCCGGGACTTCAGGGTGGGCCACTCATGCATGTGATTGCGGCCAAGGCCGTGGCCTTTGCCGAAGCCCTCACCCCGGAGTTCAAGGCGTACCAGCACCAGATCGTGCTCAACGCCCGGGCTCTGGCGCAGCGGCTTCAGGAACGGGGCCTGCGGCTCGTGGCCGGCGGCACCGACAACCACCTGATGCTGGTGGACCTGAGGCCCCTGGGCATCACCGGCAAGGTGGCCGAAGAGGCCCTGGAGCGGGCCGGCATCACGGTTAACAAGAACACCATCCCCTTTGATCCCGAAAAGCCCACGGTCACCAGCGGCATCCGGATCGGCGTACCCGCGGTTACCACCCGGGGCATGAAGGAGCCGGAGATGACCCTCATCGCCGACCTGATCACCGAGGTGCTGGAAGCCCCGGACGACGAAGCCCGGATCCAGCGGGTTCGGGAAGCGGTCCGCGACCTCACCGAGCGGTTTCCCCTGTACCCGGATTACCGCTCGTGGATGGAAGCGGCCCAGAAAACCTAAAAAGGGCACAGCGTGGATCTCCGGGAAGCCGAACGACGGATTCTGCAGGTGCTGGCCCGGGATCCTCTCTCGCCCCGGATTTTCATCGTCTCAGCCCCCCTGGGGCTACCGGTAGAATCCTGGTTCCAGAATCTCCAGAAGAAAACCGCCCGGCGGGGTGAACTACGGGCAGTGATTCGTCTACGGCAACTGCGGCGGGTCCCGGCCTTCTACGTGGTTCAAAAGATTGCTGCAGAGATCCGCAAGGCGTATCCGGACACCTGGGCCTCGGTGACGGAACACACCCCTCTGGCCGCCCCCTTCACCACGCCGGCACCGGAAATCTCCCGGGAAGAGGGTTTCCGCTGGCTCAAGTACATCGCCCAGATCCTGGCCTGGTTCGCGGTGGACCAGCCCCTCAAGGTGTACATCAGCCAATTGGAACACGCCGATCCGTGGTCACTGAGAACCCTGGAATACCTGATGAACCACCTGATCACCACCCCCCTTCAGGTGTTTGCAACCTGGAAACCTCCGCCCCAGGTCCTGGGCACGACGCTCGCCTCCGGCATTCTGCAGGGGCAGATCCACCTGTTGCCGGTGGATCTGCCCTCGGAGCGGGAACTCTTCAACGACTGGCAGGAAAGGGTTCCAGATGCCGGTGCTCTGCGATATCTGATCCGCCTCACGCATCGCCGTCCCCTTGCGCTTCGACAAATCCTCAAGGCCCTGGATACCGGGGCAACCCTTACCGAAGCCGCCGCCCAGGAATGGGTGGAAACCGTACCCCGGATCCTGGATTCCCAGGACCAGGCCGTCCTTTACCTGTTGCAACGCTTTTCCGAAGGCCTCACCCTGTGGGAGATCCGAAACCTTCTGCGGCTTTCCCACGAGGTTCTTTCCCATTCCCTTTCCTATCTGAACTCGCTGGGGCTGCTTTTCCAGGACCGGGGATACCTGGGAGCGACCCTCCCGCGGAGCCCCCTACCCAAACC
>JALXEF010000087.1 GCA_027069855.1 Caldifarciminota bacterium
GTCGTACAGGGCGTCTTCAGCCCCGCGGTCGGGCCAGGCCGGCCGGGAATCCAGATGCGGCGTACCGAGCACCTCGCGGAACAGGTAGGCCAACAGGGCGGCGGTTTCGTTGGTGCCGTGGCCGGCGGCGATCAGGCCGATGCTCTCGGGGCCGTGGGCCTGCCGGATCTCCTGGAGCCGCCGGGCCAAGTGCTGCAGGGCCTCCTGGTAGGTGACTTCGCCGGCGACCTCGCCGAGGCCCACCACCCGGGGGTACAGCACGCGGTCGCGGGTGTTCAAAAAGTCAATGACGAACCGCGAGCGATCGTCAATCCAGGGGTCGTTGATGTCGGGATTGGGCAGGGCATAGCAGCGGAGGATTTCGTGGTCTTCGCCCCGCATGCCTCCGGAAACCGGATGCCCGCGCCCGTCGCGGCCGCCGGGCCGGGTATACACCATCAGGTTGGCCCCCAGGGAATCGTGGGGCGAGATGCCGGGCCGCCGGGTCATCTCCCAGGGCCGGGCCCGAAACCGATAATCCCGCCCGGTGATGGCGCCCAGCGGGCAGATCTCAATCAGGTTTCCGGAGAACTCGCTCTCCAGCACGGCGTCGCGGTACGGCCCCACCAGCACATCGTGGCCCCGGTTCTCAAAGCCCCAGTCGGTGCCGCCGGCGATCTCTTGGTAGAACACCACGCAGCGATAACAGGTGATGCAGCGGTTGGGGTAGAGTTCAAAGAAGGGGCCGGCGTACCGCCGTTCCTTTTCGGTTTTGGGGAACTCGTAGGGCGAGGTGGTGGGTCCGAACCGATAGGTGAGGTTCTGCAGGTCGCACTCGCCGCCGGCGTCGCAAACCGGGCATTCCAGGGGATGGTTCAGCAGCAGGAACTGGAGTTGATCCCGCCGGGCCTGTTGCACCTTGGGGGTTTCGGTGTCCACCACCATGCCCTCCTGGGCCTGGGTGGCGCAGGAGGGGAGCAGGCCGCGGCGGCCCCTGAACTCCACTTCCACCAGGCACATCCGGCAGGCGGCCTTGATCGGCAGGTTGGGGTGGTAACAAAAAACGGGGATGTGCACCCCGTTTCGCCAGGCCACCTGGAGGATGGTTTCCCCGGGTTCAAAAGAAACGTCTTTGCCGTTGAGTTTGAAGGTCGGCATGGGATTGCCTCGTTTGGGGGGATTTATACGCTATTCCCCCTGCCATTGCAAGGATTTGCGCGCCTCCGGTATCAGGGCACCGGTTTCCAGGGCCCGGTGCACGGCCGCCAGGGTGCGGACATTCAGCAGGCCGTCCTCCAGGGGCACGGGGTTGGGGCCGAGGCCCTCCACCGCATCCAGGAACAGGTTGAAGATGTGGTTCAGGTAGCCCTGGAGGCGCCCGGCCACCTCCACCGACAGCGTGCTGGGAAAGGTAAAGGCTTCGGCCGTGGCCAGGCGCACCATTTGCTCGTGGGTGTCCACGAAACCCGCGCCCCGGCTGCCGATCACCTCAAACTTGGGATCCACGATGTTGGGCATGGTGTTGGGCAGAATCCAGCCCGTCTCAAAGGTGCCGATGGCGCCGCCTTCGTATTCCACCAGGGCCTGGATGGCATCGTAGGTGTCCACCCCCAGGGCCGGCAAAACCCGGCGGACGCCCCGGGCGGCCACTCGCAGGGGCTTCAGGCCAGTGAGCCACCAGGCCAGGTCCAGGAGATGGGACATCAGGAACCAGGCAGGCGTGGTGTCTTGGGCCCAGGAAATCATCTGCGTGGGCACATAGATGCGGTCGTTGAGCCGGGCGTTGAGGGCCACCACCTCGCCCAGGTCGCCCCGGTCCAGGGCCTCCTTCAGGCGCAGGAAGGGCGGCGCGAACCGGTTGCCGAAGCGGAGGGTACCCACGGCGCCGTTCCTTCGGGCGGTGTCCACGATCTGCCGGGCTTCGTCGGGGTCGGTGGTCATGGGCTTTTCCAGAAGGATGGCGATGCCGCGCTCCAGGGCCGCCACGGCAAAGGGCGTGTGCAGGAAGTCGGGCGTGGCAATGTACACGGCGTCCAGCGGTTCCCGGTCCATCATCTGGAGGGCGTCGTCGTACACCGGAACCCCGTAGGTTTTGCGGGCCAGGTCCAGGGAAGCGGCGCTTTTAGACGCCACGGCCACCAGCCGGGCCCGGGGCGACTCGTGGATGATCCGCGCGTACAGCCGCCCCATGATGCCGAAGCCGATCACACCAAAGCGCACCACGGAAACCACCTCCTTTTAAGGGGATTGTACCTTGCGCCGGGGCCCGCTGCAAAGCGCCGAGGAGTGCCATAGCATTGCCGCTGACAGAGGAGGTTTGAGCCGTGAAGATCCTTGCCTTTGCCGGAAGCAACCGGGAGGAATCCTGGAATTGGAAACTCGTGCGCGTGGCCGCGCGGCTGGCCCGGGAGGCGGGCGCCCAGGTGACGGTGCCCCCGCCGGAGGTGCTGAACCTGCCGATGGTGAACGAAGACCTCGTGGCCCGGGAAGGATATCCCGAGGCAGCCCGGCGGTGGAAATCGCTGCTGGTCAACCACCAGGGGTTCCTCATCGCCTCGCCGGAGTACAACGGCTTTTTCACGCCCCTGCTCAAGAACGCCCTGGACTGGGCCAGCATCAAGGAACACCCGGAGGAACCCTCGCTGCAGGCCTTCCGGGGCAAGGTGGCCGCGCTGATGGCCACCTCGCCCGGTTCCCTCGGCGGCCTCCGCGGCCTGCTCATGCTCCGGATCCAATTGGAAAACCTCAAGGTGCTCGTGCTGCCCCAGCAGGTGAGCGTGCCCTATGCCCCCAGGGTGTTGGACAAAGAGGGCAACCTCACCGACACCCGCCGGCTGGAGGCGCTGCGCCGCATGGTGCAGGAGTTTCTGGAACTGCTCCGCAAACTCCACGGCTGACCGCCGCGCTATAATTTCCCCAACGGAGGCGCGCCCATGAACGCTCTGCTGCTGTTTTCCATCCTTTCGGCCGTGGCCAACTATCGCCTGGACGCCCGGCTGGACTGGGAACACCATCGGGTTCAGGGCACCGCCCACATCTCCTGGATCAACACCTCCCAGGACACGGTGCCCGACCTCTGGTTCCACCTGTACCCCAACGCCTTCCAGAAGAACAGCACCCTGATGCGGGAGGCCGAGGAGTGGTTCGGCCTGTACCGGTACCGCTACCTCTTCGGCAAGGCCCTCCGCGAGGCCCAGGGCTCCCTGAGCCTGGATACCCTCTGGGTGCAGGATACGGTGCTCACCCCCGGCATCCCCGGAACCCTGTACCACCTCCTGCTCCGCCGGCCCGTGGCGCCCGGCGAAACCCTGCGGTTTCGGGTGCGGTTCACCACCCAGCTGCCCAAACTCTACTCCCGCATCGGCTACAAAAAAGGGGTGCTGCACCTCGTGTACTGGTACCCCAAACTGGCCTCCTACGACGATGCCGGCTGGCACCCCATTGATTACCACCTGTGGGGCGAGTCCTACGCCGATTTCGGCCGGTACGAGGTGCGCCTCACCCTGCCCGAGAACCTGATCGTCGGCTTTACCGGCAACCCGGACACCTCCCGCCCGGCCACCCGCCGCTATGTGCGGTGGCTGGATTCCCTGGCCCAGCAGGAGCCGGAAACCCTGGCCCGTTCCCGGAAACGGTCGACGCCGGGGCCCGATACCCTGACCCTCACCCTGCGGGCCGATTCGGTCCACGACTTCGCCCTGGTGCTCTCGCCCCGCTTTGTGCCCCTGAAACGCCAAGATGAGCGCCACGAATACTGGATCCTGGCCCTGCCCGAGCACCTGGAAGATTACCTGGCCGTGGCCGACGAGGTCCCCCTCATGGTGCAAACCTACGAGGGGTGGTACGGCCCGTATCCCTATCGTCGCCTTACCGTGGCCGACGGCTTCGTGGGCGCGGGCGGCGGCATGGAGTATCCCCAGCTGGTGGTCATCCAGACCTTCGGCGGCCGACGGCGGACGAACCTGCCCGTAAAGGGCCTGAAACGCCTGGGCCTGGTGGATGTCATCTGCCACGAGGTGGCCCACCAGTGGTTCTTCGGCGTGGTGGCCAACAACCAGATGGACGAACCCTGGCTGGACGAGGCCTTCGCCACCTTTACCGAAGACCGCTTCATGGCCTACCGGTTTCCGGAGGATTCGGTGCGCCGCATCCTGGGCTTCTGGTACCGCTTTTTGCCGGCGGCGCCGGGCCGCGGCCTGGTGCCCCGGCTCATGGACCTGGGCCTCTATACCACGGTTAACAGCCCCTTCCAGGAGGTCATTGACCACACGCCGGCCTATCGGCTGAAGACCTACGGTGTGCTCATCTACGGCAAGGGGTCCCATGTGCTCCATATGCTGCGCACCCGCCTGGGGCCCGCGGTGTTCGACTCGGTGATGCGCACCTATGTGGCCCGGTACCGGTTCCGGCATCCCCATATCCGCGACTTCCAGGCCGTGGCCGAGGAGGTGTCGGGCCAGGACCTCGCCGCCTTCTTTGACAACTGGCTCTTCAGCACCCGGCTGCCCGACTATCGGCCCCTGCGGGTGCAGCCCCGGGGCGATTCCCTGGAACTCGTGCTCTGGAACCCCGGGCTCACCAACGAAGCCGTGCCCGTGGCCGTGGACTTCGGCGACACCGTGGTGCTGGACACCGTGCCCGCCGGCCACCTGACCCTCCGGATTGCCAACCTCGGAACTCCGCGCCGGATCACCGTGGACCCCGGCGCCGTCCTTGTGGAGCGCGACCGGTGGAACAACGCCCGGCCCCGTCGCTGGAAGCTCGTGCCCTTGCTGCCCTTCCCCGATCCCGAGGCCTACACCGTGGGCGTGGGTGTGCTGCCCCTGTGGTGGCCCCGGCTGGGCTGGAACCCTTGGCTGTATGCGGTGGGAAGCCAGGGCGGTGTCCGGCACAATGCCGTGGCCCTTGTGGGCTGGCGGAACGGCCGGTGGCTCGGCGCCCTGGCCCTTAGCGAGCCCGCCCTCGGGGGCGCCGGCCGCTGGAGCGTGGGGCTGATACGGTCGGATGTGTACCAGAGCCTGGCCTGGACCCTCCACGGCAAGGCCAAGGACAGCCCCTACACGCCCCGGTACACCTTCTGGAACCTGAGCCTGTGGGGCCTGGACTTTTTCCGTTCCCCCGATACCCTTCTGTTCCAGACTGTTCGGTACGGCGGTGCGTCGCTGGGCCTAGGCCGGTCCTTTGCGACACCAGTGCTCCGGGGCCGGATGGAGGCTGCGGCCACCGTGGCCCTGGGGCAGCCCTTCTTCAAGGGGATCCTGAAGGGGTCCCTCAAGGGGAGCTGGCCCTACGCCCCCCAGGTGGAGGCCCTGGCTGGTTTCGTGCAGGGGTCGGTGCCGCTCCAGGAGCGGTTTTCGCTCAGGGGCACCCTGTGGAACCCGGGGCCGGCGGATGTGTTCTGGCCGCACGAGGGCCCGGCGGCCGCCCAGGCCGACCATGTGGCCCGGGGCGTCGGCGTGAGCACGGCCCCGGCCCAAACCCTGGGCACCCACGCGGTGCTGGCCCGGGTCATCTGGAC
>JALXEF010000088.1 GCA_027069855.1 Caldifarciminota bacterium
TCCCAGGCCCACGAGCAGGCCGTGGAGCCAGCCCAGGAGGAAGCCGCGAAGCCGGAGCCGCCAGAAGAGCGCCTGCATCCCGTCAATTATACCCGGGGCTCAGGACACCACCGAGCGATACAGGCGAGCCACCGCTTCGGCCGCCCGGCGGGAAGCCCCGGGCGAGCCCAGGCGCCGGCGGAGCGCCAGCAGTTCGCGGTGCATGGCCAGATAGTCGGCCTCCGACGAGAGCAGCTGGTGGATCCGGCGGGCCAGGGGCTCGGGCTTCAGGTGCTGCACGAACTCGGGCACCACTTCCCGGCCCAGGATCAGGTTGACCAGGGAGATGTGGCGCACCCGGGCCAGCGACCGGGCGAGCCAGTAAGAAAGGTCGGAGAGCACATACACCACCACCATGGGCACCCCCACCAGGCCCACCTCCAGGCTGGCGGTGCCCGAGGCCACCACGGCGAAGTCGGCCCGGCGGGCGATGGCCTCGGCATTGCCCGGCACCACCTCGGCCTCGGGGAGCCAGCGGGCCGGGTCCAGGGGCACATCCGGCGCCCGGGAAACCAGGAACCGCCGGTATCCCAGTTGTTTCAGGTGTTCGGCCAGCCGGGCCATGCGGGGCATGAGTCGCCGTACCTCGGTGCGCCGGGAACCGGGCAGGAAGGCGATCACAGGATCCGCCGGCAACCGCTCGTAGGTTTTGGGCGGGCCCACCTGGTCCATCAACGGGTGGCCCACATACTCGGCCGGCACCCCGTAGGCCCGGAGATAGGGCAGTTCAAAGGGCAGGATGGAGAGCGCCAGCGCCACATTGCGGCGGAGTGAGCGCAGGCGCCGGTAACCCCACGACCAGAACTGGGGCAGGATGTAGTACACCACCGGTATCCCGGCCTCGCAGAGCCTTCGGGCCAGCCGCAGGTGGAACCCGGGGTAATCCACCAGCACGGCCACGGCCGCCCGTTCCCGGGCCACCCGCACGAGGTCCCGGTAAATCCGGTATAGCCGGCCCACATTCTGTAGGGCCTCCTGGAACCCGATCACCGCGTGGGCCTCGTTCAGGTGGTGCACCAGGTGTACCCCGGCCTGCGCCATGCGGTCGCCCCCGAACCCCAGGAGTTCCGCCTCCGGCAGGTATTGCCGCAGGTATCGGACCAGGGCCGCCGCATGCAGGTCGCCCGAGGGTTCTCCCGCCGAAATCAGAAGGCCGGTCCGCCCCGCCATGCCCTAATCATACGGGGTTTTCCGCCCTTTGCTCCTCCCTTGACCCCTCGGCATCCAGGCATTACTATGTATTTTAGTAGAAAAGCGACGGTGGAGGAATCCAGCGTCAAGGAGGCAACGATGAGAAAACAGCAAATCCGCGGGAGAACCCCGGGCCTCATGGGGCTCCGGAGGCTCTCCCGAACCCGGAAGGCCCCAAACAGGGCTCCGGGGCCCAGCAACCGACAGGAGGTGACCCCATGATGATGGGCGGCATCGGCATGATCCTGTGGCTCGTGGTCATCGTCGCGGTGGTCTATTTCCTGGTGCAAAACCTGAACCGCACGGCGCCCCCGTCCACCGGTTCGCGGCCACCGGCCCGGCAGGAGGATCCCCTGGAAATCCTCAAGGCCCGGTACGCCCGGGGCGAGATCACCCGCGAAGAGTTTGAGCAGATGAAACGGGATCTTCTGACATGATGGGGGCACGGCCATGATGTGGGGCTGGCACGGATGCTGTGGTGGCTGGTGGGGTGGCCTGTGGGGCCTCGTGACGGTGCTCATCGTGCTGGGCGTGCTGTACCTGCTGTTCCGGTCTCTGATGGGGGCCTCGGGAAACCGGTCAGCACCGCCGCCACCGCCGAGGGACGATGCCCTGCGGATCCTCAAGGCCCGGTACGCCCGGGGCGAGATCACCCGCGAAGAGTTTGAGCAAATGAAGCGAGACCTTCTGGAACCCTGAAGCCACAAAGGAGAGGAACAGCCATGAACCATGTCAACCTGGAGAACCTTCAAAAAACCCGGCGGGAATTGGAAGCCGGACAGATTCCCGCCACCAAAGCCTTTGAGGTAGAGGGCCGCTGGCTCCTGCAGGGGCCGGGGCAGTTCCAGGCTACCCTGGCCTATCCCGGCGGCCAGATCACGTTGGTTAGCGACCAGTCCCCGACCAGTGGTGGCGAAGGCACGGCACCAAACCCGGTGCAGTACTGCGTGTTTGCCATGCTGGCGTGCTACGCCACCACCTTCGTAACCCTTGCAGCCCAGGAGGGGGTGGAAATCCAGGACCTCCGGGTCCGGGGCGCCTCTGTGGCCAACCTTCGGGTCATGTTCGGCCTGGAGGAGGGCCCGGTGGTGGAACAGGCCTGGATCGAGCTCCGGGTCAAAAGCCCGGCGCCGCCGGAGGTCCTGGAACGGCTTCGGCAGCGGGCCGACCAGAAATGCCCTGCTGCCTACAGCCTGCAGCACCAGGTGCCCTTCACTTCCCGCGTAGAACGGATGTAGGAGGCGACGATGCAGTGGAACCCCAAAGATCTCAGGGCCCCGGAAACCCCGGCCGATCCGGGGCGGCGAACCTTCCTGAAGACCCTGGCGGCCGGTGCCGCCGGCGCCGCGCTGTTGACCAAGCCCTCCTGGCTCCGGGCAGCGCAGGAGGGCCTTTCGTGGCGCGAAAAGGCCACCATTCCCCGGCCGCTGCCTGAAACCCAGGTGCGGTACCGCGAGTTCAACATCGATGTCCGAACCGTGCTCCACGAGCTCCTCCCCGGCATCCGGATCCATCTCCTGGCCTTCAACGGCCAGGTGCCGGGCCCCGAACTCCGGGTGCGCGAAGGCGAATGGGTCAAGGTGAACTTCACCAACAAAACCGAACTCCTGCACACCATCCACTGGCACGGGGTGGATGTCTACTACGAGCACGACGGCGTGCCCTTTGTCACCCAGCGGCCGGTAATGCCGGGCAAAACCTTCGTGTACCGGTTCCAGGCCTATCCGGCCGGCACCCGCTGGTACCACTGCCACTACGCCACCCCGTTCCACCTGGGGCACTCCATGCACGGCGCCCTGATCATTGAGTCGGACGACGACCCCATCAAAAAGACCTTCCGGTACTCCCGCGACTACACCCTGGTGCTGGAAACCTTTGACACGAACTTCCTGAAGGAGGAGTTCAACCGGATGCTGGAACGCATGAAGCAGCGCCTCTGGCTGATGAAACGGGGCAAGCTGGATGCGAAGACCACCGCGGTGTTCAAGAACGTTTCCGAGTTCCTCAAGGCTGTGGACGAGGGCTGGCTGCCGCCCTATCTGCCGGAACGGAACCAGTCGCGCCTGGGGGCCGACCTGGCACCCAACTTCTTCGCCATCAACGGTAAATCCTATCCCCTTACCGATCCCATCCTGATCCGCCAGGGCGAAACCATCCGGATCCGGCTCATCAACACCGGCGAACTCATCCACTCCCTGCACCTCCACGGCCACCAGTTCTGGTGGGTGGCACAGGACGGCAACCCGCTGATGCAGCCCATCAAAATGAACACCCTCCAGATCGCACCAGGCCAAACCAAGGACATCATCATTGAAGGCTACAACCCCGGCTACTGGACCTTCCACGATCACATCACCACCCGCGTGACCAACAACGGCATTTATCCGGGCGGCATGCTCACCCTGCTGGTGTACGAGGAAATGGCCGAGCGGGAGGGCTTCAAGCCCATGGTAAGCCTGGATCAGTAAAGGAGAAACGCCATGAACCGCACCTTCCTTTTGCTGGCCTTGGGAACGTTCCTGGCCCTGCCCCTGGGCGCCCAGGAGGTGGTGCCCCGAATCACCCTCGCGGGCCGTGGACTCGTGTCGCTGAACGGCGGCCTGTTGGACCGGTTCCAGGGCGACCGGTGGTCTACCGACTTTGAACAGATGGCCGCAGATTTCTCCGACACCCATCTCCTGCTGCGGCTGGACCGCAAGATCTACGGCATCAACCGGAACCAGGTGGCCGGCACCGTGCTGGGCCTCACCTTCCCGGATGCCGAAAGCCCGGCCGGCCCGGTGTACTTCAGCCAGGCCCACTTCTTCTGGTGGAGCCGGAACTGGGAGTTCCTGGTGGGCCGGGCCCGCCTGGAGAACTTCGTGGTGGAATTCCCCACGCTGCGCGACGACGATCTGCTGGACTACGCCTTCGTTCGCAACGCCTTTCTGTACACCGAGGCGCCGGAATACGAACTCTACGGCAACCTCGCCCGGCTCTCCCTGTACCAGGGGCAGTCGCGGTGGCAGGAAACCTTCCAGGTGGCCTCCCTGACCCAGACCGACGCCGAGGGCCGCACCGAGGCCGAACTGGCCGGCATCCAGAGGGTGTCCGCCGAGGTGGCTTACCGCCTGCCCGAGCCCCTGCGGTTCAGCGGACTGTTCCGGAAGATCGGGGTTCGGCTGGACCTCCAGCCCCTGGAAGACTCCGGAAACCAATGGCTCTCCACGGTCACTGCCGGGGCCGACATCAACCTGAGCCCGAACCCGCTGGCCAACTGGCGGCTCCGGGTGCAGGCCCAGTACACGCCGGGCCAGGACGGTATCGCGGTCCAGGACCTGGCGATCCCGGCCAGGGCCGCCCGAGCCCGCAGTTTCGGCGGCGTCGTGAGCCTCAGTTTCCTTCGGCGCCCGTATCAGGTGCCACGGCTGCTCGTGGCCCTCACCGGCGCCCTCCGCTCCTACCCGGACCAGGAGGCCTGGCGGGCCAAGGCCATCGCCGGGGTCTTTTATCAGATCGGCGCCGAGGTGGATGTCGGCCTGCAGTACGAGGCCGAGGCGGTTTCCCAGGGCCTGCGGGACGCCCTGGGGTTCCGGAACAGCCACTCGCTCAAGTTCCTGTTTTCCTTTGAGTACGAGGCCCTGTTCAACCACTACTTCACCGACCGCGAAACCCTCTTAAACCTGGAACACGGGTTCGCACCATGAGGCCCGCCTCGGGCCCGCCGGCGCCCTTCTGGATCGCCGTGCCCGGCAACCCTTAGAGGAACAACGCCATGCAGCACCAGCACCACCAGCACCACGCCGCCCCACCGGCCGCAGGCCACAAGGAGCACCCCGGGGATCACCGTTCGCACCACGCCCGGATGATCGCCGATTTCCGGCGACGGTTCTGGGTGTCCCTCGCGCTCACGCTGCCCATCCTGGCGCTCTCGCCCCTGATCCAGCGGTTCCTGGGATATTCCCTCGCCTTTCCCGGTGACCGATGGGTGCTCTGGCTCCTGGCCTCGGCCGTGTTCTTCTACGGCGGCTGGCCCTTTTTAAAGGGGTTCCGCGAGGAACTGCGACAGCGCCGGCCGGGCATGATGACCCTGATCGCCCTGGCCATCACCGTGGCCTATGTCTACAGCACGGTGGTGGTCTTCGGCCTGGCGGGCAAGTTCTTTTTCTGGGAACTCGCCACCCTGATCGATGTCATGCTCCTCGGGCACTGGATTGAAATGCGATCCGTGCTCGGCGCCTCCCGCGCCCTGGAGGAACTGGTACGCCTGCTGCCCTCCACAGCCCACCGGCTGCAGCCCGACGGCACCCTCCACGAGGTGCCGGTGTCCGAACTCCGGCCCGGCGACCGGGTGCTGGTCCGACCCGGCGAGAAGGTGCCGGTGGACGGGGTGGTGGTAGACGGCCGGTCCAGCGTGAACGAGGCCATGCTCACCGGCGAGTCCCGGCCGGTGCCCAAGGGGCCGGGCGATCCGGTGATCGGCGGCGCGGTCAACGGCGAAGGCGCCCTGGTGGTGGAGGTGCAGAAGACCGGCAAGGACACCTACCTGGCCCAGGTGATTGAGCTGGTCCGCCGGGCCCAGGAAACCCGTTCGCGAACCCAGGACCTGGCGAACCGGGCAGCCTTCTGGCTCACGCTCGTGGCCCTGGGGGCCGGTGCGGCCACCCTGGCCGTGTGGCTCGCCCTGGGCCAGGATTTCGCCTTTGCCTTAGAACGCACGGTCACCGTCATGGTCATCACCTGTCCCCACGCCCTGGGGCTGGCGGTGCCCCTGGTGGTGGCGGTGTCCACCGCCCTGTCGGCTCGCAACGGCCTCCTGATCCGCGACCGCTCGACCTTTGAACGGGCCCGGGACCTGGAGGTGGTGATCTTTGA
Source organism: Caldifarciminota bacterium (assembly GCA_027069855.1). Lineage (GTDB taxonomy): Bacteria > Hydrothermota > Hydrothermia > WGAB01 > WGAB01 > WGAB01. The sequence goes on from JALXEF010000088.1 coordinate 6,085, forward strand.
CAAAACCGGCACCCTCACCGAGGGCCGGTTCGGCGTGAGCGATGTGGTGGCCCTCCAGAAGGATTCGGCCGAAGAGGTGCTTCGCCTGGCGGCCTCCCTTGAGCACGCGTCGGAACACCCCATTGCCGAAGGCATCCGCGCCTCGGCCCGGGAAAAGGGCCTGCAGCTTTTGCCCGTGGAGGCGTTCCGCGCCCTGCCCGGCCAGGGCGTGGAGGGCCGGATCCAGGGCACCCTGTACCGCGTGCTCAGCCCCGGCACCCTCCGGGAACGGAACCTGGAGGTGCGGCACCCCGAGGTGCAGCGCCTCATGGACCAGGGGAAAACCGTGGTGTTCCTGCTGCGGCAGGACACGGTGATCGGCGCCCTGGCCTTGGCCGACCGGATCCGGCCGGAATCCCGTGAGGCCGTGCAACGGCTTAAGGCCATGGGCATCCAGGTGATGATGCTCACCGGCGACGCCGAGGCCGTGGCCCGCTGGGTGGCCGGCGAACTCGGCCTGGACGCGTACTTCGCTGAAGTGCTGCCCCATGAAAAGGCCCGCGTGGTGCAATCGGTACAGCAAAGGGGGCGGGTGGTGGCCATGGTGGGCGACGGCGTGAACGATGCCCCAGCTCTGGTGCAGGCGGATGTGGGGATTGCCATCGGCGCGGGCACGGATGTGGCCGTCGAGGCCGCCGACATCGTGCTGGTGCGCAACGATCCCCGCGATGTCGTGGCCATCCTGGCTCTGTCGCGGGCCACCTACCGCAAGATGCAGGAGAACCTGGCCTGGGCCACGGGCTACAACCTGGTGGCCATTCCCCTGGCCGCCGGGGTCCTGTATCCCTTCGGCATCCTGCTCTCGCCAGCCGTGGGCGCCCTGCTCATGTCGCTTTCGACCGTGATCGTGGCCGTGAACGCCCGCCGCCTGCGGTAGGTCAACGCCAGAGTTCGGGGTCCGCTTCGCGGCGCTTTCGGACCCGCATCCGCGACCGGTGGTCGGCCCGGCGGATGGGCTCGGGCAGCCGGTACCCCCGGCAGGTGGCCAGCACCCAGCGCAGGCTGTCGGCAAGGGTTACCCGGTGGCCGGGCGAGACGAACACGGGTTTGACCCCGGTGCGGGTGCGCACCACCCAGCCCACCTGTTCACCCTCCAGGTACAGGGGCGTCGCGCTGCCCGCCTCGGGCGCGGGCTCCTCGTACTCGCCCACCAGCCGGTGCTTGGCCACGCCGATGGTGGGTAGGTCGGCCACCACCCCCAGGTGTGCCGCAATGCCCAGCCGCCGGGGATGGGCGATGCCCTGGCCGTCCACGAGCAACAGGTCGGGCCGCCGCTTCAGGCGTTCCAGGGCCTGGAGCAGGGCCGGCAGTTCGCGAAAGGAAAGAAAGGTGGGCACATAGGGGAAGGTCACCGGCGCCTCCACAAAGGCCTCCTCCACGGGTTCCAGCGAAGGCCAGCGGAGCACCACCACCGAGGCCACGAGGCGCCGCAGGCTCCGGCTGTAGGAAACATCGGCGCCGCCGATGGTTTCAGGCTCATGGGGAAGGGGTTCCAGGCGAACCCGCCGGGCCAGGGCCTCCTGCTGCCGCTTCAGGGTTTCCAGGTCCCTCAATACTTCGCCCGCTTCAGGTAACTCTGGATCTCCCGCTCGATCTCGCGGCGTTTGATGGTCTCCCGCTTTTCGTACTTCCGTTTGCCGCGCACGAGGGCGAGCTCCACCTTGATGAGGCCGCGCTTTTCGTAGATCCGCAGCGGTATCAGGGTGAGCCCCCGCTCCCGCACCTTGCCAATAAGCCGCTTGATCTCGTGCTTGTGCAGGAGCAGTTTGCGGGGCCGCTCGGGATCGGGCACGAAGGCACCGGCGTGGCTGTACGGGGTGACATGCATGTGGTACAGGTACACCTCGCCGTCCTCGATGTCGGCGTAGGCGTCCTGGATGGACACGCGGCCCTGCTTGATGGACTTCACCTCGCTGCCCAGGAGCACGATGCCGGCCTCAAAGGTCTCAAGGATTTCGTAGTCGTGCCGTGCACGACGGTTCACCACGATGTTGCGGACGGGCATGGCTCAGCGGAACGACAGGCTCAAAAGGTGCAGGTCGCCCACCGCCGCCAGCGGGCCGAAGGCGTAGGTGAGCCGGAGGCGACGCCAGGTGAGGTCCACCCCCGGCATAAGCCCGATCAGGAAATCGTTGGGATCTCCCAGTTTCAGGGCGTTCCACTGGGTGGTATAGGCCAGGGCCACCCCGAGCAGCGGGGTCAGCTGGTACCGCCCGGCCAGGTGAATCCAGGAGCCCACGGGCGAGGCCACGGCCCCGGCCGAGAGGTCTACCGCGGTGCCCGGCGCGTACCGGACCACCAGCCGGAGTTGGGGCGCCGGATGGAACCGCTGCTGTTCCATCGGCTTGATTTCCACTCCCAGGTTGGCAAGGGCTACGGCCATCTGCAGGGGTCGGTTCGGTGCCTGCCACCGGAGGCCCACCTGGCCGCCGAGGGCCAGGGAACCCTTGCCGCCGATGCTCTGGGCATAGAGCCCCGCCCCGAGGCCCAGCGTGAGCGCCGCGCCCAGGGGCCGCTGGAAGGTTTCGCCCAGGTACAGGTGCTGGGTGGAAAAGGTGCCCACCACCCGGCCCGAGGCGTCGGTTTCGTCCATGGTGCCCGACCACAGGCCCACAAGGTGCACCTGGATGCCGGGCGTGGGGCTCCAGTGGAAGGACCCCAGGTAGGTGCCCCCGAGCCAGGCCGACGAAGCGGCCGACCATCGGCCCCTGGGCACCGTCACACCGGGCTGCCACAGGCTTTGCGCAGGATTGGCATCCAGGGGAAGGAACGCCACCGAGGGATCGGCATTGATGTTCATGTACTCGTACCCCCAGCCGGCCCAGAGCCGGGGGACCGAAGCGCCGAAAAGCAAACCGAAAATCACGACTTTCCGCATCATAGCGGGCATTATAGGAGAAATCGCGAAGGGCGTCAAATCTCAGAAGATGGTGGTTTCGGACACATCCAGCAGGTATCCGGAGGCCTCGTAGAGGTCGCCGGTTTCGTCCCACACCTGAAGTTTGTACCGATAGCGGCCCCGGGGCACCAGCCGGCCGGTCTCGTCACGGCCGTCCCAGGCCAGCCGCAGAGGGGGTGTGCCTTTCCCCATGAGCCGTCGGGTCAGTTCCCCGGACTTCCGGTAGATCTCCAGCACCCAGTGGTCCACCGGTGCCTTGGTTTTCACATGGGGGTAGATGTAGGTGAGGAGCGCCGGGCTCATGGTGGTAAGGGAAATCTTGTTGGGATCGGCATGGGCCCATACCCGGTAACCGCCGAACCGCACGGTGGCGCTGATGCGGTGGGAGAAGGGATACAGCGTGGCGGAGTGGTGGGTGTTGGAAAAGGTGTAGTCAATGAGGAACTCCTGGCCGCCCCGCTGGATCTTCACGCCGAAGCCCGCCGAGAGATCCATGTAGTCGTAGCCGAACCGGAGCCGGAAGAAGTCCAGGGGTGCGAGTTCCACGCCCAGATGGTAGTGGAGCGAGCGGGCGGTGGACTTCACCAGATCGCCCAGAAACCGCACCTTGCTGTAGGGTTTGAACTGGAACCCTGCCCGGAACACCCGTGGGAAGGGCTCCCGTTCGTTGGTAAACTTCGGGCTCGGTGGCACCACATTCAGGAGGGCCAGGCCCGTCTGGAACACGGGCGACCACCGGGTGAGCACGCCCAGATCCAGGCCGGCCCCGGACCCCACATAGGAGCCGATTTGGCCGTAGTAGAACTTGCCGTTGAGGCCCACGGACACCCGGTTGGTGACCTTCCGGGAAAAGGAGATCAGGCCGCCCAGGAACTGGGGCTGAATCCACTGGGTGTAGTTGCCGTTTTCGTCGTAGCCCGAAATCCCCTGGGGCTTGAGGACAACCAGGGTGAAGCCGAAGCCGGTGCGGCTTCCCGTGGGATACAGGAAGGACACCCCCCCGTAACTATGGAGCCAGTTGGGGCTGTTGTAAGAACCCAGAAACTCACCCCGCTGAGCCCAGCATACGGCGGCGGGGTTGTAGTAGATGCTTTCGGCGGTGCCGTCGGCAGCGGTGTAAGCCCGACCCAGGCCGAAGGTTTGGGCGCCGAAGCCGTAGGTGAAGAGTTCACCCGGGGTTCCGGCGTCCCAGGCGGAAACCAGGAAGAGTGCCAGCAGCAGGTTCATCGTACCACCCCCAGGGTTCGGTACCGGGTGTACAGCGCCTGGCCGCCTCCGTAGAAGATGATGTACACATCGTACACGCCGCTTGCCACCTTCTGCCCCTTGAGGTTCCGGCCGTCCCACTGCACCACATTCATCTCACCGGGGATGGCACCGGCCTCGCCCCGTGGGATCTCCTTGTACCACACGGGTTCGCCGAAGGGCGTGTAGATTTCAATGCGCACCTTGCTCAAACTGGCGCTGTAGCGGGCATAGATCTTGTAGGCGATGTTGACCACGGGATCGCGCGACATGATGAAGGGGTTGGGAAAGATCTTCCACACATTGCCCGAAAGCCCCAGCACATACACCCAGGTGGTATCCCGCAGTGTGTCGGCCGTGGCCTCAATCCACACGGTGTCCCCCATGTCGGACACGCTGGGAATCAGGAGCACATAGGCCACGCCGTGGTTGTCGGTGACCCCGATGGGAGGGCGAAGCTGGGAATGCCCCTGCAGCACCTGGAATCGCACCGTTTTCCCGGGGATCGGGTTGCCCGAGCCGGTGGTGAGCCGGGCATAGATCTTGCTGTAGTCCTGGGATCGGATGTTGGCGGGTTCCGCCCAGGTTTCCAGGCCGCCCGCCCGGGGCACGATCCAGAGGGGTGTGCCGTAGGGGGTGTTGTAGTCCTCGAGGTCCAGGTCCTGGGCCAGCACCCGATACAGCCCGCGGTCGTGGGCCACCACGGTGAACCGGGTGGTCAGGTTTTCCAGAGGTTTGGGACCGTCGGTTTCGGCCACATCGGCGGTATAAACCGCGTAGGCGTAAACATCAATCTGGTCGCCCAAAAGGGGAGAGAAGTCCTGCACTGGATTGTAGGCGGCATCCACCACATAAACATCCACGGTAAAGGGCTGTTCCAGGGGCTGGGGATGGGCTTCACCGCCCTTGCCCGGGGCCAGCCAGGTGTTCTCGGTGGTGTCGCCGGGCAGGAGCGTTTCGCCGGGGAGCACCGGCAACAGGAAGGCCGGGGGACCGGCCAGGACCGTTACCAGGGCCGAACTGTCGGGCTGAGGCAGACGAAGCCCCTGGGCCAGGATCCGGGTTTGGGCGGCGGCCACCCGCGGCGAGAAGTACAGCGAATCGCCGGCGCCGGTGAGTACCGGCCGCGCCGGAAACCGGGCGAAGGGGTTGTCCCCCTGCAGGTTCCGGCAGGAGAACACCACGGTGTCCGTGTCCGGCACCGGATTGTAGTAGGCGTCGGTGAGGCGTGCGAAGAACCTCACGGTATCCGGAGCCAGGTAGAAGCCCGGGGCCGGGGTGCCGCGTTTGCCCTCCGGGGTGCCCGGAAACGGTGTTTCGCCGGGCAGCAGGATCTGCACATGGGCATAGGGGCCGGGCAGCACGAAGAGGGGATCCGAGGTGTCGGTCAGGGCCGGGGTTTCGCAGATCAGGTGAAGCGAGTCGGCCAGGTACACCGAAAGGTCGGTTTCGGCGATGCCGGCCTGGAACTGCACGGTGGCGGGGTACAGGTAAAAGTCGCCGGTGGTGTCCGGGCCCAGCACATAGAGGTGGCCGGTTTCGTTGAAGGTGGGGTCAATAAAGCCGCTGCCGGTAAGGGCGTTGATGCGCAGATGGAAGGTGCCGCCCACCTGGGGGGTGCCGGAGATCAGGAAGTCAAATCGGGCCGGTTGGCTCCAGAGCAGAGGGGCCGCGACAAGGAGAAGGGCCCAGAAAAAATTGGCTGGGGGACAGGGATTCGAACCCCGACTTCCTGGTCCAGAGCCAGGCGTCCTGCCGTTAGACGATCCCCCAGTAGATGCCAAACCATGCAAAAGATTGCGTATGTTCACCAGTCCCGCTCGCTTTTTAGAGGGGAAACGGCCCCACCGGGACTCGAACCCGGGTCTCCTGGCTGAGAACCAGGTATCCTAGGCCGCTAGACGATGGGGCCGTTTGCAGCCGGTTATTATAGGCACGAATCCCTGGCGCGTCAATCGGCGGGGTGACGGGACGGAGGAACCGTCTCCTTGTCGCGGCTAAAGCCGCTCCTACACCTTGCAGCCCTGCGGGCTGCACCCCCTCCCCTCAATCCCCGCCCACCAGGGGCGGGGAGGATTTAGAGTCCGGGATTTTACGCTAAGCTCCTGCCGCCCAACAACTTCCTCCCCCTGAGGGGGAGGATTGAGGTGGGGGTGAATTCCAGAGCGGCACCCAGGTGCCGCACTCCAAAATTTATCGCGGCTGAAGCCGCTCCTACACCTTGCAGCCCTGCGGGCTGCCCCCCTCCCCTCAATCCCCTCCCGCCGGGGGAGGGGAGGATTTGCTCGTCGCGGCTGAAGCCGCTTCTACCACAGAAGTTCTCCCCCAGGCAGTTGGTATCCGAAGCTTTCGCCACGGGTTTCCGAGTCCGAGAAATGACACTGGGAGTCCCGATTCAGAATCCGGTTTGCTTCTAACACATTGCCGCCCGAAAACTTCCTCCCCCTCAAGGGGGAGGATTGAGGTGGGGGTGCTCCGCAGGAGCCGCTTTAGCGGCGATGGCAACTCTTGGAGTGCGGTGCCTTGGCACCGTGAATGGGCTGCGGGCCGTTGACGGGGGCGCAGGCTGCTACATACTTGACACGATGCGCTGGCAACAGGCCCTGCGGGAAGCCCTGTTCCTGGGGCTCGCGGCCGTGGCACTGGGGGCCGCGGCGCACCGGTGGCTGGCCCCGTCGTTTTCCCTGTCCCTTGCGCCGGCCCGGCTCCACGATCTGCCGGTGATCCAGAGCCTGCCCCGGCCCCAGGTGCCCGCCGATACCGCCGTTTATCTGGGCCTACGCCCCACGCTGGCCTGGCTCCAGAGCGGCCGGGCCCGCGCCGTGGCCGCCGTGCCGGTCCAGGGCCTTGCCTACTGGAACCCGGATTCCCCGGAAACCTGGGTCGGCCAGGTGCTCCAGAGCGGTGCCGACACCGGCCTCTGGATCCTCGCCGATACCGCCCTCTTTTACCGACGGGCCTGGCGCCTTCAGCGGCTGCTCCGGTCTTTGGGGATCACCCGGGCCTGGGTGACCGCGGTGCCCGCCGATTCCCTGGCCCGGCTCCTGGCACAACGGAGGACGCCATGAGAGAAAAAGGTCTTCGGGCCCTGGAGATTCTGCTGGGGGTCCTGCTCCTGGTGGCCGGCCTCCTGAAACTGCCGAACCCCCAGCTGTTTGCCGACCAGTTGCTGGCGTACCACCTGTTCCCCGGGGCCTGGATCCCCTGGATCGCGGTGTTCCTGCCGGCCCTGGAGGTGGTGGTGGGCCTGGCCCTGGTGTTTCGCAGGTTTCGCTTCGGTGCCCGGCTGTGGGCGTTTCTCCTGTTCGCCGGGTTCTGGGTGGCCGTGTTGCAGGCCGCTGTGCGGGGAATTGATACCACCTGCGGCTGCTTCGGCGCCGCATCCTGGGAGCATACCGATTGGCGGAAGGTGCTGGAAAACACCCTCTGGCTGCTTGCCAGCGGGGTGCTGCTGTTCAAAGGGAGGTGAAGCATGGAACCGAGGGGGTTTCTCGTCGCAGGACAGGAGATCCGGGAAGGGGAGGTGTGGGAGATTCGGACACCCTTTGACAACAGGCTGCTGGGGGCCGTGCACCGAACCCCGGGGGCCTGGATGGAACAGGCGCTGGCCAGGGCCGAGGAGGCGCATCGCCGAAGGGTGCTGGATCTCCCCAAGCACCGAAAAATCGGGATCCTGGAGAACCTGGTCCACCTGCTCCGAGAGCGGCGCGAGGAGATCACCCGGCTTCTGGCCCAGGAGGTGGCCAAACCCCTCAAATGGGCCTACGGCGAGGTGGACCGGGCCATCAACAACGCCGAGAGCGCCCTGGGCTTCCTGTTTGACCTGCGCTTTGAGGCCCTGCCCCTGGACTTCACGCCCCCGGCCACCGGCAAGTTCGGGCTGGTTCGGCGGTTCCCGGTGGGGCCGGTGCTGGCGATCACGCCTTTCAACTTTCCCCTGAACCTGCCGATGCACAAGGTGCTGCCGGCCCTGGTGGCCGGCACGCCCCTGATCCTCAAGCCGGCGCCCCAGGCCCCGCTCACCGGCCTTACGCTGGGGCACCTGCTGCTGGAGGCCGGCTGGCCGCCCGAGGCCCTTTCGGTGGTGCTGCCCACCAATGAAGACGCCGAGACCGCGGTCAAAGACCCCCGGGTGGCGCTGCTCTCCTTTACGGGCTCCGCCCGCGTGGGATGGCATCTGAAGCGGGTGACCGCAGCCCGGCGCGTGCTCCTGGAACTCGGGGGCAACGCCGCCGTGGTGGTGGAGCCCGACGCCGACCTGGACAAGGCGGCCCACAAGGTGGCCGTCGGGGGCTATGCCTATGCCGGCCAGGTATGCATTTCCATCCAGCGGGTGCTGGTGCATCGCGAGATCTACGAAACCTTCCGGGCCCGGCTCCTGGAGGAGGTTTCCCGGCTGAAGGCGGCCGATCCCCTGGACCCCGAGGCCGACCTCTCGGCCATGATCAGCGATCGCGAGGCCGACCGCGCCTGGGCGTGGATCCAGGAGGCCCTGGACCAGGGAGCCCGGTCGTATCCGTCGCCGCCCCGCCGCCGCGGACGCATCCTGGAGCCCGTGGTGCTGGAGCAGGTACCCGAGCATCTGAAGGTGTGGAACGAAGAGGTGTTTGCGCCGGTGGTGGTCCTTCGGCCCTACGAAACCTTTGAGGAGGCGCTGGACCTTGTGAACCGTTCCGCCTACGGCCTGCAGGCCGGCGTGTTCACCCGCGATCTCCACAAGGCCTGGCAGGCCTTTGAAGCCCTGGAGGTGGGCGGTGTGATCCTCAACGATTCCCCCACCTTCCGGGTGGATCCCATGCCCTATGGCGGCGTGAAGGCGTCGGGCCTGGGCCGGGAGGGCATCCGGTACGCCTACGAGGAGTACACGGAGCCCCGGCTTTTGGTGTGGAAGGGGTCGGCCTAAGGCCGCCCTTCGTCTTCGGGCCAGGGCCGGTTGAGCCGGAGTTTGGGCGGCCCGGCGGGCACCACCACGATCCCCTCCCGGGTGACATGGTACCCCCGGGCGCGATCCTGCTCGGGGTCGTAGCCGATGGCCGTACCGGCCTCAATCACCCGGCGTTTATCCACGATGACCCGGCGCAGCCGGGCGCCCTTCTGAACCCGAACGCCGTAGAACAGGATGGATTCCTCAATGTGGGCCCCGGGTTCCACCACCACGCCGCGTCCGATCACCGAGCGGATCACCTCGGCGCCGTACACCCGGGCCCCTTCGGCCACGAGGCTTTCCTCAAAGGTGGGTTTCACGCCCCCGGCGCTGGTCACCAGGGCCGGCGGATCCCGGAAGCTGACCGTTCGGATGGGCCAGCGGGGGTTGTAGAGGTTCAGGCCCCCGCGTTCCGGGTGCAGGGTTTCCATGTGGGCTTCCCAGTAGGCAAAGAGGGTGCCCACATCCCGCCAGTAGGGCCGGGGTTCGCCGGGGATCCGGTTGGTTTCAAAGTTGTAGGCGGCCACGCGGGTGCCGGAGGCCACGAGCCGGGGCAGGATGTCCTGGCCGAAGTCATGGCTGGAATCCGGACGCCGGGCGTCCTCCAGCAGGGCGGCCTCCAGGGTTTCCCGGCGGAAAATGTAATTGCCCATGGATACAAGGCAGTGGCTCGGGTCGCCCGGCATGGTGGGCGGATTCTCGCGGGGCTTTTCCACGAACCGCCGGATCCAGCCGTCTTCGTCCACCTGCACCACGCCGAACCGGTGGGCCTCTTCTCGGGGCACGGGCATCACCGCCACGGTCACCTCCGCCCCCATCAGCCGGTGCCATTCCATCATCTGGCCCACATCCATCTTGTACACATGGTCGGCGCTGAAGATGAGGATCTCGTCGGCGTCGAAGGTGGCCACGAGGTGCAGGTTCTGGTACACGGCGTCGGCGGTACCCTGGTACCAGTGCTCGCCGGTCCACATCTGGGCCGGGGCCAGGGAAACGAAGAAATCGCGCGAGCGCAGGGCCGGGCCCAGTTGCCAGCCCTGCTCAATGTGGTCGGCCAGGGATTGGGCCCGGTACTGGGTGAGCACATAGATGGAAAACACGCCCGAGTTCACCAGGTTGGAGAGCACGAAGTCAATGATCCGGTACTTGCCGAAGATGGGCACCGCGGGCTTGGCCCGGTATCGGGTGAGGGGCCAGAGCCGGGTGCCCTTGCCGCCCGCCAGCACCAGAGCCAGCACGCGGGGGCCGTACAGGCCTTCTACTTCGTTGTCCATTGCTCCAGGGGCAGGGCCTTCAGGGTGTCGGGATGCTGGCCGTGGCAGGGGGTGAGCAGCACCTCCACCTCGGGGGTGACATCCGGCGCGTCCCAGGGCAAATAGAGCACGACATAGGGGTGGGTGATGACCTGCAGGGTGGCCGAGCCCTCGGGCGGGCATTCCTCGGCCGCATACACGGTGAACCGGCCCTCCTTCATTTCCACCCGGCTTACCTTGACCGCGTAGCCGGAGGTGTTCCGGGTGCCCAGCCCGATGTACAGGTACACGCCGGGTTCACTCTTCTGGGGTTCCGGGGGCACGGGCAGGGGCATCTGGTTCTTGTGGATCCGGCGGAAGAGTTCGTGCCAGGCCTCAGGCGTGGTGGCCAGCACCACGGCCTGGCGGGTGATGCCGCTGTGGGCACCCTCCTCCACGATCTGGTACGGCACGGTCATGGGTGCTTTGCTCATGGCGACGAGCCCCAAAAACACAAGCCACGAAGCGATCATGCTGATTCCTCCTGGGTGTAAACCGGGTTGCGCGCGTAGGCGTTCCCGGGGTGTTTCTCAATCAGGCCCTTCATTTCCAGGGCCAGGAGATGGGTCATCAGGTGCATCGGCGCCACGCCCAGCTCCTCGGCCAGGGCATCTAAGGATACGGGGCGGGCGCCCAGGGCCTGGAACACGCGGCGTTCCTCTTCGGACAGGGTGGGCAGCTCCGGCCGGCCCCGGGCCGCGGTTTCCGGAGCCACGCCCAGTTCCTCCAGCACCTCGGCGGCGTCGGTGACCAGGGCTGCCCCCTGGCGGATCAGCCGATGGGGCCCGGCCGAGAGGGCGCTGTCGGCCGGACCGGGTACGGCCATGACCTCCCGGCCCTGGTCCAGGGCCCACTGGGCGGTGATCAGGGCACCGGAGCGTTCGGCGGCCTCCACGACCACGACCGCCCGGCTGAGGCCGCTGATGATGCGGTTTCGGATGGGAAAGTTGGGCCGGAAGGGTTTGGTGCCGAAGGGAAACTCGGAAACCACCGCGCCCTGGCTTCGGATCCGGTCAAAGAGCCGACGGTTGGCGGCGGGATAGGGCTGGTCCAGGCCCGAACCCAGCACGGCCACGGTTCGGCCGCCGGCCTCCAGGGCACCCTTGTGAGCGGCGGTGTCCACGCCGTAGGCGCCGCCGGACACGATCACGGTGCCGGCCGCAGCCAGGTCGTGGGCCAGTTTGAAGGCCATGCGTTTGCCGTAGGCTGTGGCCCTGCGCGAGCCCACGATGCCGATGGCCAGTTCGGCGAGCACCGCGGGGTCGCCCTCCACGAAGAGCACGGGCGGGGCCGCCTCCAGCGGGGCCAGCTGGGGCGGGTAGCCGGCATGGCCGTGGAGCAGGATATGGGTGCCCCGCTGCTCGGCCCGGCGGAGGTCCTGTTCCGCCTGGCGGAGGGCTTCCTGGATCTCCTCCGGGCCCGG
>JALXEF010000089.1 GCA_027069855.1 Caldifarciminota bacterium
TCTATGTGGGGGATTCCACCGCCGGCTACGACTCCCTGACCACCGACGGCTACGGCCGAGCCGGGCTCCTGCTGCAGGCCCCCGAGGACACCGTGGAACTCATCCTGCTGTGGGCCGATCGCCCCTGCTATCCTACCCGTCCCACCGCCTCAAACCGCATTTACGGCCGCGACACCGGCACCGAACGCTGGATCTTTGCCCGGTACCACCGGGTTTTCGACCGGTGGATCCGCTACGGCACCGACCAGTTCCTGGACATTGGCGACTTTCCGGCCCTTACCACCGATCACGAACCCTGGGCGGCTTACTATCGCAGGCGACGGGGCAGGTGGGAACTGGTGCTGCAGAACCTGGAAACCCGCTCGGCCCTCCGGATCCTGAACGAATGGGCCGATAGTTTGGAGATTCAGCGGGAGCCCCTGGCCCTTTACAGCATCGGCGACACCCTGTGGCTGGCCCACTGGCTGGTACGGCCGGATTCCACGAGTTTTCTGCTCCTGTACCGGTCTGTAGGCGATGCCCTCGCGGTGGACACCCTGGATCGGTCGCCGGTGCCGCCGCCGGCGCTGAGTACCCCCTCCTTCGCCGCCCTGTCTCCCGGCCTCTGGCTTCTATGGATTCATCCCGATCCTCTACGCTCCCGGTTGCACCTGGCCCGGATCCGGCCCGACTCCACTGAGGTGGATTCCCTCTGGCCCCTCCGGCAGCCCGGGGGAGATCTCGGCCTTTACGCCGAAGGCACCCGTCTGTTCCTGGCCTGGCACGACGGCGACACCCTCTGGTACTCCCTGCGGGAGGGCGACGCCTGGCGCACCCCGGAGGCCGTGGATACCGCCCTGGGGCACCCGGTGTTCCTCACCTCACAGCATCTCCTGGTTTCCTCCACGGGCAAGCGGCCGGCCGTGCTGCTGTACACCTTTAACGGCGCCCGATACGCCCGTTCGCTCACCCTCAGCGATGAGGGCTCGGGCTTTTTCGGCACCGGTCGGGTGCTCCGGACCACCCACGACGCCTACCGGACCCGGGTACTCTGGAGCACGGGGAACCCGAGCACCTGCCTGCACGACACCCTCTTGAGCCTGCGACCCCGGAACTTCGTCAACGGGCATCTGACCGGCACCGTGCTCTGGAGGGACACCGTTTTTGTCAACGGCGACCTGGTCATAGACTCGGGCGCCGTCCTTCGCCTTTTGCCCGGCACCGTGGTGCAGGTCACCCCGTACTTTGACTATCTGCAGGGCGGCCGCGATCCCAACGCCGTGGAACTCCTGGTCCAGGGCACCCTGGTGGCCCACGGGACGGCCCGGGAGCCGGTCTATCTCCGGGGCGAAGGTGCAGCCGGCTCCTGGCTGGGCCTGCGGATTGCCCCGGGCGGACACGACACGCTGATCCACACCCGGCTCTACGACGCCGAGCACGGCATCGTGGCCGAGCCGGGCAGCGAACTGTTCCTGGACACCGTGTACCTGTGGAACCTCCGGGGCTGGGCCGTCGTGGCCGAAAGCGCCTTCGTGGAAATCTACCGGAGCTATCTTCTGGCACCGCGCGGCACCCTGCTGGAGGGCTGCGCCGGCACACTCCAGAGCACCAGTCTCCAGGGCCGACCCCAGGCCCTGACGGTCCGCAACCCCTCCGGCTACCTACTGCTCGAGGACAACCGGGTGTACATCAGCACCCCCATCGGCATCCTGCTGGAATCCACCGGCCGGCGGGTGGACCTCTTCGGCAACCATGTGCAGAGTGCCGATCTCGGGGTTTCGCTCGTCAACAGTTCGCCGTTGATGGCCCACAACGAGGTGCAACTCACCCGGGTGGCCTCGGTGTGGGCGGCGGGCCCCTCGGCGCCTCGGCTGTACCAGAACCTGCTGCACAGCCGCCGGTTCACGGTGGTGGCCACCGACGGCGCCCGGCCGGTGCTGGGTGCCGAGAACGACAGCCACTCCGGCGAGAACTCCATCCTGGGCGATTCCCTGCGCGTGGTGTACAGCCCCACCGAGCCCGTGGTGACCCCGCTCAAGGCGGAGAACAACTGGTGGGGCACGGCGTCGCCTGCTCCCTCCCTGTTCCTTGGGCCCGTGGACTACATCCCCTACCTCACCGCGCCCCCGGGGCCGGCCCGGCCCGCCGGCGGGGGGCCGCTCCAGGTGATGCTGAACCCCGGCATCGCCCGGCGCTGGCTCCATATCGAGGCCACCACAGCTCCCACCCGGCCGCTGGCCTACGAGATTTACGACGCGGCAGGCCGCCGGGTGCGGGCCGGTACCCTGCCGCCGGGCCAGGCCCGCTGGCGCCTGGCCCTCGGCCGCCTGCCCGCCGGGGTGTACTTCCTGCGCCTGTATCATCGGGGCCGAATCCTGGCCCACAGGAGGTTCGTGAAGTTATGATCACCGCGCTGCTGATCACTCTGCTGGCCCAAACCTTTCCCACCCTGAAGGTGCAGCCCGATCGGGTGGTGATGATCACGGCACCCCGTCCCCGGCCGGTGGCCCGGGTACTCGTGCATTTTCCCCTGGACAGCACGGTGTGCCGGCAGGTCATGGACGCCCTGCTGGAGTTCCGGAGCCCGGCAGGCTCCTCCACCGGCCGCCGGCTGCTTTTGCAGATTGTGCCGATCACCACGGCCTGGGACTCCGGCGAAGTGTCCTGGACCGAACCCTGGACCACTCCGGGGGGCGACTACGACGCCACCGTGGCCCGGTTCCTGGCGCTGCCCTCGCCCGGCGAACGGGTGCAGGTGGACCTCACGCTCTTTGTGCGGAACTGCGATCGGTACCACGGCATCCTGGTGAAGCCGCCGGCGTTCCGGGGGGTAGGCTTTGGAGATGCGGCGCGTTATCTGACCGATGCGCTGAAGAACGCTACGCTGATCCTGACCCTTCGGCCGGGGGAGGCGTCGTCCGACACCCTGCATCGGCGCAGGGCGCAGCCCTGAAGTCAGGCCAGTTCACCCAGCTGGTGCATCAATAACGCGAGGCCCACCAGGGCGGCGGTTTCCACCCGCAGGATCCGCGGGCCCAGGGACCAGACCCGAAAGCCTCGGGCCTGCAATTGCTCCACCTCCTCCGGTACCAATCCGCCCTCCGGCCCCACCACCAGAACCCGGGGCACTTCAGGATCGGGCAGGGCCGGGGCCCTTTGGGGGTTCTCGCCTCCGGGATGCAGGGCCCATCCCTCCACCGACTCCGGGAGTTCGGCGAGCCACTCTCCGAGGGTTTGGGGCGCCGCAATTTGGGGCAGCCGGGCGCGGCCGCTCTGCTTGACCGCACTTCTGGCGATCCGGTGCCATCGGTCCCGGCGGCCGGCCTGGATCCGCACCGACCGGGCGAAGCGGAGGGGCACCACCTCGGCTACACCGAGTTCCACCGCCTTTTCCACCAGGAAATCCATGCGTTCGCCCCGGGGCACGGCTGTGGCCAGCGCCACCCGGTGCCGGGGTTCGCCGGAGGGCAGGGGTTCCAGGAGTTCCAGCCGGGCCCGTTCCTGCCGGCGTTCCACCGAGAGAAGCCGGGCGCGAAAGGCCCGGCCTGCACCGTCAATCACCCGGATCTCCTGGCCGGGGCGGAGCCGAAGCACCCGAACGGCGTGGTGAAACTCCTCGCTTTCCAGAAGGGCCTCCTGGCCCTGGATCGTGCCGAAGAAGGTGTCCATGGTTTGAATTGTAGAGTTGGGCGGGCCGCCGCGCCGCGGCGCGGCGGCCCGCCCACCATAAAGGAGGTCCCCGGGCTATGAACGGCCCGAAGAGGTGAACCCTGGGGTGCGAAGCCGACGGCTCTTTTGGGGCTTTATGGGCGTTTTCTCCTCCTCCGGCTTCTTCAGCCCGCCGCCGGACGGCCGGGAAGGCTTGCGCAACCGCTTGCCGGTGGAGGTTCCAGTTCGGGGCTTAGACCGCTGGAGCACCGCCTCAAAGCTCCGGCGGATCCAGTTCCGGTCGTCCTTCCGGGAGGGAGCCAGCCTGGGGGTCCGGCTCCGGGACTTGATCGGGGGCCGGTCGGATTTCAGATTCCGGGAGCCCGGTGTAGCGGGCTGGGCCAGTTGCCTCTGATCCTTACTCCGCTTGTTGCCCAGCCGGGATGTTTTCTCCCCGGTGGTGAGGCCGGCACCCTGGCGTGTCCGCCGGTGCGACTCCGGCAGAAACGACCGGGGCTTCCGGCCGGTTTTCGTCTGCCGGAACCGGGTTTCGCGCCGCAGCGACGATGCCTTCACCCACACCGGCGAGTCCTTGGGGGGCTTCAGCACAAGATCCTGCTGCCACCGGCGTTCCGGCACCTGGGCCAGCCGCACCTCGCGGTAGGGCACCACCGGCTTCCGGCGCAACTCGTCGGGCCGGGGCACCCGGGGATGCAGGAACGACTGGCGGGACACGGCGATCCAGGCGGTTTTCCGGCCCACGCGCACCGGCCGATCGTCCGGCCCCAGCGGGGCCCAGGCGACCACGCCGTCGTGGGTATGCCAGGCCACCCAGCCGCCGCGGAACACACCCCCCGGCACCCACACCCAGCCGTGGCCGGGCACATAGGCCCAGCGGCCGTAGTGGTAGGGCACCCAGCCCCAGGGTTCATAGGACACCCACACCCAGCCGATGTCCGCGTAGAACACCCAGTGGCCGTAGAGGTAGGGGCGCCACGAGGCGGCCACCACGGTGCGGGGCACCCACACCCAGCCGTAGGGGGCCACCCAGATCCATCGGCCGTAGAGATTCAGGTCCACCAGGCCGATCCAGACGCCTGCGGGCACATACTCCACGGTCACGGTCACATACACCCGCTCCCGCCGGCGGCACCAGCGGTCAAAGTCCTCGTCAAAGGCATATCGGCGGTACGTGATGTAGCCGTAGGGGTCCAGTTCCAGAGCCTCGTCCTCGTGGAGCACGGTGCTGGCCTCGTCGGTATCCACGGTGATCCGGCCGTCGGTGGCCTTCACATACACGAACCCGTTTTTCCGCACCCGGACCCGCAGGGCACCCCGACCTTCAATCCGCAGGAAGCCCTGGGGCACCTGCACCACGGCGTCCGACGCATCGTTCCGGTTGCGGACATACACCCGGCCCTTTACCACCTCCAGCACCCGGCGGTCTTCGGAAATTTCATGGAACCACACGCGCGAATCGCGGCCGATCCACACCACGGTGCCGTAGTTGAGTTCCACCTCCACGCGGCCGTCGTCGGTTTCCACGAGGTCGCCCGGCTCAATGAGGAAGTTGGGCACGAGTTCCTGCAGCCCATCGTTCACCAGGTAGGCGTCCCCCCAAACCTCGTGGACCCGTCCAAAGTTGGCGGTCAGCAAAGCGGTCATCAAAAGCAGGCCCGTCATGGCCGTTCACCTCCTTCAGGGTTTCTTCCGGGCAGGCGGAGCTCCCGATTGCCGGGATCCACCTGCCAGGCCCAGTCCAG
>JALXEF010000090.1 GCA_027069855.1 Caldifarciminota bacterium
CACCCCACCTGCTCGCCTACTCCGGTTTCCTCGCCCTCTCCTCGGACACGACGGCCGTTTCCGATACCCTGCCCATGACCTTTTCGCTCTGGTCGGATTCTTCGGGCGGCACCCAATACTGGCAGGAGACTCACGGCGCGGTGCCGGTGCTCCGGGGGTACTTCCATGTGCTTCTGGGCTCCTCTTCGGCCCTGCCGGAAAGCCTGTGGGACGGTCGGCCCCTGTACCTGCAGGTGACGGTAAACGGCGAAGACCTCTTGCCCAGGGCACGAATCGCCTCAGTGCCCTTCGCCCAGCACGCCCGGTATGCAGACCATGCCCGCCGTGCAGATTCTGTGGATATAGCGATCTTCGGGCTGTGGCAACTGCAGGAGCAGCACCTGGAACCCATAGACGCGTACGGCCTCGCCATGCACGGCAACATCCTGCAGGGAGATTCCACCTTCACCCATGTGAACCTGGGGGTTCAGTGTACCACCGGGGTTAACGCAGGTCATGCGGCGGCGGTGACGGTTTCCGGCGGCCGCCAAAACGCCGCACACCAAACCGGTGCCACGGTGGGCGGGGGAATTTATAACCGGGCCGGTGGCACCTATGCCACCACAGGTGGTGGATACCTCAACATAGCCGATGGCTCTGCAGCCACCGTGGGTGGTGGAGCTCACAACCAGGCACGGGATCAATCTGCAACCGTAGCTGGAGGCCTGTACAACTTCGCCAATGGCGCCGCGGCCACCGTGGGCGGTGGAGCTCATAACCAGGCACTGGATCAAAGTGCAACAGTGGCTGGAGGCCTGCAAAACTTCGCCACAGGGAGCTACGCGGCGGTAGGCGGTGGGTACTACAACAGAGCCAGCGGTGTTGCGGCCACCGTGGGTGGTGGATCTCATAACCAGGCACTGGATCAATCTGCAACCGTAGCTGGAGGCCTGTACAACTACGCCAATGGCCCTTACAGTGTAGTAGGAGGGGGGCAGGCGGATACCACCCAGGGCAGCTATGCCGGTGTGTTCTCCGGCTACAGGAACCAGGCGTCGGATACCGGCGCCGTGGTGGCCGGAGGCTGGTACAACCGCGCCGACTCGGCCTTCGCCACGGTAGCAGGTGGAACCCAGAACACCGCCCGTGGAAATCGCTCCTTCGTGGGCGGAGGCGAAGAGAACTTCGCCAGAGGTTCCTACAGCGTCGTCGGTGGCGGTGAAGCCGATACCGCCTCGGGGTCCCACGCTACGGTGGGCGGTGGACGCCACAATGTGGCCTCAGCCCAGTACACCACTGTGGGCGGTGGCATCTCCAACCGGGCCAGCGGCGACGACGCCACCGTGGCTGGCGGACGCAGCAACCGGGCCACCCACCCCGCCAGCACCGTCGGCGGCGGCAACTCCAACCAGGCCCTCTACGATTTCGCCACCGTGGCCGGTGGGTTCCACAACACGGCCAGCGGGAACCGATCCTTTGTGGGAGCCGGCGAATACAACACAGCCAGCGGTCCCTATGCCTTTGTGGGAGGTGGTGGGCACAATACGGCCCCTGGTTGGGGAGCCACAGTGGGGGGCGGCCAGGCGGATACCGCCCGGGGCCGCTATGCCGGTGTGTTCTCCGGCTACAGGAACCAGGCGTCGGATACCGGCGCCGTGGTGGCCGGAGGCCAGTTCAACCGTGCCGACTCGGCCTTCGCCACGGTAGCAGGTGGAACCCAGAACACCGCCCGTGGAAATCGCTCCTTCGTGGGCGGAGGCGAAGCCGATACCGCCTCGGGGTCCCACGCCACGGTGGGCGGTGGGCGCCACAATGTGGCCTCAGCCCAGTACACCACTGTGGGCGGTGGCATCTCCAACCGGGCCAGCGGCAACGACGCCACCGTGGCCGGTGGCAACAGCAACCGGGCCACCCACCCCGCCAGCACCGTCGGCGGCGGCAACTCCAACCAGGCCCTCCACGACTTCGCCACCGTGGCCGGTGGGTTCCACAACACGGCCAGCGGGAACCGATCCTTTGTGGGAGCCGGCGAATACAATACAGCCAGCGGTTACTACGCCTTCGTGGGGGGCGGCGGATACAACACAGCCAGTGGAGATCGGTCCTTCGTGGGAGCCGGCAGAAGCAACACCGCCGGTGGGTACTATGCCTCTGTGGGAGGTGGCGGATACAATGCGGCTCTTGGTCTGGGTGCCACGGTGGGGGGCGGCCAGGCGGATACCGCCCAGGGCCAGTACGCAGTGGTTCCCGGGGGATACCACAATACAGCGGATGGAGCCTATAGCCTGGCCTTTGGCCTCGGCGCCAAAACAAATGGGTACGACAGCACCATTGTGTTCTACTGGGGAGACGACATAGGGCATCTCTTCGTGGGCATCAATGCCCTACCCACCCCGTACCGCCTCTATGTCGCCGGTGCGGCCTATGCCACCCACGGCTGGAACTCTCGGGCCATGACCCGTGCGAAGAGCTCCCAGGCCGAGCCCCTGGGCCATGCCCTGGACCGGATCCGGCAACTGGAGGGGTTCCGGTATCGCACGGAGCAGGGCCGGCAGGCTCTGGCCCTGGATGCCGACCAGTTGGCCCGTATCGTACCCGAGGTGGTCACCCTGCGGGACGACGGTTCGGTGGAGGGCGTGGACTACAGCCAGCTCGTGCCCCTGCTGGTGGAGGCCCTGAAGGAACAGCAGCGCGAGATTGAGCGTCTCCGGGCCCTGCTGGAGGCCCGCGGCGGAGGCCACCGATGAAACGCAGGCTCGCGGCAATCCTGGCGCTGCTTCTCGCCGCGGGCGCGCTCCGGGCCGGCACCTACCTGCTCCTGGGGCAGCAGACGGCCTGTGCAGGCCGGCGGAGCGGTTCCAGCACCTACCGGCTGGACCACGGCCTGGCGGCCCTGGCCACGGCCCCCATGCAGTCGGCCACCTATCTGCACACCGGAGGCCTGTACCATCTGCAGGCCGTGGCGTTCCTGGTGGGCGATGTCAACGCCGACGGCGTCATTGACGCCCGGGACATAGAAGCCCTGAGCGCGTACCTCTATTTCCACGGCGCATTTCCTTCGCCGTGGCGCCGGGCCGATGTGAACCAGGACCAGCAGGTGGACGACCAGGACCTGGCGCGCCTGAGCCGGCAGGTGATGCAGCGGGTGCAACTCCGGCCGTCCAGGCCCGGCAAGCCGAAGAGGTCCGGGGCGTTCCTGCGGTAGCGGCAGCGCGGGCTATTTGCCCACGCAGAAGTTCTTGAAGATGTGGTCCAGGATGGCCTCCGGGAGATCGTGGTACCCCACGATCTCCTGGAGCCTGCGATGGGCCTCGCGCAGGTGAAACACCACGATCTCCATGCCCAGGTTCCGACGGTGGGCCTGGAGGGCGTCCTGGAGGTCGGCCCGGGCCGAGGCCATGAGGTGCAGTTCCCGCTCGGCCAGGGAAACCTCACCGGTGCCCACAAGTTCTCGGATCCGCTGTTCCAGCAGGGAACGAAGCCGGTCCAGCCCTTGCCCAGTAAGGGCGGAAATCAAAAGATCGGCAGAAGCGGTGGGCTGCGCCGGCGCCGCAAGATCGGCCTTGTTCCACACCCGGATCACGGGCAGGTGGGGCGGGAGCAGCCCGGTTTCGGGTTCCACCGCCTCAGGGCGGGTGAGGTCCAACACTAGGATGGCCAGATCGGCCTCCTGCAGGGTACGGCGGGTTCGTTCCACGCCCAGGGATTCCACCGGATCCTGGGGGGTGCGGAGCCCGGCGGTGTCCAGGAACTTGACCGGCACCCCGGCGATGATGCGCTCCTCGGACACCACATCGCGGGTGGTGCCCGGGATCTCGGTCACGATGGCCCGTTCCTCGCCCAGCAGGCGGTTGAACAGGGTGGACTTTCCGGCATTGGGCGGGCCCACCAGGGCCACGCGGACCCCCCGCAGGTAGAAGTTGCCCTGGCGCCCCTTCTGGATCAGGTCCTCGGCCCGGTGGATCAGGTGCTGGATCTGCTCCTCAATCCACCGGGGCTCCAGGGGCGGCACATCCTCTTCAAAGTCGATGCGGGCCTCCAGTTCGGCGATCAGGCGGAACAGCCGATCGGCGAAGGCCTCAACATGCTGCGACACCTCGCCCCGGAGGCGGCGCAGGGCCTGCCGAACGCCTTCACGGCTGCGGGCTTCCACGAGGTCCTGCACGGCGGCCGCCTGGATGAGGTCCAGTTTGCCGTTCAAGAAGGCCCGTTTGGTAAACTCCCCGGGTTCGGCCAGGCGGGCGCCGGCCTGGATCAGGGCCTCCAGGATCAGATGGGGCACCACGCGTCCCCCGTGGCAGGAGATTTCCACCACATCCTCGCCGGTATAGGAATGGGGGGCGCGGAACACGGTGACCAGCACCTGATCTATGGGCTGGCCCTGGGGATCCACGGCTTCGGCGACGAGAACACGCCGGCTCGGCGCCTCCTGGAGGGGCCTGGAACGCCGAAGCGCCCGCTGGGCAATGGAAATCGCCTCCGGACCGGAGATCCGGAGTACGGCGATGCCACCCACACCCGGAGGGGTTGCGATGGCGGCGATGGTGTCCATCAATCAGATGAGGAACCGCCGGAGGCCGAGGAAGACTGGTCGGTGGCCGGGGCGATCACCAGAACCTTCTCGTCACCCCGCCCCACGGTATAGGTACGGATGCCCTTTTCCTTTTTGAGGGCGTTCCGCACCAGGCGGCTTTCGCGAACGGTCAGGGGATCCATCCGCATTTCCCGCCCGGTTTCGCGGACCCGGCGGGCGATGGCCCGGGCCTTGTTGATGAGAAACTGCCGTTTCCGTTCCTTGTAGCCCGAAACATCAATTTCCACGGTAATGTCGGGCACCTTGCGTTTGATAAGCAAATTCAAAAGGTAATCCAGGGCGTCCAGGGTTTTGCCCCCTCTGCCGATCAGGGCCGAATCCATCCTGCGGGTACGGATATTCACATAATACTTGGTGCGTTTGGGCATCACTTCAATCTCGGCCTTGGCGCCGAGTTTCTCCATGAATTCGGTCACCACCTGCTCAATCGTGTCCAGCTCGGGGATCTCGGTGTACAGCCGTACCAGGGCGAAGCCGCCGGAGAGTCCGTCGCGCACCACTTCATACACTGCTTCTTCTGGAGGGATTCCAGTTTTCTCAAGCGCTCGCTGGAGGGCTTCTTCCGCTGTCCGTCCTCTTTCCTCGATATACCGCATTTCACTCCTCCTTGTTTCGTGCTCTCCTCAAAAGGAGGCTTTCAACCAAACTAAACAAGTTGTACCAAAGCCAGTACAACACAATGCCGGCGGGGAAGTTCAAGAATATAAGGGTGATAAATGCCGGCATAAAGAGGGCCAGCATCCGCGACTGCCGGTCCTGGGCGGGCTGCAGCAGCGCCTGCCCCATACTGGTCAAGCCCATGAGAATGGGCA
>JALXEF010000091.1 GCA_027069855.1 Caldifarciminota bacterium
TTGAGACCGTGGCCCGGGAGGTGTACGGTGCCGACGGCGTGGTGTACACGCCGGCCGCCGAGCGCGCCATCCGGCGCTACGAGAAACTGGGCTACGGCGACGCACCGGTGGTGATCGCCAAAACCCAATACTCCCTGTCCGATGACCCCAAGAAACTGGGGCGGCCCACCGGCTTCAAGATCACGGTGCGGGAAGTGCGGCTGGCCGGCGGCGCCCGGTTCGTGATCCCCATCACGGGCGACATCATGACCATGCCCGGCCTGCCCAAGGAGCCGGCCGCCCTACGGGTAGACCTGGACGAAAACGGGGTGATCCACGGGCTGTTCTAAACGAGAGAGCCCTGCAGATTCTGCCGAGGGGGCGGCGGATGCCGCCCCCTCGGCATTAAAAAACCCGGCGGGGCCGCGTCCGCGGCCCCGCCGGTGTCCCCAAAACCGTCGATCTCTCTGAATTACCGCACGATCACCAGCCGATGGGTAGCCACAGTACGGCCGTCCACCTTCGCCGCCAGGAAGTACACGCCGGCATTGAGGTTCACCGGCATCCGCTGCACATGCTCACCCGCCGGCAGAGTGCCGTGCCACAGGGTCTGCACCCGCTGACCGGCGGCGTTGTACAGCGCCACCGAAACCTCACCCGTCCTCGGCAGGCTGAAGGCCACCTCCAGGTGGTTCCGCACTACGGCGGACCGCAGCGCCACCCGAAGCGCACTCCCGGCTCCGGCTTCGGCCACGGCCACCGGTGTGGTGGTGTAGGTATCGGTCACATTCCGGCTGCCCTGATCGTCTATCGCAATGCCGTAGTACTCCAGCGTGGTGCCCGAGGTCTGCGGCGGAATGGTGTACCAGTAGGTGCCACCACCACGAGTCGTATTGGTAATGCTATCGTGGTACACGGCCTGCCAGATCCCAGCATCCACGCGGTAGTACAGGGAGTCGTCCACGATGTTGCCATCGGGATCGTTCCAGGTAAAGGACACGATCACACCATGGGTAGGATCCGAGCCTTCCGAATGGCCGGCGGTATCCGGCGCGTAGTTGGTCACGGAAATATCGGCATCATCCCGCGGTTCCAGCTTGTAGTTGCCGTAGGTGTAGGTCAGCGGCCCCTGCACAAAGGCCAGGTAGTCGTCCAGGGTGGGCACATAGGTGTAGCTCCCCATGTCGTCCACCCGGCCGGTGTTGTTCCCATCCGAAAGGAGCCACTCACCATAGCCCAGGTTCTCATCCGCGACCCACACATTCTCCACCTTCACGAACACGCCTTCGTAATCCTCTACGAAGTTCGCAAGGGTGATGGTGGTAGGACCCGGCGGTGTGAGGCCCGTGGCCAGCACATTAATGCTGGGGTTACTCAGCTCGGTGAGGCCGTTGTACTCCTGCACATCGGCCACTACCTCCAAACTATCCCCCACATTGACGGTAGGAGCACCGGCCGTATACACATAGATTCCGTGCCAGGCCCCACCCGGACGTTCCTCCATGAAGAAGCCGCTACCGTAAACGCCGGTGACGATGCCGTAGGTGCACACCTTGCCTCCCTCATAGGGAGAACTGGTGGTCTGGCCCTGAATCTCGTAGATGCTCACAGTGTCAATAGAAGGAGTTGCAGCCACCGCTACCACACTGTCAATGTAGAACACGGCGTCGCCGTCCCAGTTGCCCGAAACATCGTAAAAACGGAAGCAGAACTTGGCATAGGCGGCGTTGGAAGGTGCGGTGTAGGTTCCCGAAACCTTCTGCCAGTTCGGGTCATCCGAAGAGTAGGCGCCGTAGTTTGCGCTGAGGTAGTTCTGGCTTGCGTCGTACCACCGCACCACCAGGCGGGCATTCCCGGCCGGATCGTTGTCCAGGACCCAGAAGGAAAACTCGTAGTCCTGGCCGGCGGTCACTGCAAAGAAATCGGACTCGGTATCGGTGTTGCTCTGATTCTGGGTGGTGAGGGTGACCTTGGCCGAATAGGTCCCCTGGTACACGGTCCCACTCTCTTGGTCAAAGGTTACACCGCTCTCGTAGGTCCAGCCCGTGGGGGTGTTGGGGTCGTCCCAGCTCTCAAAGTTGCCGTTGGGCACGAGATTTTGGGCGTTTGCCGTGGCAAACGCCACGAGTCCCGCAACCAGTACAGTCAACATCTTACGCATACAAAACCTCCTCCCCGGTTTTACCCTCCTGCACGCCCCAATTATAGCCGAAGATTCCCCGTGGAGCGGACCTGACCCGGACGGGCTTTCCAGCCCCGTATAATTAACGGTCGCCAGCATGAAACCCAGGAGCCTGTATCCCGCCTTCCTTTCCCTGGCCCAACGGTTCCGGGTGTCCTACGCCGACCTCCGGGTGGTGCGAACGCAGCGGGAACGCATGGGTGTCACCGATGACCAGCCCACCGAACTCACCCACGAAGACTCCCTGGGGTTGGCTGTTCGGGTTCTGAAAAACGCCGGCCTGGGCTTCGCCGCCACCCCCTACCTCACCCAAGAGAGCCTGGCCGAGGCCTTCGCCCTCGCCACCGAAATCGCCGAAGCCTCGGGCCGCACCCGTCATCGGCCCGTGGTGTTTGACCCTCTGCCGGAAACCGAGGGCGAGTACCAAACCCCCATTCAGCAGGATCCCTTCGCCATTTCCCTCCGGGAACGCATGGACCGGCTTCGGGCGATCACCGCTTTGCGCCACAATCTCCAGGGATCCCCCTCGGTATCCGTCTTCCTGGACACCACCCGCGAGGAACGCTGGTTCTTTTCCACCGAGCACCGCAGGATTCACCAGGTGATCTACAAGACCGGCACCGGGGTTACCGTGTCCCTGGGCCGGGGCCATCGGGGCGCCAGCCGCTCGTACCCCACCACCCAGAGCGGCCAGTATGAAACCGCCGGCCTGGAACTCCTGGACCGCCTGAACTTTCCAGCCCATCTGCCCCGGGTGCTGGAGGAGGCCCGGGAACTCCTGTATGCCAAGGATCCACCGGAAGGCGTGTACGATGTGGTCATCGACGGCCCCCTGGTTTCCCTCATCATCCACGAGAGCATCGGCCACGCCCTGGAACTGGACCGGGTGTTCGGCGAGGAGGCCTCGTTTTCCGGCACTTCGTACGCCACCGTGGATCAATTGGGTAAACTCCGGATCGGCTCAGCACTTTTGAACATCGTGGCCGACGGCCGCACGCCCCGTGGCCTCGCCACCGCGGGCTTTGACGACGAGGGCGTGGAAACCCACGCCGTGGACCTCATCAAGGAGGGGATCCTGGTGGGCTACCTCTCCAACCGGGAGTTCGCCCACCTGATCGGCCGGCCCTCCTCAGCCTCGGCCTTCGCCAAAGGCTGGCAGAACCTGCCCCTGATCCGGATCACCAATGTCAACCTCAAGCCACACCGCGGCTCGCTCCAGGACCTGATCGCCGGCGTGGACCGCGGGGTGTACATCTCCGGGGTCAAGTCCTGGTCCATCGACGACCGGCGCGAGCATTTCCAGTTCGCGGGCCACATGGGCTGGCGCATCCGGGGCGGCCGCCTGGCCGAGGCCGTGCGCGCTCCCTCCTTTGTGGACGATACCGTGCACTTCTGGCGAAAACTGGACGCCGTGGCAGGCCCGGAAGAATGGGAAATCTGGGGAACACCCAATTGCGGCAAAGGCGAGCCCGGGCAAACCATCGGGACTGCCCAGGGTGCGGCCCCGGCCCGCTTCCGCGGCGTCAAACTCGTGCGAGGACGCTGAGATGCAACTGGAACCTCTGGTCCAGGCGATTCAGACCTCGGGCTACGACCAGGTTCACCTGGTGCTGGAGGAGGAAGAACGTGATCTGGCCCGGTTCGCCTCCAGCCAGGTGAACCAGTATGTGCATCAGCGGAAAACCGACCTGGTGGCCCGGGTGCTGTTGCCCGGCCGGCAGGGCGTGGCCCTGGTCCAGGGAGAAATCCGGCCCGAAACCCTGCAACGGGCCATTCGGCAGGCGGCCGATCTCGCCCGGAACGCTCCCGAAGACCCCGACCTGCCCCCGCTGCCCGAGAACCGGCCCCACCGCCCGTTGCCGGGCTTTGACGCCGCCACCTACCACTTCGGGCCCCGCGAAAAGGGCTCCGAACTCGAAAAACTCCTGAAACCCCTCCACAAGGCCGGCTACCGGGTCTTCGGCACCCTGGACACCCGTACCCGTACCACCGCGGTGGTCACCTCCACCCACATTGAAAAGGCCTTTCGCCAAACCCTGGCCAGCTTCAAGGTGATCGTGGAAAGCCCCAGGGGCGGGCACGGCTTTGCCATGGGCGTGGACCGTTCCATTCACCATCTGCCCATTGAAACCCTGCTGGAACACGCCGTGTGGCGGGCCGACCAGGCGTCCCAGCCCCAAACGCTGCCGCCCGGGTCCTACACCGTGATCCTGGATCCGCCGGCTGTGGGCCATCTGCTGCTGTTTCTGGCCTTCATGGGCTTCGGTGGCCGCACCATCGCCCAGCACTGGAGTTTCCTGCGACCTGGCCGAAGGATCATGAGCGACCGGGTGACCATCGTGGACGACGCATTGAACCCCAACACCTGCGGCATGCCCTTTGACTACGAGGGGGTACCCAAACAGCGGGTGGTCATCGTGGATCACGGCATCGCTCGGCAGGGCGTGTTTGACACCTACTGGGCCCGCAAGGCCGGCACCCGGAGCACCGGCCACGCGCTCCGGCCCGACAACACCTACGGCCCCTATCCCAAAAACCTGGTGCTGACCGCCGAGGGCTCCGGCACGCTGCAGGACCTCCTGGCCCGCCAGAAGCGGGCCCTGTGGGTGAGCCATCTGTGGTATGTGAATTTCTTCAACCCCTTCCGTACCCAGGTGACCGGCACCACCCGCGACGGCACCCTGCTGGTGGAGGACGGCCGGGTTAAGGGCGGCGTGCAGGACATGCGCTTCCTGGTCAGCATCCTGGACATCCTGTCTTCGGTGGCCGATGCCACCCACACCCTCACCCTCACGGAAAAGTACTCGGCCCATCTCCTGGTGCCCCACCTGGTGGTGGAAAACTTCACCTTCATCGCGTCGTGATGCCCCATGCGCATCCTGGTGCTGGCCGATCTCGCCTCCTTCCACACCCCCCGATGGGTTGAAGCCTTAGAACGCCTGAACCCCGGCGAGGTCTATGCCCTTTCCCTGGAGCCGCCCAGGGAATCCCGCGACCGATGGATCTATGTGCCGCCCCGCATCCAGAACCTGACCTTCCGGTACGCTTTGACCGCCGACCGGGTCAAACGCGTGATTGAGCGCATCAACCCCGATGTGCTGAACCCCGTGAACATGCCCAACTACGGGCTCCTTGCCGCCCTCACGGCCGGAGGTC
>JALXEF010000092.1 GCA_027069855.1 Caldifarciminota bacterium
TTGTGGGTCAGCATAACGCCCTTGGAGGAGCCGGTGGTGCCGGAGGTGTAAAGGATGACGGCGAGGTCTTCCAGGTCAAATTTGTGGGGAGGCGCCGGAGAGCGGTCCAGGTCGCGGCCGATGCTGAGCACATCGGGCACCTCCTCGTGCCGGTCCATGGAAAGAACGAACTGCAGCGACGGCACATCCTCCTGGATGTCCAGGATGTCGGCCAGCATGCGGCCCGACACCAGGATGCCCTTGCTTTCGGAGTGGTTCAGGATGTGTTTCCATTCGTGGGGGGTGGCGCGGGCGTCCAGGGGCACGATGGTGGCCCCGGCCCAGGTGATGGCGAAGTAGGAGATGCCCCATTCCGGCCGGTTTTCACCGAGGACGGCCACCCGGTCGCCGGGTTGCACGCCCTGGTCCCGAAGATAGGCGGCGATCCGAGCCACGAGGTCCCCCACCTCCCGGTAGGTGTACTGGCGCCAGGTTTTGCCGTCCGGATTGCGCATCCGGAACAGCACCCGGTCGGCGTGCTCCTGCACGGAGCGGGCCAGCATTTCCGGCAGGGGGAGCCACTCGCGGCCGGGCCGCATGGTGGGCATGGTTCTGCGTTTCTTTGCTGCCATGGCTACTTTTCGTTGGTTTCGGCGGCCGGGGCCTTTACGCCCTCAATGTCAATGTGCAGGATCTTGTCGCCCTGGCGGAGTTTCCTGACCACATCCATGCCCTCAATCACGCGGCCGAACACGGTGTAGTTGCCGTCCAAGTGGGGCGTGGGCTTCAGGGTGATGTAGAACTGGCAGGAGCCGGAATTGGGGTCGCGGGCGCGGGCCATGCCCAGCGCGCCCTCCACATGTTTCCGGTCGGAGACCTCCAGGGGGATGGTATAGCCGGCGTTGCCGCGGCCGGTGCCCGTGGGATCGCCGCCCTGGATCACGAAGTTCGGCACATAGCGGTGGAAGGTGAGGCCGTCGTAAAAGCCCAAAAGCGACAGGCGCACGAAGTTCTGCACGGTCACAGGTGCATCCGTGGGATAGAGCAGGGCCTTGATGGTGCCCTGGGTGGTTTTGATGATCGCCACCACGGAATCGGAAAGGGGCACGGTTTGGTCCTTGTGTTGCAGGGCCACCTGCACCCGTTCCTCCGGGGTGCTTTCGGGGCCCAGGACGCGCTGAAGGTCTCCGGCGGCCCAGCCGATGGCCGCCAGAACGGCGAGGAGCACGATCCCCATAGACTTCCGAAGCATAGAGAGAACCTCCTTTTGGTTGCGTTACTCGTCGGCCAGGCCCAGTTTCTCGCGGACCATCTCCTCAATCACCTGCGAAACATTCTTGTCCTGGTCCACGGCGTACTTTTTCAGGGCCCGGGCCACCTCCGGAGGGAGGTACACCGAGAGTTTTTTCTTCTTTTGGACCCTGCTGAGGCGGTCCAGATAGCTTTCCCTCATGGGAGTCGCTCCTTGATTTCCTGGTACAGGGCCTCAAAGGCCCGGGTGACCTTGTGGCGGGGGAAGGCTTCAAACACGGTTTGCCGGCGGCTGATGGCCTCCCGCACCCGCACCGACTCAGGAATGAAGGTGCGGAAGGGCAGGCCGGGGTACCGCTGTTCCAGGTCCCGGCGAAAGGCCTGGAAGAACCGGAGCCGTTCCCGCACGGCCGAGAACACGATGCCCAGCACGGAGAGCCGGGACCCCGTGGTTTCGCGCACCTTCTCAATGGATTCCATCAGATCGGCCAGGCCGATGCGGGCGTAGTGGGAGATGTCCACCGGGATCAGGACCCGCTCGGAGGCCAGAAGGGCGTTGGAGGTGAAGAGGCCCAGCGAGGGCGGCGTGTCAATCAGCACGATGTCGTAGGCGGGGTTCATCTCCTGCAGGAAGGTGCGCACCCGGAAAAAGTTTTCCAGTTTGGCGTCGGCTTCGTACTTGGAAAGGGTGATGTCGCTGCCCACGAGGTAGAGGTTCGGGGCCACCTGGTAGGGCTCGGGCATCTGGTTTTCAAAGAGCAGGCGGATGTGGGCCTCGGGCGGCGTGTCTTCCAGGTAAGAGCGGGAGAGGTTGCCCTGGGGATCCAGGTCCAGGAGCAGGGTGCGGACCCCATCCCGGGCGAAGAGGTAAGCCAGGTGAAAGGTCAGGGCGGTTTTGCCGACACCGCCCTTCTGGTTGGTCACCGTGAGGATGGTCATCGGCGGCAAAGGTAACGCCTCAACGCCTTGGAGTCAAGGAGCCGAGGCGTCAGCGCAGATGCCACACCTTCAGCCGGCCAGCGGTGCCGGGGATGCGCAGGAAGTACACGCCCGAGGCGAGCCGGGGCAGGCTCCGGGGCGCCGAAGAAGCCACCTGGAGCCGGGCGACCCGTCGGCCCGAGGGGTCCCAGACCTCCACGGTAACCGGATACCGGGAGGCCAGCACCCGGAACCGGCCGGCGCCCAGGGCCACGATCCGCGGGCCGGCTTGCGGCGGCAGGACAGCGGGTTCCGCCACCTGCACCTGGCCCCAGAGGGCGATGCGGCGGGCCACCTCGGCCCGCAGGCTCTCGGGCTGGATCGTGTGCCAGGCGAAGCCCAGGGCCAGGGTGGTGTCCGTGAGAACCCCCAAAGGTGTGCCCTCCGGGGTGTGGAACACCACGGTGCCCCCTGCGGGCGCCAGAGCCCGATCGGAATAGGCCGTGAACTGCAGGCCGGTGAAGGGTTCGGCGATGCCGATGACCGTGACGGTGCCGCCCAGGGAATCGCCCGGCTGCACAGCGAACCGGGCTGAGACAGCGGGATCCAGGTCACGGACCCACCGGCTGCCGGTGAGCACCGCCCGGCTGCCAAGGGCCAGCAGCGAATCCAGGCGAAGCGTTTCCCCGACATGCCACCGGGCGGTATCCGTGCCCGAGGTGTACCACCAGAGGCCGAAGTCCAGGGTGCCGGCATCGCCGCCCGGCGCCGCGGTCCACACCTCGGGCGTGGGCAGGGCCGAGGCGAGGTCGCGCAAAACTTCGCCGGCACGGCCGGACCGGCGGCCGTCCACGAGCAGCACCTGGGGTGCCCCGCTCTGCCGCCGCAGGGCAAACACCCGCGAACTGTCCGACAGGTTGCCGGCGCAGTCGCGGGCCACGAGCCGCAGGCCGAACACCCAGCCCTCGGGCAACGGATTCTGGGTGGTGAACACCGTATCGTCCAGGGTCGCCCAGGCGGTCCAGGGGCCGTCTAAGAACCGCAGGTACACGGTGTACGCACCAAGGCACGAGTCGGCCACCGGGTGCCACACCAGGCGACCGGTGCCCTCGGGCGTGACCCGGGCCACCACGGGCTCCGGCGCGGCCGGGGCCACGGTGTCCGGCGGCTCGGCCCGCAGATTCAGGCTCAAAAAGGCCTGGTTTTCCTGGGTGTCAAAGGCAAAGAGGTCCAGGCGGTACTCGCCCTCCCCCATCGTCTGGAAGTCAAAGTAGCCGTTGCTCTCCAGGTGGTTGGTCACGATGTAATAGTGCTCGCCGTTGTTGGACCACGGCGCGTACACATTGTGCACATAGTTGTTGGAGGGCAGGTACACGAAGGTGAACACCGTGTCGGGCCCGCGGACCAAACTGTCGCCCTTGTACAGGGCGTAGCCGATGCGGAACACGCCGTTGTTCTCCCCGGCCGGCACCAGCGAGGTGGTGTCCATGGCCAGCACCACCACATCCACCCGGCCCGACAGGTGCTGGGGATCCAGTTCCTGGCCCAGGCCGTCGCGGAAGAACTGGACCAGGAAGATGCCGGGATGGTGCGAATCCACGAAGGGTTCCAGGCCCGGGGGCAGCAGGGCGTTGCGGGTGGGATAGCTGGAGGCGCCGCCTCCGTCCTTGAAGTGCACATGGTTCAGGTCGTTGAGCCAGCCCACCATTTCGCCGGCATCCACCCAGTCGCCGAGCTGGAGGTCACCGCGGGGCACCACATGCACATAGGCGAACCGGCCCACCCGGATGCCGCCGTTGGCTCCGCTGCCCAGCCAGAGCACCTGGCCGGAATCCACCGCATATACGGGCGTGCCCTCGGCATCCGGGATGTCCACACCGTTGTGAAAATGGGGCGGCGGTCCGGTCCGGTACTCGGCGAAGGTGCCCGTGACCCAGTGCTGCTGGTTCATCGGGGCCAGGGGCCAGGGATAGGCGATCAGGGCAAGCGCCAGTATTGCCGACATGATTTCACCACAAAGGTTTGCCCGTGGAACTCCACGGGCACGGGTTCGGCCAGAAGGGTGTTCAGGGCGCGCTGGTGCAGGGTGCCGTTGGGCGTGAGCCAGTACACGGTGTGCAGGTGGAACGCCGGCCGTTTCTGCGGCCCCTCAAAGGTCCAGGTGCCCTCAAGGAGCACGAGCAGCATGTCCTCGGGATGCCGGAAAACCCGGAGTTTGCCCCGAAGCGGCAGGGGCACGGGATCTTTCGGGGGCTCCCACAGGTGCCATCGGGTGCCCTCCTGCAGCAGGAGGCGGTTCGGGCCCAGGGGCCACAGGTTCAGGTGCCGCGGGCTCTGATACAGCACCTGCCCGCTCTGGAGATCCACCACCTCAAAGCGCTGGATCCGGGCCTGTTCCACGAAGTACCGCACCAAAAGGGGGCGGCCCTGGAACACCACCAGGTGGGCGGGCCAGCCCGGCACCCTGCCCTGCTCCTGCAGAGTGCCCTCGGAGGTGTAGGACGCCCAGCGGGTTTCGCCCTGCCGGGCCCAGACCACGAACCAGGCGTCGCGTCCGGAGGTCACCAGCACGGTGGGCTCGTCGTCAAACAGGTGCTCGGTGCCGGGTAGCTGGACCTGGAAACGGGGGCGCCCCTGCAGGTCCCAGCCCAGGATCCGGCCCAGGGACGGCCGGACCAGCACGAAGCCCCCGGGAACACAGGCCACAAAGGGGGCCACCTCGTCGGCCTCCAGGCGCAGGCGGTGCTGGGTTGCCGCCCTGCCATCTTTTACCAGGGCGACGATGCGCTCGGGGGGCGAGGCGGCGGGCCGGGGTGCTGCCAGCACGACGACGGTTCGGGGATCGTCGGGGCAGGGTATGGCTGCAAGGAGCCGCACGGGCTCGCCCAGGGCCTGTTGCAGGGCGATCCTCTGGCCGGAGGGAGCCACGAGATAGGCGCAGGAATCCGCTCCAGGGGGTGCCGGTGCTCCGTTGGCGCCGGCCAAGCTCCACACGGCAAGCAAAATCAGCGTCTTCATGGCTCAGGAACGGGCAGCGGCAGGGCCGTATCCAGGGTATCCAGGTCGGTCCACTCGTCCTGGTGGTCCTGGATGGCCGGGCTGAAGGGGATCACATCCACGGCCGAGCTGCCGGGATCGTTGCCTGCCACCCAGGCCAGGCCCTGGGGTGTACCGGCGGGCAGGCCGCCGATCCGGTCCCACGGAATCCGGAATTCCAGCACCGCCAGGCCCTGGGTGGCGTCGCCGGTATAGGCGTAGTCCTCGCCCTCTGTCCACTGGTCGTCGTAGTCCCAGCCGCTCCCGGTGAACCGGCACAGGTTCACGGCGTCCACGCTCTGGGTGCCGTCGTTCCAGTGCAGGTAGAGTTCGTATTCCACGGCGATGGCGTCGGCGAAGTTCACCAGGCGTTCCCAGGCGTCCTGGCCGGCCTGGGTGGAGAAGCCGCCGGAGGCCAGGTCCAGGCCGAAGCCGTAGGCCACACCCCAGTTGGCGGTGTTCCGGGTTTCCAGGGCCAGGTACAGGTACTGGGCGTCGGCGGCGGCATATAGGGCCCTCAGGCGGGCCCCCTCGGGCGCCTCCACGGTGGAGGAATCCAGCAGGGTCCAGCTCTCCTCGGGAGAGATCACGCCGTCGATCACGATGTTCACGATGGGGCCGCCGAGGGGTTCCAGCACCAGGGGATCCACGGACACCACCTGGTCCTGCACCTGGATGCCGGTGAGGGTATCGGGCCGATAGCCCGGGGCCGTGGCCACCACGCTGTAGGTGCCGGCCTCCAGGCCGGTGAGGGTGTATTCGCCCGTGAGGGTATCGGTGGTGGCGGAGGCCATCTCGGCCCAGGAGGTGTTATAGGCGTGCACCGTCGCCTGGGGATAGGGCGGCACCGAATCGTCGGCGAACACCACGCGGCCGGCGATGCCGCCCGGCGGGCCCTCGGCGCGGTAAATCCGGTAATAGCCGTTGTCTTCGTGGAACTCAAAGGTCCAGTAGCCGGCCTCCGGGATGAAGGCGTCGATGTGGTTGCCGGTGCCGCTCTGGTTGGGCAGGGCGTAGCCCTCCAGGGCGCCGTGGTCGTCGTCCGGGGTGCCGTAGGCCAGGTCCCAGGTTTGGTTCGGCACGAACTTGAACATGATGGACTGGCTGGCCAGGTGAACGGTTTTCACCCAGGTCCAGTCGGCCACCAGGGTCATTTTGGTGTGTTCCAGGTCGTCAATGGCCCAGCCGTTGAAATCGCCCAGGAGCTGCATGGTCTGGAACCGGGTGAGGTACACCTGGCCCGGCGGCGTGGACACCCGTCGGGCCGAGGACCCCGGCGACAGGAGTTTGGCGCAGCCTGCCAGGGCAAGGGCCAGGGCCACCAAAAGGATCCGACGATTCATCGGGCTGCCTCCCTAAGGGGTTGGGAAAACCGAAACAGGTGAAAGCCTCCCAGCACGAGGAAGGCCAGGAACTCTTTCCAGTTGCCGCTGAAATAGGCGAGCAGGACGCCGGCGGCGGGGATCAGGGCGGCCGGGCTCAGCAGCAGGTAGGCCAGCACCTTGCGGAGCCGGGCCGAGGGGGTGTTCCGCACCACCGGCACCAGCGGCCGGGTGATCATGATCACCACGGCCGAGGCCAGGAACAGGCTCAGCCGGAAGTAGTTGACCACTTCGGGGTTCACCTCCCGGGGCTGAACCCCGAGCAGGCTCAGGCCCAGCAGGCCGTAGAACACCAGAAACGCCAGCCACATCATGGCACCCTTAGCAGCGAGTTGGTATAGGGGCCCGACTGCACGGTTTCCGGGTTGGAGGGGTCCAGGTACCAGGCGGTGCCGTCCACCACATACTTGTACTGGTACACGCCGGGGCGGAGGTCCAGGATCACGCTCCAGATGCCGTCGCCGGCCACGCGGTCGCCGTGGGTGCCGTCGTCGTACATGCGGCCGATGCGGGGGTCAAAGGGGCCGTCGGCGGTGCCGCACCAGCGGTTGAAGTCGCCGGCCACATTCACGAACCGCGCCGACGGCGCATAGAACTGGAACAGCACACCGCTGTCCACGCGATGGGGCGCGGGCAGGCGCGGCTTCAGGAGCCGGACCACCGCGCACTGGCTCACGAGGAGCCCGAGGACCCCGATCAGGACCAGCCGAAATCCCTTGTGGGCAATGCGATGCATGGCTAAAAGCTGAGTTCCGCCCAGAGGGTCACCGAGCGGTCATCGGCCAGGGCGCGCTCGGCCGTCAGCATGGCCTTGCCCAGGCGCTGGAAATTGGTGTACAGCAGGCTGGAGGTCACGCCCTGCTGCTCCAGGAACGCCCGGCGGTTCCGGTACTCGTTGTTGAGGTCCCACGGGCGGAGACCCCAGGAGAGGTTCAGGGTGGCGCGGGGGGCGATGTGGTACCTGAGTTCGGCGTACCACAGGCCCACGGAACCCTTGGCTTCCAGGTCTGGCGCGTTCAGGGTGAACCGGCGGTGCTCTGCGTACAGCCGCCATTTTCGCCACAGGCCCTCCATACCCACGACCTCCACCGCCGAGAGCGGGGCCGTGCGCAGGCCGGCGAAGGCGAGGCCGCCGTGGTAAAACAGGGCCAGGCCGGGCCGTTCCCGGCGCAGTTGCCACCGCCAGGAGGCTTCTACGGTGTGGGTGGGGCTCACGCCCACCAGGGGCCAGGCGAAGTAGGGCACGCGGCTGTAGCCGCTGAAGGCCATGAGATAGGCCCAGGGCAGGGAATCCGGGGCCTGGATGGTGAGCCGCTGGAGGGTCCAGGACCAGCGGAGCCGGCCCAGATCGCTGCTGTCGCCGAGGGTCCAGGTGGTAAAGGTCACGCGGCGCTGCGGCAAGGGCAGGAACAGCGAATCGTAGGTGTGCCGTTCCTGTTCCAGGCTAAGGTGCAACACATGGTGCTGCTTCAGTTGCCAGCGGAGCCCGGCGAACCAGCGGAACCGGCGGGCCTGGGTCCAGGACAGGTGGCTCCGTTCCCAGCGGCTGTAGGTGCCGTCCACATCGCTTTCCCCGGCGATCCGCTTCCGGATACCCCGCCCTACGGCCGCGGTGAGGGCCACGGTGGCGGTGGGCCGGAGGGTGCCGTCCAGCGCCACGGTCCAGTCGCGGTCGTACAGGTTGAAGTGGATCAGGTTGCCGGTGCTGTCGTTCCGAAGGGAGTCGGGGCTGGGCACCTGGTTCGCCCGGTTGAAGCCGTCCAGGAGCCGCACCGAGAGCCCCACCCGGTGGCGCCGGCCCAGTTGCACCCGCAGGTACCCCAGGTCGCGGTCCGTGGAAATCTGGTTGGCATACAGCAGGGTGGCCTTCCAGGGGCCGGGCTCGGCCTGGAACATGAGGCCCTGCTCGTCCCGGCCGAAGGGTTCCCGGAACTCGCCCTCATAGCCCACCAGGCGGAACGGCTCCGGGCTCTCGTACACCCAGCGGTTGTAAAAGGTCACGATTTTGGGGTTGTGGCCCAGGGTGGCCCGGGCGCGTTCCACGCGAACCGGGATCAGCCGGGTGGTGGTGTCCAGGTTCTGCCGGGTGTTGTACCGCAGGCGGAACCACAGGTTCACGAGGTCCAGGGTCACATTGAAGTCCAGTTTGAGGTCGGCCTGGGTGTCGATCAGGCGGAACCGGTTCTCCACGGTATCCCGGGCGGTTTTCAGGAAGCCCAGCAGGTTGCCGTGCACATACACGAGGGACGACATCGGGGTATTGGAGGTGGGCAACACCGGCACCAGGTTGCCGTTTTCGTCCACCTGGATCACCGAGTTGCCGTAGGCGCCGGCGGTGATCGGGTTGGCGGGATCGGCGGTCCACTGGCCGTCCACCACGAACTTGTACTCGTGGCGGCCCGGGCTGAGTTTGACTACCACCCACCAGGTGCCCTTGTCGTCGCGCTGCATCGGGAGGGCCGTGGGATCCCAGTTGTTGAAGTCCCCCGCCAGGTACACCTGCCGGGCGGTGGGATCGTAGTAGGTGAACCGGATCCCGTCGGGTGTGGCCTCGGGGCCGGCCCCGAGCAGCGTGAGCAGCATCAAAAGGTTCGGGATCATCGCTTAAAACCAGAATTTGACCAGGACCTTCAGGCGGTCCACGGGTTTCACATAGGGGTTGTCGGAAAAGTCCCAGTCCTGTACCAGGTTGCCGTCGGTTTGGCCGGGTTCGCCGTATTCCAGGAAGACCTCGGTGTTCTGGAACCGGCGGTAAGCCAGCTGGAAAAACACGCTTTCCCAGGTGCGGAAGGTGCCCAGGCCCCAGGCGGCCCGGCCGTAAAACTGGAGCGAAGGCGTGAGGTTCACCCGCAACTCGGTGCCGAAGAGGTGGCGCTGGCCCAGCGAGTATTCCACCTCCCGGCCGTGGGTGTTCACGCCGATGTCCTTGATCATGTACTGGAGCTTCACCCGCATGGCGCGGTTCTCGCCGATGACCTCAAAGAGGAAGTGGTTCCAGGTGCCCAGGTTGTCCTTCCAGGAGTCCAGCGACACCTTGGCGTTCACGCCGCCGATGAACTCGGCGTAGATCTCGCCGTAGTTCCACCAGGTGGTGTAGGCGTGGTCCAGCATCACCGGGTGCTGGTACCGGGTGCGGAACCGGCGGGTTTTGTAGATGAGGTTCACGGCCCGGTAGGGCAGCAGGTAGATGGCCTCGGCGTAGAAGCCCCTGCGGTCGAACTCGTGGTCAAAGGAGGGGTTGAAACGGTTGGAGAACTCGTCGGTGAAGTTGGGGCCGTAGGCGAACACGGAGCCTGCGAGTTTGAAGTGGTGCCAGGTGAGATACCGGATCTCGGCCTCCACGGCCCAGTTGCGGAGGTCCAGGGACCCCAGTCGCCAGGCCGGGTCGGGC
Source organism: Caldifarciminota bacterium (assembly GCA_027069855.1). GTDB lineage: Bacteria > Hydrothermota > Hydrothermia > WGAB01 > WGAB01 > WGAB01. The sequence goes on from JALXEF010000092.1 coordinate 9,958, forward strand.
TCGGCGAGGCGCACCTGGGGATGCAGAGACCGGGCGGCCTCCAGCCGGAAATAGGTGGCGCCCCCCAGGTGCCACTGGCCCTGCAGGGCCGTCACCTCGTTGTAGGTGGGCGGCGGGCCCACATGCCAGTCCTTTTTGAGATACACCCAGGCCAGGTAGTTCTGGGGGCCGAAGTTGCGGCCGAGCCGGGCCATGTAGCCCTCGCCCCGGAAGGTGCGGAACTTGTACAGGATGCCGGTGCCGAAGAAGCCGGCCAGGTTCCAGAAGTCGCCCCGGAACCCCTCGGCCTTGGGGCCCCAGTTGTCGTCGCGGGCCCGGTCGGTCTGGATGAGGTGCAGCAGGGGTGAATCCATCCAGAACCGGTCTTCGCGCGAGAAGAGCAGGGCCTCGGACCGTGAGGTTTTCAGGGAAAGGTGGAACTGGTTCAGGTACAGGCGGGCGTCGTTGGCGTTGGACAGAAGGTTCAGCGAGGTGAAGGCCTCCAGGTGGCTGTACGGGTGGATCGTGAACTTGAGTTCAAAGTAGTTCTTGGGGTTCCACAGGTTCCAGGGGGTGGGGGTGCGGCCCTTATCGGCCACGAATTCGCCCTCGTAGTAGCCGTTCAGGGAAACCTGGGAGGCCTCAAGGACGGGCGATGCCGCCAGAAGGAGCCAGAGGAGCGGCAGGACTCTATGGTTCAAGGTGAAAAGAAGCGCGCCCGGAGGGACTTGAACCCCCAACCTTTGGCTCCGGAGGCCAACGCTCTATCCAGTTGAGCTACGGGCGCGTGGGTTTCCCCAAAAATTTACAGCGTGATGAGTTCAGCGTCCACCCGCTCCCCTTCCAGGGTGAGCAGGATGAAGGTCCGCCGCCGGGCAAAAATTGTATCCGTGGGGGAGCCGGGGTTCAAGAGCCAGAGCCCCCCTTCCTCCTGGCGGATCAGGGGCTGGTGCGAATGGCCGAAGATCAGGATGTCCACCGGGGTGTCCTTGAAGCGCTGCTTCACCCGCTGGTCCAGGCCCAGGGGTGCCCCGAAGCCGTGGATGATGCCGATGCGCTTGCCCTCGGCTTCAAACACCTCCCGCTCGGGCAATTCGCTCACGACGGCGTACTCGTCCATGTTGCCGTACACGGCCCTGAGCGGCTTCACCGAGCGGAGTTCCACAAGGAAGTCGTGGGAGGTGAAGTCTCCGGCGTGCACCACCAGGTCGGCTGCGTCAATGGCATCCCACACGGGCGTAGGAAGGTCCGCCGCCCGATGGGGGATGTGGGTATCGGAGATCACCACGATCCGCATGGCGCCCTCCCGGGCTTAGCGGTTCTTCTTCTTGTGCCGGTCCCGTTTTCTGCGCTTTTTGAGCTTGTGCTTTTTGATCTTTTTCCTTTTGCGCTTCCTTCCGCAGGGCATGGTGCCTCCTTTTGCCTGCTATAGCGGTATGTCCTTTTGGATGGCCTTGGAAACCTTGAACACCACCGTGGGCCGCTCGGGGATCCGCACTTCCTCGCGGGTTTTGGGGTTTCGCCCTACCCGGGGTTTTCGGTTGACCACTACAAAAACGCCAAAGCCCCGGAATTCCACCCGTTCCCGTTGAAGAAAAGCGCGTTTCAGCGAACGCAGCATCTCGTTAACCACGGCGGCCACCTCTTTGCGGGGGATCCCCGTTTGCTCCACGATCTCTTCGATCAAATCCGCTTTGGTCATGCCCTCGGCTCCCTTTAAATTCGGCGGCGCAATTATATTTGCCAGGTTCCCCGGGGTCAAGGGAACGGTGTCAGCGGCTCGCACTTTCGTAGCGGCGAAGGCCCAGGTGCCAGACGAACCGGGCCACCCCCAGGCCCATGCCGATCAAGAGGACCTGGTAGGCCAGCAGGGGCAGCGCCGCCGCCCGACCCATGAGGATCCGGGCCGGGAAGGTGGCCAGCACCGCGAAGGGCAGCACCGTACGGAACAACACCCCGGCCACGCCCCGATAGATGCCCTCCGGGTACCGGGCCAGGTCCAGGAAGTCGTAGAGCAGGCCGTAGAGGTTGTACAGGCGGGTGATCCAGAAGGCCGCGCAGACCAGCACGAACACCAGCAGGCCGTACAGGACGAGGGAGAGGCCCACAGAAACAAGGTAGGCCAAAGGGGCCAGGGGACCGCCCCAGGGCGCCCCGAGCCGGAACCCCCACAGGATCAGGAGCAGGGCCACGGGCACCGAGCCGAACCAGCGATCGGGCCGGGGCTGGCTCAGGGCCGCGAACAGGGGCACCGGTCCCGGCCGGGTGAGCAGGGAATCCAGGGTGCCCCGTTCAATCCAGGTGGGCAGTTCCATGAGGCCACGCCGGATCAGGCCGTCCTCCAGGCGCTGGAGCAGGTAGAAGGTGCCCAGGAGTACATACACCTCGCCCTGGGTCCAGCCGGCGAGGGCCTGCACCCGGCCGAAGATCACGCCGAAGAAGAGCACCATCACAACGGCGAACAGGATGCTCTGGGCCAGGGCCACCAGGGTGTCGGCCCGGAACACCAGTTCGCGCTGGACCTGCAGGAGCAGCCATCCCCGGAGCACGCGCAGCACCGATCGCATGGTCAACCTCCCGGAGGCTGGTACCGCCGAAGCCCCCGGCGCAGCTGCAGGTGGGCCAGGGGAACCAGGGCCAGGAGCCAGAGCCCCAGGATGCCCAGGGCTTTCCAGAACTCCGCAGGCGACACCTGGCCCAGGTACACCCGGGCGGGCAGGTAGCCCAGGGCGGCCAGGGGCTGCAGCACGAGCCAGCGGTGGCCGGGCAGAAGATTGAGCGGTACCAGGGCGCCGCTCAAGAAACTGGTGAGAAACGAGAGGAGCCACAGGAAGCCACGGGTGCGTTCGGTCCAGAAGGCCAGCAGGTTGGTCATGTATTCCAGGGTGTACACGAAGAGGCCGCCGGCGAGCCAGATGAGAATCAGGGCGGCCAGGGCCCCGGCCGAGGCCGGCGGCAGCAGCCGGTGCCGGAGCACGAACACGAGAATCAGGTAGCCCGGAAGCAAGAGAAACAGAATGGGGAAGGTCCAGGCCAGGGTCCGGGTGAAGTAGAGCCAGAAGTGGTTCCAGGGCCGCACCAGGTAGTGTACTACGGTGCCGTTTTTGATGGACTCGGAAATGTCCCACCAGGCCACGAGCCGCATCTGACTCAGGAACACGGCCACCACATAGTAGGTGAGCATGGCGGAGAGGCTGTAATCACCCACCTGGGCCCGGGAGCGGTACACGGTGGTCCACAGGAAGTACTGGATCGCCACGGGCACCACCAGGGCCGAAAGGTAAAACAGGGAGTTCAGCCGGTACCGCATGCTGTACTGGGTTTCCAGGCGGAGCACGGCCAGGTACTTGCGCAGGGTCGCAGGCCAGCAGCGGGTCATGGTCGGGCCTCCTTCAGGGCGTCGGTGCTTCAAAGAAGTGGCGGAGCACGGTTTCCAGGTCAGGTTCCTCCACCGTCAGGTCCTGGATCGGGTACCGGCTCAGGAGTTCGGCGATGATCTGCTGCACCTGGTCCCGGGGCAGGGTCCCCCGGGCAGTCAGTTCGTCCACCAGACTCAGACCCGGGGGCAGGTGGAAATGGACCGCGGGCTCGGCGAACACCACCTGCACGGTGCGCACCGGCATCAGGCGCTCGGCCAAGGTTTCCACCGGGCCCTCGTACACGATGCGGCCCTGGTGAAGCACCAGGAGCCGGTGGGCCAGCTCCTCCACATCCCGCATGTAGTGCGAGGTGAGGATGACCGCGGTGCCGGTCTCCTGCACATAGGTCCGCAGGAAATCGCGGAGCCGGTGCTGCGACACGATGTCCAGGCCCAGGGTGGGCTCATCCAGAAAGAGCACCCGAGGGCGATGGAGCAGCGAGGCCACGAGCTCGGCGCGCACCCGCTGGCCCAGGGAGAGGCGGCGGATGGGGACCTCCAGGAGGCCCGTCAGGTCCAGGGGTTCCAGCAGGGCCTCCAGGTTCCGGCGGAACTCGTCCTCGGACAGGCCGTAGAGGTCCTTTAAGAGCCGGAAGCCATCCATCGGCGTGAGGTCCCAGGCCACCTCCTGCAGGAACCCGGAGTGGCCGGTGACCAGGGCGATCTGGCGCAGAAAGCGGTCCTGCCGGCGCCAGGGCTCAAAGCCCAGCACCTCCACATGTCCCCGGGTGGGGTGCAGCACACCGCTCAGCACCTTCAGGGTGGTGGTTTTGCCGGCGCCGTTGGGCCCCACATAGCCCAGGATTTCGCCGGCCTCCAGCGTGAAGGACACGCCCCGCAGGGCTTCCACCCGTTCGTATTCCGGGCGCAGGTAAAAGCGTACGAGTCCCCGCAGCCCCGGCGCCTTGCGGGGGCGCGTGAACACCCGTACCAGACGATTTACCACGACAACAGCCATACAACACCCCAAGGGGTTTTGGAGAAGTTCGGAAATTTCAGGGAAGGCGAGCCGGAAACCGGCTCAGGGAGTTTCAGGCCGCCGGTGGCGGCCGGACACCCGCGAGCGACTTTTAGCGACGGCAGAAGCCCATGACAGCCCTCCGGTTTGGGCCCCCATTTTAGGCTACGCCGGGGCTCCTTGCAACTCCGCAGCGCCGTATAATACAGAGCCCTGAAGCGTCCCCAAGGTTTGACGAATCTTCGGCAAACCCCGATAATTGGGCGATTGAGAACGCTGATTGAGGAGGAAAAGGGATATGCCACTACCCAAGGAAGTGAAGGAGCGCATCATCAAGGAATGGGCCCGACATCCAGGTGACACGGGTTCCCCCGAGGTGCAGATCGCGCTCTTGACGGCGCGGATCAAACAGATCACCGAACACCTGAAAACCCACAAGAAGGATGTCCATTCCCGCTACGGGCTCATCAAGCTGGTGGGCCAGCGTCGTCGGTTCCTGAACTACCTCAAGCGCGAGGATTTCGTTCGGTACCGCGAGGTCGTGAAAAAACTCGGGCTGAGGGGATAGGATGCCAGAGGTCGTAACCCTGGAACTGGGGGGTCAAACCCTGTCCCTGGAAACCGGGCGTCTGGCCAAACAGGCCGATGCTTCCGTCCTCGCGCGCTACGGCGACACCGTGGTTCTCGTCACCGTCGTCTGGCGTCCTTCCAAAGACAAGCGTGACTTCCTGCCCCTGCTTGTGGAGTACCGGGAACAGGCCTATGCCGCCGGCAAAATCCCCGGCGGCTTTTTTAAGCGCGAAGGCCGGCCCCGGGAGCGTGAAATCCTGTACAGTCGGGCCATTGACCGGTCCATCCGCCCGCGGTTCCCCAAGGGCATGATGGACGAGATTGAGGTCGTGGCCTTCCTGATGTCCTACGACATGGAAAACGAGGGCGTGGTGCCGGCCATCATCGGCGCCTCCCAGGCCCTCCTGAACTCCGAGATCCCCTTTGAGGGGCCCATCGGCGCCGTGCGGGTGGGGTACATCAACGGCCAGTATGTGCTGAACCCCACCAACACCCAGATGCAGGAGAGCCTGTTCGACCTCCTGGTGGTGGGCACTCCGGGCGAGGTCAGCATGATTGAGTTCGGCGGCCAGGAGGTGCCCGAAGACCTGGTGATGGGCGGCATCCAGTTCGCCATGCCCTACATTGAGCAGATCTGCGATCTGCAACTCGCGCTCCAGGGCCGGGTGGGCAAGGAAAAGGCCGAACCCACGCTGCTGGTGGTGCCCGACGACCTGCGCCAGAAGGTGCGCGCGCAGTTTGAGGGCCGCATCGCCGAAGCCCTGCGGATCCCGGTCAAGAAGGAACGGAACGCCGCCCTGCAGGCCCTGGAACAGGAGGCGGCCGAGGCCTTCGCCGAGGAATACCCCGACCACGAGGTGGAAATCAAGGACATCCTGTACGAACTCACCCGCGAGGTCATGCGCCGTATGGTCCAGGAAGAGGGCGTGCGCATCGACGGCCGCGGCCTGGAGGACATCCGCCCGATTTCCATTGATGTGTCGGTGCTGCCGCGCACCCACGGCTCGGCGCTGTTCACCCGCGGCGAAACCCAGGCCCTGGTGGTCACCACCCTGGGCACGGCCGAGGACGAGCAGCGGCTCTCGGAACTGGAAATCGAGGAAACCAAGCGCTTCATGCTCCACTACAACTTCCCGCCGTTTTCCACCGGCGAGATCAAGCCCCTGCGGGGGCCGTCCCGCCGGGAGATCGGCCACGGCGCCCTGGCCGAAAAGGCCCTGGCGCCCCTGATCCCGCCCGAGGAGGAGTTCCCGTACACCATCCGCGTGGTATCCGACATCCTGGAATCCAACGGCTCCTCGTCCATGGCCACGGTGTGCGGAGGGTCTCTGTCGCTGATGGACGCCGGGGTGCCCATCAAGGCGGCCTGCGCCGGCATTTCCATCGGCCTGATCCGCCACGATGAGCAGTATCTGTTGCTCACCGACATCCTGGGCGACGAAGACCACTACGGCGACATGGACTTCAAGGTGGCGGGCACCCGGAAGGGCATCACCGCGATCCAGCTGGACCTCAAGATCCTGGGCCTGCCCCTGGATGTGGTGGAACAGGTGCTCCAGCGGGCCCGCAAGGCCCGGGAGTTCATCCTGGACACCATGGATGCGGTGCTGGCCGAGCCCCGCAAGGAGATCTCCCGGTACGCCCCCAAGGTGATCGCCATTCCCATCAAGAAGGACAAGATCGGCACGGTCATCGGGCCCGGGGGCAAAACCATCCGCGGGATCACCGAGAAGACCGGCACCAAGATTGACATTGACGACACCGAGGGCAAGGTGCTCATCGCCGGCCCGTCCATGGAGGCCGTGGAAGAGGCCCGCAGGATGGTGGAGGAACTCATTCAGGATGTGGAGGTGGGCCAGGTGTACATGGGCAAGGTGGTGAAGATCACGCCCTTCGGTGCCTTCGTGGAGATCCTGCCGGGCAAGGACGGCCTGGTGCACATCTCCGAACTGGCCCACGAGCGGGTCAAACGCGTGGAGGATGTGCTCAAGGTGGGCGACAAGGTGCTGGTCAAGGTGATCGGCATCGACGACATGGGCCGCATCAAGCTCTCCCGCAAACAGGCCCTGAGCGGCGGCCTGAAGAAGATCAAGAAGGTTCGGGAGTAAACCGATTCGCCGGTTCCTGGGGCGTACGCCCCAGGAACCGACCTCTCTCCCGGTTCGCTGTCCTCCGCTTCTCTAAGGATTTTCCCGCCTCAAAAACTCCACCGCACCTCGGTAAAGGCCAGGT
>JALXEF010000093.1 GCA_027069855.1 Caldifarciminota bacterium
GCACCGCCCTGGAGCCTCCAGGAAACCTGGGCCGTACGAACCCTCCTGGGCGAGTCCTTCACCCTCACGGCCCCCACCGGCGTCGGCAAAACCACCTTCGGCCTGGTCATGGCCGCCTTCCTGCCCGGCCGCTCCTATCTCGTGGTGCCCACCCGTCTGCTCGTGGCCCAAACCGCCCAGCGCCTCCAGAGCTTCACCGACCGCCCCCTCGTGGCCGTCACCGGCAGGGAGCGCAAACGGGAACGCGAAGCCCTGCTCCGGCGGATCCAGGAGGGCGACTTTGACCTGCTCGTGACCACCACCATGTTCCTGTACCGCCACTACAGCGACCTCCTGGCCCCCTTGCGGTTTGACTTCATCTTCGTGGACGATGTGGACGCGTTGCTCAAAACCTCCCGCAACCTGGACTACCTGCTGCTGCTTCTGGGCTTCCGTCCGGAGGATGTCGCTTTGGCGTCAAAGCGACAAATCTCCCCGGAGGAACAGGCCCGGCTGGAGGAGGTCCGCCGGCGGCCCCACGGCGTACTGGCCGTGGCCTCGGCCACGGCCCAGCCCAAAACCCAGCGGGTGCGGCTGCTGCGGAACCTCCTGGGCTTTGAGGTGCAGCGGTCCCGCAGCTTCCTGCGGAACATCGTGGACCTCCGGGAGGAGGTGCAGAATCCCTCGCCCGAGGCGCTCCGCCGCCTGGCCGTGGAACGGGTGCGGCAACTCGGGCCCGGCGGCTTCCTGTACCTGCCCCTGGGCACCGGCCCCGAGGGCGTGAAGGCCCTGGTGCAGGACCTCCAGGAGGCGGGCATCCCGGCGGTCTCCTACGAGCACTTTGATCCCCAGGCCCAGGAGGCCTTCCGATGGGGCGAACTTCAGGTGGCCGTGGGCATCAGCCACCAGGCCAACCCCCTGGTGCGGGGCATTGACCTGCCCGAGGCTGTTCGGTACGCCCTCTTCGTGGGCGTTCCCCGCCGCCGGTTCCGGGTGGAGGTCACCGACCGGATTCCCCATCTGCTGAGCCTCTTGATCCTGCTGCGCCCCCTGGCCTCCGATCCCGAGCACCTGGACCATCTGGTGCGGCAGCTCCGGCGTTTTGCCTGGGTACCCCCGGAACGCCTGGCCGACTTTCCCCGGGTGGCCGCCCGGGTGCAGGAGGCCCGCCACCTCCTGGAAACCCTGATCCAGGCCCCGGACTTCCGCAAGCGCATTGAGCAACGCGACGACATCTTCCTGGAGGCCGAGGGCGAGGACCTGTACCTCGTGGTCGGCGACGCCGTGGGCTACCTGCAGGCCTCGGGCCGCACCTCCCGCCTGTATGCCGGCGGCCTCACCCGCGGCCTTTCCTGGCTCCTCTCGGATCATCCCAAGGCCTTCCGGTCGCTGGAACGCCGGCTCCGGTGGTTTGACCCCGACCTGGAGTTCCGGCACCCGGAGGAGGTGGACCTCCCGGCCCTGCTCCGGGAAATTGACCACGATCGGCAGCGGTACCGCGAGTTCCAGGAGGGCCGGGGCATCGAGGAGGCCCGCAAACTCCTGAAAACCACCTTGGTGATCGTGGAGTCCCCCACCAAGGCCCGCACCCTGGCCTCCTTTTACGGCACCCCGGGCCGCCGCTGGATCCAGGGGGTGCCGGCCTACGAGATCGTCGCCGCCCACCGCCTGTTCCTGTTCACCGCCTCCCTGGGCCATGTCACCGATCTCGTGACCCGGCAAGGTGTGTATGGCGTGGAAACCCAGGATCGCCGCCTTGTGCCCCTGTACGACACCATCAAACGCTGCCCCGACGGCACACCCGTGGTGGACCAGCCCTGCCCGAACAACGCCGAGCCCGAGCACGACAAACTCACCCTGCTGGAGGCCCTGCGGCGCGCCGGCCTGGAAGTGGGCGAGGTGCTGGTGGCCACCGACCCGGACACCGAGGGCGAAAAGATCGCCCACGACCTCATGGCCACCCTGAAGCCCTACAACGCCCACCTGGCCCGGGTTGAGTTCCACGAGATCACCCGCCGGGCCTTTGAGGAGGCCCTGCAGAACCGCCGCGACCTGCTCACGCCCCGGGTCCAGGCCCAGATGGTGCGGCGCATCGCCGACCGATGGGTGGGCTTCGCCCTGTCCAAGGCACTGCAACGGGCCTTTGGCAATGCCCGGCTCTCGGCCGGACGCGTGCAGACCCCGGTGCTCGGCTGGGTCATTGAACGGGAGGGCGAACGCCGGAAACGCCGGTGGCTCCTGGAAGTGGAGGTGGCCGGGGTCCGGCTCGCCGTAGAAGCCCCGAACCGGCGCCAGGCCGAGGCCTGGCAACGGCAACTGGACCAGGCCCGGGTGGAGATCCAGCGGCCCATAGAAAAGACCGTGGCACCCCCGCCGCCCTTCACCACCGATACCCTCTTGAGCGAGGCATCGCGCCGGCTCCGCTTCTCGGCCCAGTACACCATGCAACTGGCCCAGGAACTCTTTGAGCACGGCCTCATCACCTATCACCGCACGGATTCCACCCATGTGAGCGAGGCCGGGCGCCGGGTGGCGCGGGAGTACCTGCGGGAGCACGATCTTCTGCACCTGTTTCACCCCCGGGCATGGTCGGCCGAGGGCGCCCACGAGTGCATCCGTCCGGCCCGGCCCCTGGACGCCGAGGCCGTGGCCGCCATGCTGAACGAAGGGGTGCTCACCCTGGAACACCCCCGCGACGCCCTGCGGCTCTATCGGCTCGTCTTCCAGCGGTTTTTGGCGTCCCAGAGCGCCGAGGCCCGGGTGGCCTACGCCCGGGTGCGGCTGATCCTCCCCGACACCCAGGCCGAAACCGAGGTGCCGGAACGCATCCTGGAAGAGGGGTTCCTGCACTTCTGGCCCCTGAAGACCGTGGAGGTGAAGCCCGGGGCTCCCCTCCGGGTGGTGGATCTGCGGAGTGTGCCGGGCGCCGTGCCCTTCACCCAGGGCACCCTCATCGCGGAGATGAAGCGCCGGGGCATCGGCCGGCCGTCCACCTATGCCAAAATCGTGCAAACCCTCCTGGACCGCCGGTATGTGGTGGAACGCAAGGGCTTTTTGTATCCCACCCGCCTGGGCTTTCGGGTGTATGCCTACCTGCGCCGACGGTTTCCCCTGTACACCAGCGAGGAATTCACCCGCCTGCTGGAGGAACGCATGGACCAGGTGGAAGCCGGCACCCAGGACCCCGTGCAGGTGCTCTGGGACCTGGTCCAGGCCGGTCGGCTCCGGCTCCCCGGCCTGCCCCGGGGTTTCCCGGAGTCCCGGAGCCCTGTACATTAAGAGCCCTATGCCGTATCGCCCGCTGGAACACACCGCCGACATCGGCATTGAGGTGGAGGCTCCCACCCTCAACGACCTCTTCCGCGAGGCCGGCGAGGCCATGTTCCGGGAGATGATAGAAAACTTTGAGGATGTGCAACCCCGCGAGCAACGCGAAATCTCCCTGCAGGAGCAAACCCTGGAAGACCTGTTCACCGGCTTCCTTTCCGAACTCCTGTTTTACTTTGACGCCGAGGGCTTCGTGACCCGCGAGGTGGAGGTGCAGGTGGATCCCGACCTCTACCTGCTGGAGGGCACCGTGCGGGGCGAGCCCTTTGACCCTGAGCGCCACCGCGTACGGGTGGGCATCAAGGGCATCACCTACCACATGCTGGTGGTGGAACCCCGGGGCGACCACTGGTACGCCCGGGTCATCTTTGATGTGTGAAAGGCGATGAGCATGGAACTCAAGGTTCAGGGCTTCTTCCGTGCGTACCACTCCGTGGTCATCGACGGAGAACGCGAGGAGTCGCACCGCCACCGGTTCGTGGTGGAGGTCACCGTGGCCGGCGATCCGGTGGACGGCGTGGTACTGGACTTCCTGAAGATCGATCGGATCCTGCGCGAACGCGTGCTCCAGCGCTTCAACGGCACCAACCTCAACGACTTCTTTGAGAACCCCACCGCCGAGAACATCGCCCGGGAGATCTACCGGCTGCTGAAGGACGACCTCACCGGTCCGAATTACCGCCTGGCGGCGGTCACCCTCTGGGAATCGCCCCGCTACTCCGTCACCTATCGGCCGTAAGATGACCGTTTCCCTGGTGCTTACCGTGCCGCGGGAGCGCGTGCAGGTGCCGGCGCACCGGTTCGCCGAAGTTCATGCGGTGCCGCCGGAACACCTGGCCACCACACTGAACCGCCTTTCCGGGGATGTGCTTCTGATCACCGAACCCGAGGTGCAGCTAACGGAGGCCGGCCTGGACCGGTTCCTGCAAACGCCGGGAGCCTGGGTGTACAGCGACTACGAGGAGGAGGGCCGTCGCCATCGGCTGCTGCCCGACCTCGGCGACATCACCGAGCGCTTTAAAACCGGGCCCGTGCAACTGATCCGGCGGGAGGTGCTGGCGCGCACGGGCGGCGCCCGGCCCTGGCGGTTCGCCACCCTGTACGACCTGCGGCTCCGCTGGATGGAACAGGGCGGCACCCTCACCCACATCCCCGAGCCCCTGTACCGCAAGGTGCCCCGGGAAGACGCCCTGCAGCAGATGGTGAAGTCCGACAGCTTCGCCTACCTCTTCTACTCGCCCGAGGCCGACCGGGAGTACGAAACGGTGTTCAAGCAGTGGCTGCGCCGCCAGGGGGCCTTCCTGGACGGCACCTACGATCCCCTGCCCGACGACGCCGACGCCTACCCGGTGACGGTCAGCGTCATCATCCCGGTCAAGGACCGGCAGGATTACATCGGCGCGGCCATTGAGAGCGTAGTCCGGGGCACCTTTTCCGACTTTGAGGTGATCGTGGTGGATGCGGGGTCCACCGACCGCACCCCGGAGATCGTCCAAGCCTGGGCCGCCCGGGACCCCCGGGTTCGTTACCTGTGGAAGCCGCCGGGCAACATCGCCCAGGCCCTGAACTTCGGCCTGCGGCACGCCCGTGGCCGCTACATCGCCCAGCTGGACTCCGACGACTTCTACGAGCCCGACACCCTGGCCGAGATGGTGGCCTACATGGACCGCCATCCCGGGGTGGGGCTCGCCATCTCCTATTACCGGGTGACCGACCCCGAGGGCCGGCCCCTGCCCCTGGAGCCCATCAAGCACCTGGAGTACGACCGCAACAACATCCTGCGGGTGGACGGCGCCGGGGCCCTGCGGTTCTTCCGCCATGCCGTGTTCAAGATCCTGGGGCCCTACAACGAGGTGCAGTTCGGCGATTATGCCGAGGACTACGACATGGTGCTCCGGATCTCCGAGCGGTTCCGCGTGGGTCGGGTGCACCGGGTGCTGTACAACTACCGGCGGCACGAGGGTTCCACGGATGCCACGCGAAGCCTTGTGGACAAGGCGGTCAAGAAAACCGCCATCCGAAAAACCGCCCTGCAGCGCCGTCGCCTCCGCAACCAAACCCTGCAGATGATGCGGGGACTCCTATAGCCTGAAGCCATACGAAACCCACACCCTGTTTCTGAAACAGAACAGATGAAGATTAGACAATCGTACAGGATAGGAATGCCCTCCAAACCCTCCTTTCCCGATAACCACCAATTCGAACACAGGAAAGAAAAGAGGAATAGATTCTTTTCCGATAGATTGAGACCTCAGGCGAGAAGGGACATGAACTGATCCTCTCAGAAATCTATAGTTTGACAATCTGAAGAATCCAGTGTAAACTTGTACGAGAGGAGATTCCAATGCCTTCCAAACACAGAAAACAAAAACCTATTTTGCGGTTCTCACGCCTGCAGCTACGCAATTGGAAAAACTTCAAGGAGATAAATGTTTCTCTCAGCCAACGGGTGTTTATCGTGGGTCCCAACGCCTCTGGGAAGTCTAATTTTCTTGATGTCTTTCGCTTTTTACGGGACCTCGCTGCAGAGGGTGGAGGATTTCAGGCGGCCATCCGGAAGAGGGGAGGGATACGGGCGCTACGGTGTCTTGCAGCCCGCCGTGAATCGCATATTATGATCCATGTCGAGGTGATGCCAGCGGCGGGAGAACCAGAAGAAATACCACTTTGGACTTACACTCTTCAATTTAAACACGAAACGCACCGCCCCATCATTCAAAAAGAACAAGTCCAGCATCGTGACCCCAAGACGGGAAGTCTAAAGCTTATTTTAGACCGCCCTATCGATGAAGACCGTAAGGACCCAGAACGGCTTACCCAGACCCATCTGGAACAGGTTACTATGAACCAGAGATTTCGCGAACTCGCAGAGTTTTTTGCTTCCGTGCGTTATCTCCATCTTGTCCCCCAAATCGTCCGAGAACCTGAACGATTTATCTTCCGATCCCGAGATCCTTACGGTGGAGATTTCCTCGAGCAGCTTGCCAAAACTCCAGAAAGAACAAGGAGAGCACGGCTGCGGCGCATTCAGGAAGCCCTCAAAGTCGCCGTGCCCCAACTCGAGACCATTGAACTGTGGCGGGATGAGCGGGGAACACCACACCTGCGGGCTAAATATAAACACTGGCGTGCTCGAGGCGCCTGGCAAACAGAAGATCAGTTCTCTGATGGGACCCTCCGTCTGATGGGCTTGCTATGGGCCGTACTGGACGGGAGGGGGCCCCTTCTTCTTGAAGAACCCGAACTTTCCCTGCATCCGGAAGTTGTTCGTTATATCCCCCAAATGTTTGCCCGGGTACAACAGCGCATCAAACGGCAAATCCTCGTAAGCACCCACTCTTCTGAACTCCTGGAAGATAAAGGGATTGGAGTGGAGGAAGTTCTTCTCTTAATACCGGATAAGGAAGCGACAACGGTGCAGAAAATGTCCCAGATTGGGGATGCCCGTACTCTCTTGAGACACGGTATGACCGTGGGAGACATTGCCATGGCCCACACACGTCCGGAGGAAGCCAAGTATCTCTCCTTGTTTCCAGATAAAAAATGATAGAACTGCGTGTCGCGGTAGAGGGGCCGTTGGATGAGGAGGTTGTGCTTCGTCTTCTCCAGGAAGTACCTTGTAGCAGAACAGTAAATCCCAGAGTTTATGTAAGAGGGGGGAAATCTCGTCTCCTTGAGAAAATAGGAGCTTACAATCAGTCGGCACAGCATGGATTCCCCTGGTTCGTGCTGGTGGATTTAAATAGCGATGGTGATTGCGCGCCCCAATTCCTTCAAGAGCATCTACCTGAACTGGCTCAGTTCATGTGTTTTCGGGTGGCTGTCCGTACAGTAGAGTCTTGGCTTTTAGCAGATCGTGTACATCTGGCGGCGTTTCTGAGGATAAGACAGAGCCAAATCCCGAAAGACCCGGAAAACCTAAATGATCCCAAACGGACCCTAATAGATTTAGCCCGAGTTTCACGCAGACGCGACATCCGGGAAGGTCTTGTTCCTCGTGAGGGATCCTCGGTCGGTCCTGCATATACTTCACGGATGGGAGAATTTGTGAGAGAGCACTGGGACCCCCAAGCTGCCCGGTCCAGATCACCCAGCCTGGATCGGGCCATCCGGTGCCTGGAGGCACTCCTTCAGCACTACAGGAATACATTCCGCCTGAAGTGCGAAAATTCGACAAGATAAACTTGCTCGGCATCTTCTTTTTCTAAGGCCACTCCCATGAAAATCAGCATCCCGGGAACCCGTATTGTCAGCCTATCGTTGGCGTATCACCCGTAAATCCGAAGGCATAAGAGATTCACCGGTATCCCTCAGAACCTCATGGATATACAGCCCAAAAACCGCCATCCGGAAAACCGCCCTGCAGCGCCGCCGCCTCCGCAACCAAACCCTGCAGATGATGCGGGGGCTGCAGCGGTAAGGTCGCCCCTTTCCCCTTTCAGGACAACGAAACCGCCGGTTTCCGGAGGGTTCGGTGCGTTAACCTTCCGTTGACCTTCGGTAACGGCTCTGTTTACCCACCTCCCCGAATATAGGAGCGATGGAACGGGAAAACCCAAAACCTAAAAAGGAGGTGGCATCATGAAGACCGCAAAGAACCTGAACTGGGTGATCGCCATCGCCGGGATCTGGGAGGTGATCGCTCCCTTCGTGCTCTCCTACACCAGGGTGTCCTCGGCGATGTGGGACGCCATCATCATTGGCATCGTGCTCGTGATCCTGGGCGTGTGGGCGGCGCTGGCGAACTCTCCCAGCACCGTGAAGGGCCTGAGCTGGGTGAACGCCATCCTGGGCTTGTGGCTCATCATCGCCCCGTTCATCCTCTCCTACTCCAGCACGGCTTCGGCCATGTGGAACGACATCATCGTGGGCGTCATCGTGGTGATCCTGGGTGTGTGGGCCGCTTTGGCCGGAGGCGAATGATCGCCTCCCCCTTCATCTACCTCGCCGGGCCCCGCTTCCGCGGGGCCCGATGTTCTTACGGAGCAGCCTCCTCGGATTCGGAAAGCGGCACAAAACGGTACCCCATGCCCCGAACGGTCTGGATCCAGCGCGGATCCCCGAGTTTGTTGCGCAGCCGATGGATGTACACCTTCAGGTAGTCCGGATGGTCCACGGCCTCCTCTCCCCACACCCACGAAAGGAGCCGCTCCCGGGACACCACCCGGCCGGCGTTTTTGACCAGAATTTCCAGGAGATGGTACTCGGTGGCGGTCAAACCCAGCCGCTCGCCCTTCAAATACACGGCCCGCTCGTTGAAATCCACTTTCAGGTCACCGGCGCGATAGGGCTTCTGGTACGCCACCACCGTGCCCTCCACCCGCCGGAACACCGACCGGATCCGGGCCATGAGCTCCAGGTGGCCGAAGGGTTTGACGATGTAATCGTCGGCCCCGAGTTCCAGGCCGTGCACCTTGTCCAGTTCGTCGTCCCGCACGGTGAGAATGATTACCGGCACATCGTTAAAGGCCCGGATCTGCTTGAGCACCTCAAAGCCCGACATGTCGGGCATCACCAGGTCCAGGAGTACCAGGTCGTAGGTGCCCTCCAGCAGTTTCTTCAGCCCCTCCCGGCCGGAATGGGCCACATCCACGGCCCAATCGGGCTCCTGCAGGGTGATGGTCAACCGCACGGCCCGGGCCAGGTCCGGCTCGTCATCAATCACCAGGATCCGTTTGACGGCCTGATGCATCGGTTTCCTCCTCGGTGTACAGGGGCAGGGTAAAGCAAAACTCGCTGCCCCCAAGGGTTGCGTCCTGAATCCAGATCCGGCCTCCGTGGAGCCGTACCAGTTCGCGCACAATGTACAGCCCCAGGCCCACCCCTCCCTGGCTGGAGGAGGCGGGCGAGGTGTAGAACTTTTCAAACACCCGGTCGCGGGTCTCCGGGGGGATGCCCGGGCCCTGGTCGGCCACGCACACGGTCGCCTGCCCCTCTGCCACCTGCACCCGGATCTGGAGGATCCCCTGTTCGGGCGAAAATTTGGCCGCGTTTTCCAGCAGGTTCTCCAGAATGCGATCCAGGAACCGGGGGTCGGCCCGCACCACCGGCCCGGGTTCAGGGGCCGGGAACTGCACCTGCAACTGTTTCTGCTGAAGCACGGGCTGAAGCCGTTGGACCACCCTGCGAATCCGGGCCACAAGATGCACCGGCCCCGGATGCAACCGCACCGAACGGGCCTCCAGCCGGGCGCTTTCCAGGGTTTCGCTGATGAGGGTTTCCAGCCGGTTCAGGTTCGCCTCCAAACTCTGACGAATCTCCCGCTGCGTGGTCGCCGGCAGGGAAGGATAGCGGTCCAGCGAAGCCACCAGGGTCTTGAGCACGGTCAGGGGCGTTTTGAGCTCGTGGGCGATGGCTGAGAAGAAGGTGGACCGCAGGGCGTCAAACCGCTGGAGTTCCTGCACATGGGCCTGTTCCCGCTGGAGCAGGTGGGCGTTGGCCAGGGCCAGGCTGCCTTCCAGGGCCAGGGCCCGCACGAGTTGCAGGTCCAGGGAATCGGTGGGGGGCGTTGTTTCGTATCCCAGGAGCAACCAGCCCTGGATCTCGCCGCCGGCCGTCCTCAGCGGGGTACACAGCACATAGCGGATCTCCGGGGCCTGCACCACCGGCGGCCAGGGGTCCTGTCCCCGCTCACAGGTGAGCAGTTGACGCTCCCGGGGCAACCAGGGCCAGCGCGGCAGGGTTTGGCCGGCCTGCACCGAGGGCAGGTTCCACACCGCCGCCACCTTCAGGTTCCGGGAGTCCTCGGGCGTAAGGACCAACACGGCGCGAGCGTTCAGCAGGTCGCGGGCACTTTCCAGGATCACCTGGAGCACCCGCTGGAGATCCATCCGGCTTTCCCCGAGCTTCACGAAGATCTCGTTCAGCGCCCGCTCCTGGCGCGCCCGCCGCATGGCCTGGAGCCGCTCCTCCTCTTCCCATCGGAGCACCTGCACGAAAAGCACCGCGATGCTGCCGAAGAGCAGGAGCGCCATGAACCGGTTGATCACACCCAGGGGGTCCACGGGAGTCAACCCGCGGAACACCGAGGCCGCCACCTGCAGGGCGTCCACCGTAGCCAGCAGCGCCAGCGCCGTTTTCCAGGGGAAGAACAGGGCGATTTCCAGCACCACCAGGAGCACCAGCAGGAAAAAGGGGCTCATGTATCCCCCGGTGAAAGGGAGGATTCCCAGGGCTACAGCCCCATCCCACAGCAGCCAGAGCCAGGAACGGCGGACCAGGCTCCGGGGCCGCTGCAGCGCAATCAGGCTGGCCACCAGGTTGTACACGCCCACGAACAGAATCGCCTGGAAGGGGTTCCACCGGCTGGGTATCCGCGGCAGGGCAAAGGTGAACACCAGCCCGGCGATCAGCAGGATGAGCCACCGGGCCAGGATCAGCAACCGCGCCAGCATCTGGAGGTTGCGGAAGGGCGGGCTGGAAACCTCCTTGGGATCGGATGCCATCTCCCGTAGATTATAGGCGATGAAAATCGGCGTTCTGGGGGCCGGCATCGCCGGCCTGTCGTTGGCGTACCACCTGAAAATCCGGGGGCATGAGGTGCACCTGTATGACCGCGGCGCCCTCGTGGCAGGCAACACCAGCCGCGCCGCCGGCATCCTGACCTTCCTGCTGGACCACGACGAAGACCTGGAGGCCGTGCAGCGGGCGCGCCGCCTGTATGCCACCGCCGAGGAGAAGTCCCACGGCATCTTCCGGTTCCGGAAAACCGGCCTCGTGCGCCTCGCCCGGAGCGACGCCTCGGCCCGGGCCCTGGACGCGGTGTACCGGCGGGTGCGCGATGCCGGCCTGCCGGTTCAAGAGGACCTGCCCCCGGGCTTCCCCCGGCCCCAGGGCCTTCAGAAGGCCCTGTTCTCGCCCGAAGACGGCTATGTGGACCCCTCGGCCTTCGCCCTGGCGCTTTACACCTTTTTCCGGGCCACCCACACGCCGGTGCAACTCTACGAGGCCGTGGAACACCTGGCCCTCGGCGCCGACAGCGTGGAGGTGCACACCCGGTACCGCCGGGAAACCTACGATCTCGTGGTGCTGGCCCTGGGGGTGTGGACCGCCCGGTTTCTCCAGGCCACCCTGCAAAAGCCCCTGCCCCTCAAGCCCTATCGGGCCCAGGCCGCCCGGCTGGTGCTCCCGGAGCGCCTGCCCGGCCTCTACGACATGGACTCGGGCGTTTACTGGATTCCCGAAAGCACCGGCCAGTACATCGTGGGCGACGGCACCCAGGTCGGTGAGTTCCAGCCCGATGCCTTCCCCGAGCAGGCCGACGAGGCCTTTTTCCAGGAGGTGGCCGGTGTCCTGGGCGACCTGTTTCCGGATTTTGCCGACACGGCCCGCCTGGGCCGCGGCTGGGCCGGCCTCCTGGCCGGCACGCCCGACCGGTTTCCCCTGGCCGGCCCCTATCCCGGCGTAGAGAACCTCTGGATCTTCACCGGCTTCAACGGCTACGGCATCATGCGGGCCCCGGGCTACGCCGAACTCCTGGCCCAGGCCCTGCACGAGGGCCGGGAGCCGCCGCCCTTCCTCAGCCTCCGGCGGTTTCCCCGGCTGGACCTGGACTTCACCCCCGGCCCGGGCTTCCCGCCCCTCGCCTCCGGCGTATAATTCCGGGCTATGGCATTCAAAACCGGTTATGTGGCCATTGTGGGGCGGCCCAATGTGGGCAAGTCCACCCTCATCAACGGCCTTTTGCAAACCAAACTGTCCATCGTGACGCCCAAGGCGCAAACCACGCGCAGCCGCATCATCGGCGTGCTGACCGGCGACGACTATCAGGCCATTTTCCTGGATACCCCCGGCTACCTGCAGAAACCCCAGTACGAACTCCACAAACTCATGCTCCAGCGGGTGCGCGAGGTGATTGAGGAGGCCGATCTCGTGCTCTTCATGGTGGAACCCTACGGCATCAAGGCCGGCGATCTCGCCGTGCTGGAACGCATCAAGGAAAAGAAGAAGCCCACCATCCTGGTGATCAACAAGGTGGACACTGTGCGCAAACTGGACCTCCTGCCCCTGATAGAGGAGTGGTCCAAGAAGTACGACTTCCTGGAGATCGTGCCCATCAGCGCCCTCAAACTGGACGGCGTGGACCGGCTGCTGGACCTCGTGGTCAAGTACCTGCCCGAGGGCCCGGCCCTGTACCCCGAAGACTATGTGTCCGACCAGCCTGAGCGCTTCTTCGTGGCCGAGATCATCCGCGAAAAGATCTTCCAGCTGTACCGCCAGGAGATCCCCTACGCCACGGCCGTGGAGATTGACGAGTTCGTGGAGCAGGACCCGGAGCACGGCGGCAAGGACTACATCCGGGCCATCATCTATGTGGAGCACGACAGCCAGAAGGGCATCCTCATCGGCAAGGGGGGCGAGGCCCTGAAGCGCGTGGGCATCCAGGCCCGCCAGGAGATTGAGGCCTTCCTGGGCCGGCCCGTGCACCTGGAACTCTGGGTCAAGGTGCGCAAACACTGGCGGAAGGATGTGAACTTCCTGCGGCGCCTGGGCTATTAGCCCCTCCATGCTGGACCTTACCCTGCACCTCAAACCCGGCGCCCTCACCGTAGGGCTGGACCCTGTCCGCGTGTACTCCTTCGACGCCGAAGGCCGACCGTTCCACGCCCTCCGGCACGGAAAAACCTACAAACGCGGCCTGGACCACCGGTTCATGGTGCTCTGGCGGGAGGTCCAGGAAGACGAATCCGTGCGGCGACGCCGGTTCCTGAGCCCGGCCGAGGCCCGCGATCTGGTGGCAACCCTGCACCAGGACCTCCGCCGGGAGGTGCTGCCGAACCTGCACCGGGCGGCTCTCCGCGTGACCCCGGGCCCGGGCGTGCCCAAGGCCGGCCCGCCGCCCAACCTCTGGCCTCGCCTTGCCGAGGCCCCGCAACCCCTGCAGCAGGCCGTCCAGGAAACCCTGCACCGGATCCTGGAACGGGACGAGACCTGGCTCGCCGAAGACGCCCGGAGATTCCGAGAGATCTACAGCCCCCTCGGCATCCTGCCGCCCGACCAGTACCTGGCCCTGGTGCTCCAGGTGACCCAGGGGTGCCACTGGAACCAGTGCCTCTTCTGCGATCTGTACACCCGGATCCCCTTCCGGATCCGGCCGCTGCCCGAGGTTCTACAGCACCTGGAGGCCGTGCTGCGCTTCTTCGGCCGGGCGCTACCCCTCCGAAAGTCGGTGTTTCTGGCCGACGCCAACGCCCTGATGCTGCCGGAGCGCCGGGCCACCGAACTTCTGGAACACCTGGCCCCGCGGATCCGGCAGGCCATGCCCTGGAGCCGCGGGTTCTTTTCCTTTCTGGATGTGTTCACCGGGGAACGGCATCCCGTGGCCTACTGGCAACGATTGGCACACCTCGGCCTCCGACGCCTGTACATCGGCCTGGAATCGGCCCACGAGCCCCTGATCCGGTGGCTCAACAAGCCGGAAACCCGGGAGGGCGCCTGGCATCTTTTGCTCCGGCTCAAGGAGGCCGGGCTCTCGGTAGGCGTCATCGTGCTGGTGGGCGCCGGCGGCCACCGGTTCCGGGAACCCCATTTCCAGGATACCGTGGCCTTCCTGCGGGCCTTTCCCCGCTGGGAACCGCGGGACATCGTGTACCTTTCGCCCTTCGTGCCGCCCGAGAAGCCGGAGTACCACGAGCGGGTGCGGGCCGACCGAATCCGGCCCCTCACCGAAACCGAAATCCGCCGCGAGATCCGGCGGTTTCAGCAAGCCCTGCACGACCTGCCGCCCCGGGTCACTCTGTACAATATTCAGGACTTCCTGTACTGAGCCGGTGATGCCGCATGAGAAAATACCTGATCCGCGGAGTGTTGCTGGGTGTGGCCCTCTTTCTGGTTGCAGGGGTGGCCACAATCCTTGTGTTGGTCATTCTGGGGCAGAACCTGCCGGATCCCCACACCATCACCACCTATCGCCCCAAACTCGCCTCGCAGGTGTTTGACCGCAACGGTGCGGTCATCGCCAAACTCTATGTGGAACGCCGGGAACTGGTGTCCCTGCAGCACATTCCGGAGCATGTCCGCAACGCCTTCATCAGTACCGAAGACAAACGGTTCTGGCAGCATCCGGGCATTGATCTGGTGCGGCTGCTGAAGGCGGCGCTGGTGGACCTGGTGCAGCGGCGCCGGGCCCAGGGCGCGTCCACCATCACCCAGCAACTGGCCCGCAACATGTTCTTGAGCCACGAGAAAACCCTCACCCGCAAGATCCGAGAGGCGTTGCTGGCCGTGCAAATTGAACGCCTGTTCTCCAAAGAAGAGATCCTGGAACGCTACCTGAACCAGATTTACTTCGGCCACGGCGTGTACGGCGTGCAGTCGGCGGCCAAGTTTTTCTTCGGCAAGCCCGTGGACAGCCTGACCGTGGCCGAGGCCGCCCTGCTGGCCGCCATCCCCAAAAATCCTTCCCTGTACTCACCCCTCCGGCACTACGACCGGGCGATCCAGCGCCAGCGGCTCATCCTGCGCATGATGTATCGCAACGGCTTCCTGACCAAGGCCCAGTACGAGGAAGCCCTCCAGCAACCCATCGTGATCCATCCGGCGAGCGAGGTGGAGTACCGGGTGGGCCCCTACTTTGTGGACATGGTGCGGCGGTACATCCTGGAGCGCTACAGCGAAGACTTCCTGTACGGCGGCGGGGCCCAGATCTTTACCACCCTGGACGCCCGGCTCCAGGCGGTGGCCGAAGAGGTGGTGGACTCGGTGCTGGACACCTTAGAGGCCCAGTTTGACCTGCATCCCAGCCTGGCCGAGCGGGACACCGGCGACACCACGCCGCCCCGGTACCTGCAGGCGGCCCTGGTGGCCCTGGACCCGGTGAGCGGCGAGATCCTGGCGCTCGTGGGCGGACGCAACTACGAACACAGCAAGTTCAACCGCGTGGTGCAGGCCCACCGCCAGCCGGGATCGGCCTTCAAACCCATCGTGTACACCACGGCCATTGACCAGGGATACGCGCCCGCCAGCATCGTATACGACCTGCCTATTTCCCTGCACTTTTTCCGGGAGGGCGTGCCCGAACGCTGGGCCCCCGGCAACTTTGACGGCAGGTTCCTGGGCCCTATTCCCCTGCGCACCGCCCTGGCCAAATCGCGGAACCTGGCCACCGTACGCCTCATCCTGAGCCTGGGCCCCCGCAAGGTGGTGGAATACGCCCACCGGATGGGCATCCAGAGCGATGTGCCGGCGTACCCCTCCATCGCCCTGGGCGCGGCCTCCCTCACGCCGCTGGAACTCGCCACCGCCTACGCCACCATCGCCAACCACGGCGTGCGCACCGACCCCTATTTCATCCGCATGGTTTCCGACCTGCAGGGGCATCACCTGGAGGTCAACCATCCCCATCGGGTGCGGGTGCTGGACGATGTCACGGCCTACCTGGTCACCAGCCTGCTGGAATCCGTGGTCAACGAGGGCACCGGCCAGTCGTTGCGCTGGCGCTACGGCCTGAAGTTCCCCCTGGCCGGCAAAACCGGCACCACCAACGATTACCGCGACGCCTGGTTCATCGGCTACACCTCCAATCTGCTGGTGGCTGTGTGGGTGGGCTACGACCAGCCCCGGACCATCATGGATAAAGCCACGGGCGCCCGCATGGCGATCCCCATCTTCGCCTCCTTCCTGAAACGGGTGTATGCCGACTCTTTGTGGCCGCAGCCCATGGAGTTCCTGGCGCCCTCCAATGTGGAGTACGCCACGGTGTGCGTCCGTTCGGGCCAACTGGCCACCCCGTTCTGCCCCGAGGTGCGGGAGGAGGTGTTTCGGGAGGGCAGCGCGCCCAAAGGCTACTGCCCGCTGCATCACGCCCACTTGCAGGGCGATGAACTCTGGCAACAGCGGGAAATTCAGGCACTGGCAAAACCATAGGAGGTTTTCGCAATGGATCCCTTTAGCATGATCTTCTGGCTCTTTCTGCTGTGGGCTCTGTTCTGGCCCCAGTGGAAGTACCAGGCCCTGCACGGCGCCCGCCTGCGGGCCATCCGCAACCTGGAACAGAAACGCAAAAGCCGGGTGATCACGCTGATCCACCGCCAGGAGCAGATCGGCCTCTTCGGCATCCCCTTCGTGCGGTTCATCAACATTGAGGATTCCGAAGCCGTGCTGCGGGCCATCCGGAAAACACCCAAGGACACCCCGATAGACCTCATCCTGCACACGCCCGGCGGCCTGGTGCTGGCCTCCGTGCAAATCGCCATGGCCCTGCACGACCATCCGGCGCCCACCACGGTAATCGTGCCCCACTACGCCATGTCGGGCGGCACCCTGATCGCCCTTGCGGCCGACAAGATCCTGATGGATCCCCACGCGGTGCTGGGGCCGGTGGACCCCCAGTTGATGGTACAGGAGGCCGGGCCCGTGCCCGCCGCCTCCATCCTGAAGGTGGCCCGCGAGAAGGGCAAGGAGGCCTCCGACCAGCTGCTGCTCCAGGCCGATGTGGCCGAAAAGGCGATCCGCCAGGTGGAGGACATCGTGTACACCCTGGTGCGCGATAAACTGCCCGAGGACAAAGCCCGGGAACTCGCCCGGAAACTGTCCACCGGCGTGTGGACCCACGATTACCCCATCATGTTCTCCGAGGCCAAAGCGCTGGGGCTGCCCGTGGAAGACCGGATCCCGGAAGAGGTGTATGCCATCATGGAGCTCTACCCGCAGGCGCACCCGCAACGGCCCACGGTGGAGTACATTCCCCATCCCGTGGCACCCCGCCACGGCAACCAGAAGTCGGCGTAATTTCGGGAAACCTTAGAGCGCCCCGGCCTCCAGCAGATCACCGAGCAACTGCAGCACGGCGGCATGGCTCCAGGCCA
>JALXEF010000094.1:0-4846 GCA_027069855.1 Caldifarciminota bacterium
TACGAGGGGGAGGTAGAGGTAGCCGGAGTCAGCGTTCCAATGGGCAGGAGGAAGACCCAATGACCCGAGTTCCCCCCTTTCGGTGTAAACGTATTTCAGGACTTGACAGCTCCGCAGGAGCCGCTTCAGCGGCGACGCCGGCTCTTGGAGTGCGGTGCCCCGGCACCGCTTTAAAAGCCGGAGGTTCCCCGTTCACAAAGGGCACTGTTCCCGTCAAAACAGCACTGGGAGGCTCTACGCCAGAATTCCAGAGCGGCACCCAGGTGCCGCACGCCAGGAATTGCGGAGGGCGCTCGGGAATTTGATCCAACGGGACCCCTTCGGATCAGATGCGCCGTTGGCGGAGACGGTGCCACCCTTCACCCCACAGAGGAACCAGCAGGTACAGGTAGTTCGCCCGGAACCGCGGGTTCATGTTGACCCCGGCGGCCAGGATCAGCAGCAGATAGGTGCCCAGAGCCAGCCAGAGCCACCGGGCCCGGCCGGTGCGGAGCAGGCCCCAGGCCCCCACCACGGCCAGAAGGAGCGCGGCCAGTTCCATCAGGTACACGCCCATCATCAGCACCGCGAACCCCGGGCCTGTGCCCCGGAACTTCTGCTGAACCGTGTGCCAGAACCGGGCCAGCCGCCCGCCGGTGGCCTGCATCCATGCCCAGGTTCCACTTTCGGGGGTGTTTCCCAGCACCACCCGGGCGTAGTGCCGAAAACCGGGATGAAACAGCAGAACCAGCCCGGACACCAGGCGGTATCGCAGGAGCCCGGCCAGGCCCCCGACACCCAGACGCTGAAGGGAAAGGTGTACAGCGGTCTTCAGCCGCAGGGGATCGTTGACCAGAACCTGGAAATCCTCCTCCGGCCAGCCGGTTTGCTGTTTCAACCATGTCCAGTGCTCCGCCTGGGCTGCGGCGCCGGGAGGCCGGCCCTGCTGATGGGTCAGGTAAAAGGGCGTATCGCTGAAGACCAGGTTCATTTCCCCTGCGGTGCTCAGGAGCCAGCGGCCGCTGAGCCGATGGTTCCGGAGGAGCCAAGGAGCCAGCGCCAGGCCGTACACCAGAAGCCCGAGCCCCGCCAGGATGAACCGTCGGCGCCAGGGACCCGGGGCGGTCCCCAGAAGCCAGCCGGCGAACACCGGCACCAGGATCACGCCGGCCGGCCGCACATAGGTGGCCGCGGCCAGAACGGCGAAGGCGCCGGCCACCCGGACCGGAGAGGCCCGGGAAGCCAGCAGCAGGGCCAGGGCACCCACGCCGAGCACCTGGTACAGGGTGTCGCTGAGCAGCAGGGAGGCGAAGAGGGCCGCCTCGGGCATCAGGGCCAGCACCCAGGCGCCCGCACGGGCCCGGGGTTCGTCCAGCCGTCGGCGGAACAGGCCGTAGGCCAGCACCGGCACCAGGGCCGACAGGAGCACCTGGACCCCCACGACCCGGCGCGTACCCGTGCCCAATACGCCATACAGCAGTGCCAGAAACAGAGGATACCCCGGGGTTCGGAAGAACTCGGGCTGTCCGGGCCGGGGGTAGTCCATGGAGAACCGGTGCTCGTGGAGCAGATTCAGAGCCAGGCGATGGTAGCCGTAGGAATCGGGGTCCCAGGCGCGTTCGGGATGGAGGAGCACCGGCCATGCCCAGAGCAGGCGAACCAGCAGCGCCCCCAGGTACAGGATCCCGAAAACGCGCCAGTGGCTGTGCCAGCCCATGATGCCGGCGGCCCGGGGCTTCAGGCCTCGGGCACCCAGAGATGCTGTTGCCAGTCGGCCGCCCGCCAGGTTTTGCGGCGGGTATCCACGGTGAGCCCCTCGCGTTCCAGTAGGTGCCGGTGTCGTTCCTGCCCGCCGGGAAACCTGGGGTTCAGGGCCCCGTTGCGTTTAAGGGTGCGCCAGTAGGGAGCGAGGAGGGTGCCGCTTTCCAAGCGTTCCTCCTCGCTGGCCCAGGCCACGATGTTCACGAAGATCCCGGTGGTGAGCGGGCAGGTGAGGGTGGCCCCATGGCGGCGGGCCAGTACCTGTCGGATTTCCTCCTGGGTGATGACCCGGCCCGGCGGTACCTGTTGCATGATCTCCAGGATTTCTACAGGGGAGGGGACCAGCAGGGTGCCGGGCCCCCATTTGGCCCGGAGTTTCCCTTCCAGCGGGGTGACCTTGGGCAGCCCCTGAGCATCGTAGAGCTTTTCACGCCAGGATTTGCGTCGTCCCATGGCAGCCTCCGGTATCGCAATTGTACACTTGCAGGCGAAGCGTGAGGGAAAGGAGACACGAAAAGGCTTCAGGCCCCCTCCTCAAACCGCCGGAGATCCTCCTCGCGGCCCATGACCACCAGGATGTCGCCCTCCCGGATCACCTCCTGGGGGCCGGGATTGAACACCATCTCTCCATTGGCCCGTTTGATGGCGATCACGATCACGCCGTAATGGTTCCGCACATCGGCCTCAGCCAGGGTGCGGTTCACCACCGGCGAAGAGCGGGTGACCCGGATCTCCTCCAGTTGCAGGGGCAGGTAGGCGCGGTGGGTCACGAGTTCCATGAATTCCAGCACCGTGGGCCGCAGGGCGGCCTGCAGGATCCGGATGCCGGCGATGCGGTATGGCGACACCACCTGATCGGCGCCGCCCTTCTTGAGATTGGCCTCGGCCTTGGCGCTCAGGGCCCGGGCGATTACCCGAACCCCGGGATTCAGGCCCTTGGCGGTAATCGTGAGGTACAGGTTGTCGGCGTCGGTGGGGAGCAGCGCGAGCACGGCCCGGGCCCGGTCAATGCCCGCCTGTTTCAGGGTTTCCTCCTCGGTGGCGTCGCCGATGACATACCGATACCCCAGGTCGCGGAGGGTTTCCTCCAGGTCGGGGTTTTGTTCCACCACGCAGAAGGGTTCGCCTTCGTCGGCCAGGCCGCGGGCCACGATCTGGCCGATGCGGCCGAACCCGCACACGATGTAGTGATCACGGAGCCGTTTGAGTTCTCGTGCCATTCTGCGTTGTCCGAAGAGGTCCAGGAACTCGCCCTCAAACACCAATTGGCCCAAGCGCGTGAAAGTATAAACGGCGGTGCCCAGGCCCACGGAGATCAGGAACAGGGTGAAGATCCGGCCCTGGGGCGAAAGCGGATGCACCTCGCCGAAGCCGATGGTGGTCAGGGTGATGACGGTCATGTAGAGGGCATCCAGCAGGGGCCAGCCCTCCAGCCAGTGGTACCCGAGGGTGCCCACCACGATCCAGAGGCCGAAGAGGGCGGCCCCGAGGGCTGCCTGGGGTCCCCGCCGATGGAGGGCCCGCCCCAGCCGGCGGCGCCGTTCCGGACCCAGTCCCAGGTGCATGATGGTGGATTTTACGGGTGGGTGCGGAAGGCCGTCCAAGTGGGTTTCTCAGAGTACGATGGTCATGCATTGACACTTAAGGGGGATTCGCGTATCATATAGGCACCCTATGGCCCTCCTTACCCCCTTCCCCCTTCAGGGCGGCACCGCCGCCCTGAAGTTTTTATCAGCCCCTCAGCGCCATTCCAGTTGCACCCGGCTCAGGGCATCCTCGTAAACGAACTGCAGCCGAAACCGGTCGCCGGCCCGGTAGGTGAACACCAGCGGCCAGTTGGGGCATTCCACCGCCCGACAGAGCACCCGGCCGTTGTGCCGGACCACGAGCCGCAGGACCACGAGGTCGCCGGCTCGGCCTGCCAGGTTCGCCTCGCCGCAGTGCAGCCCCTCGGGCCAGTGCCAGGTGCACAGGGTGCCCAGGGGCCGGAACCGGGGCACCTCGGGCACGAGATCGGCCACGAGCGCGCCCTCAAGAAGCGGCAGGATATCGGGCCGGGCCACTGGATCCTTGAGGCGGCGGGAATCCAGCAGCCCGTACTCCAGGGCGCCGCTGTCGGGAAACACCGCCCGGGGCCGGAACCGCAGGCGTTCCAGGGCGGCCAGCGATTCGTCGTAGAGCAGGGGGCCGTAGAGTTCCTGGAACACGAGGTCAATGGGTTCCGGCGGCTCCACGGTTTCCACCGGGCCGCAGAGCACCTGCACCTTCGGGTGCTGCCGGAACCGGTGCCGGAGATAGCGGCAGGCCAGCGCGTTTTCCTCCACGGCGTACACCCGTTGCACCCGGCGGGCGAGGTAGGCGGTCATGTGGCCCAGACCGGCCCCGGCCTCCAGCACCACGAGGTCGGGGCGGAGCAGGGGCCGCAGGCCCCGTTGCAGGCGGCGGGTCCGGGTTCGGTCTTCGTAGATGCTCAGGATGCTGAGGAAAGCGTCCAGTTCCAGGAACCGGTCGTCCGGCAGGTCGTTGAGGATCTCCACGGCTATGCGGGCAGGTACAGGCCGCCGTTGACATCCACGATGGCGCCGTGGATGTTCTGGTTCTCGGGCCAGGCCAGGAAGGCCACCACCCGGGCGATGTCCTCGGGCTCGGCCACGCGGCGCACCGGGATCGTGGCCCGGATTTCCTCTTCCCGTTCCTCCAGGGTTTTGCGGGTCATGTCGGTGCGGGTATAGCCCGGGGCCACGGTGTTCACCGTGATGCCCAGGGGGCCGAGCACCAGGGCCATGGAACGGGCCAGGCCCAGGATGCCGCTTTTGGCGGCGGCGTAGTGGGCGCCGTGGGGGCTTCCGATGCGCGCCCGAAGGGAGCCGATGTGGATGATGCGGCCGAAGCCCCGCCGGGCCATGTCGCGAGCCGCCATCTGGCTCATGAAGAACACATGGCTCAGGTTGGCCCGGAGCATGTCGTCCCACTCCTCCGGCGTGATCTCAAAGAAGTCGCGGTGCTGGGATACGCCGGCGTTGTTCACCAGGATGTCCACCTTGCCGAAGGTTTCCAGAGCCGTGCGCACCACCCGTCGGCAGCCCTCGTACTCGCGGAGATCGGC
>JALXEF010000094.1:4856-5147 GCA_027069855.1 Caldifarciminota bacterium
GCTTCCCGCTGGTGGTAGTGCACCACCACATCGGCGCCCTGGCGGCCGAGTTCCAGGGCCACGGCCCGGCCGATACCCCTGGATGCACCGGTGACAATGGCAACCAGTCCCCTGAGTTTGGGGTCCATCATGGCCCATAGGGTACAGGCTGGCCCGGTAGCCGCCAACCGCCGGTGGATCGCCGTTTCCCGGGATTCCCTGTACAATCGGGGCATGTGGTCGCCCCATCTCCCCGAGAATCTCCGGATCGTTCGGGAACGCATCGCCCGGGCCGCCGAACGGGCCGGCCGG
>JALXEF010000095.1 GCA_027069855.1 Caldifarciminota bacterium
GGGCCTGCCGCACCTCGTGGACCGTGGCCTCGCCCAGCTGCCACACGGTTTCCATCACCAGGGCCTCCAGTTCACCCAGGAACTTGGCGAGCCCCGGCTGTTCCACCTTGACGGTTTCCCCGGGGCGTCGTTTTCTTCGTGGACCTCTCCGAGCCATTCGGCACCTCGTTTACTAAGGTTTTTGGTAGCATACGGGGCCCGGCAGGCCGGGTCAAGCCCGGGGGTGCCGATCGGGGCCTTCTTTTCGGCTCCGGGGCTGTATCCTTCGGATATGCGGTACCGGCAATGGGCTCTGGGGCTCGGACCCCTTTTCTTTCTCGTCGTGTTGCTCTGGCCGGTGCCCGGCCTGACCTTTGCCGGCCGGGTGGTGCTCGCCCTCGCCCTGTGGATGTCGGTGTGGTGGATCACCGAGGCCATCCCCATTCCCGCCACCTCTCTCTTGCCGCTCGTGGTGCTGCCCCTCTTCGGCGTGGCCAAGGCCCGGGAGGTCGCCGCTCCCTATGCCGATCCCAACATCTTCCTGTTCCTGGGCGGCTTTTTCATCGCCAAGGCCATGGAGGCCCACGGCCTTCACCGCCGTATCGCCCTCCGCATCCTTTCGGCCCTCCGGAGCACCAGCGAGTCCGGGGTCATCCTCGGCTTTATGCTGGCCACGGCCTTCCTTTCCATGTGGATCAGCAATACGGCCACCACCATGATGATGTTTCCCATGGCCATGGCCGTGGTGGCCCTGCACCGTTCGGCTTCCCACTCCTTTGACAAGGCTCTGCTTCTCGGGATTGCGTACAGCGCCTCCATCGGGGGCATCGCCACCCTGGTGGGCACGCCGCCCAACATCGTGTTTGCCGGCCAGGCCCGGGAACTCGCCGGCCTGGAGGTGACCTTCGCCCGGTGGCTCGCCGTCGGGGTGCCGCTGGTGATCCTTTTTCTGCCCATCGCATGGTGGGTGCTCACCCGGTGGGTGTTCGGCGTGCAGCGCAAGCAGCACGAGGCCTTTGCCGAACTCATCGCCCGGGAAAAGGCGGCCCTGCCGGCACCCACGGTGGAAGAGAAGTTCACCCTGGCGGTGTTCGTGGTGGTGGCCCTGCTCTGGATCTTCCGCAAGAGCCTGAACCTGGGCTTCGTGACGATCCCCGGCTGGTCCGACCTCCTGGGCATCCGGAAAACCGTGCACGACTCCACCGTGGCCATGCTGGGGGCGCTGCTCCTCTTTGCCGTGCCCCTGCCCGGGGCCCGGCGCCGCTTTGTGCTGGACTGGGAAACCGCCCTCAAGGTGCCCTGGGGGGTGGTGCTCCTGTTCGGCGGCGGCTTCGCCCTGGCCAAAGCCTTCGGCACCTCGGGCCTGAGCCAGTGGATCGGCCAGGCCCTGCACGGCCTGGCCGGCCTGCCCGTGCCCCTGATCGTGGCCACCACGGCGCTGCTCGTCACCTTCCTGACGGAACTCACCTCCAACACCGCCACGGCCACCCTGCTTTTGCCCATTGCGGCCGCCGCGGCCCGGGGCATCGGGCTGCATCCCTTTGTGCTCATGCTGCCTGCCACGCTTTCGGCCTCCTGCGCCTTCATGCTGCCCGTGGCCACGCCGCCCAACGCCATCGTGTTCGGCAGCGAACGCCTGGAAATCCGCGACATGGCCCGGGCGGGCATCTGGCTGAACCTGATCGGGGTGGCGATCGTCACCTTCGTGGTCCTGGTTTTCGGCCGCTTTCTTTACTGACCCCCGGGGCGGCCTTACAATCCAGTGCCCACGCGGTGCGGTTTGACACCTGTGGGGTGCCCCTGTATAAATAACGGGCTTTCAACGGGTTCCCCCTGTTTGACAAGAGCATGAGAGGCAAGAGATGAAGACCTATTTACCGAGGGAGATCCATCGCAACTGGTGGGTGATTGACGCCACGGACCAGGTGTTGGGGCGCCTGGCTTCCCGCATTGCGCTTTTGCTCATGGGCAAGCGGAAACCGGAGTACACGCCCCATCTGGATACCGGTGACTTCGTCGTGGTGGTCAACGCGGAAAAGGTTCGGCTGACCGGCAAGAAACTGGACCAGAAGATGTACTACCGGCATTCGGGGTATCCCGGGGGCCTGAAGGTTCGCACCGCCCGGCAGATGCTGCAGAGCCATCCGGAACGCGTGATCCAGCTGGCGGTCAAGCGCATGTTGCCCAAGAACCGCCTGGGGCGGCGGATGCTGAAGCGGCTCAAGGTGTATGCCGGGCCGGTTCATCCCCATGCAGCCCAGAAACCCAAGTTTTTGGATTTGAGCCAGCTTCGCTGAGTTGGGAGGCACAGGATGCAAGAGATCATCTTCGCGACGGGTTCCAGGAAACGGGCGGTGGCCCGGCTCCGCCTGAAGCCCGGGGGCACGGGCCGGGTGTATGTCAACGGCCGTCGGCCCCTGGAGTATTTCCGGCGGGACGACCTGGTGATCCACGCCCTGGAACCCCTCAAGGTGACCCGTACCGAAGGGAAGTTTGATGTGGTGGTGAAGGTCCACGGAGGCGGCCTTTCGGGCCAGGCCGGGGCGGTGCGCCATGCCCTCGCCCGGGCGCTGGTGACGGCCGATCCGGATCTTCGCGACACCTTGAAAAAGCACGGGATGCTCACCCGCGACCCCAGAGAGAAGGAGAGGATGAAGTATGGACTCGCCAAGAGAAGAAAGGCGCCCCAGTTCTCCAAGCGTTGATCTTCCGGTGACCCTGCAGGACCTGCTGGAAGCCGGGGTCCACTTCGGCCATCGCCGCCAGCGCTGGAACCCCAAGATGAAGCCCTATATCTTCGCCGAGAAGCAGGGCATCCACATCATTGATCTCCGGCTTACCCTCCAGTTGCTCCGGCGTGCCTACGAAAAGGTGATGGAAGTCGCCCGCGACAACGGCCGCATCCTCTTCGTGTGCACCAAGCGCCAGGGCAAGGACATCGTGAAGGAGGAGGCCCAGCGCGCCGGCGTGTTCTATGTGACCGAACGGTGGCTCGGCGGCATGCTCACCAACTTCCAGACCATCAAGAGCCGCATTGAGTACATGAAGGACCTGGAGCGCATGGAGGAAGACGGCCGCATGGCGCTGCTGCCCAAGAAGGAGGCCATCAAACTCCGTCGGCAGCGGGAGAAGCTGGAAAAGGTGCTGGGCGGCGTGAAGGATATGGACGCCCTGCCCGATCTCCTCTATGTGATTGATGTGCGGGAGGAGGAGATCGCCGTCAAGGAGGCCCGCAAACTCGGGATCCCGGTGGTGGCCCTGGTGGACACCGACGGCGACCCCGATATGGTGGACTATGTGATCCCCGGCAACGACGACGCCATCCGCAGCATCCGGCTGATCACCCGCGTGATCGCCGATGCCGTGATCGCCGGCAAACAGGGCCGGGATTACCTGGTGGAACAGCGGGCCTTTGAGGAGCCGGCCGAGGCTCCGGCGGAAGAGGCCGAGGAGGCCGCCGCCGAACCCCAGGAGTCTGCCGAGGAGAAGGAGGCACAGGAAAATGGCTGAGATCACCGCCAAGATGGTGAAAGAACTCCGCGACCGGACCGGTGCGGGTTTTCTGGATTGTAAGATCGCCCTGGAGAAAACCGGGGGCGACATGGAAAAGGCCGTGGAAGAGCTCCGCAAGATGGGAGCCGCCAAGGCCGAAAAGAAGATGGCCCGCGAGGCCAACGAGGGCCTGATTGAGGCCTACATCCACCCGGGGGCCAAGCTCGGGGTCCTGGTAGAGGTCAACTGCGAAACGGATTTCGTGGCCAACACCCAGGAGTTCCGTACCCTGGCCCACGACATCGCGCTGCAGATCGCCGCGTCCGACCCCATTGCGGTGTCCCGTGAGGACATTCCGCCGGAGATCATTGAAAAGGAAAAGGAAATCTACCGGGCCCAGGTGGAAAAAACCGGGAAGCCCCCGCACATCGTGGAAAAGATCGTGGAGGGCAAACTGGAGAAGTTCTTCCAAGAGAAGGTGCTCCTGGAGCAGCCCTTCATCAAGGATCCCTCCAAAACCGTGGGGGACCTCATTAAGGAGTACATTGCCCGGATTGGCGAGAACATCCGGGTGCGCCGGTTCTGCCGGTTCCGGGTGGGCGAGGAATAACAGGCGGTCGTATGCCGCTCAAGCCAAATGGGGCTTCAATACCGTCGGGTGATCCTCAAAGTCTCCGGCGAAATGCTCGGAGAGGGGGATGACAGCTTTGCCCCTGCCCGGTTCCGGTATCTGATTCAGGAAATCCAGGCCGCCCTTCAACTCGGTGCCCGGCTGGGTATCGTGGTGGGGGGCGGCAATGTTTTTCGCGGCCGCAATGTGCAGCACCTGGGCATCCACCGGGTGACCGGCGATGCCATGGGCATGCTGGGCACCGTGATCAACGCCCTGGCCCTGGCCGATTTGCTGGAACAGGCCGGGGTGCCCGCTTCGGTGCTCGCCGCCCGCGAGGTGGAGGCCCTGGTGCCCCGGTACCACCCCGAAAAGGCCCGGGAAGCCTTGGAGGCCGGCCGGGTGGTGCTCCTGGCCGGGGGCACGGGCAACCCCTTCTTCACCACCGATACGGCTGCAGCCCTGAGGGCCGCGGA
This sequence comes from Caldifarciminota bacterium, assembly GCA_027069855.1. GTDB lineage: Bacteria > Hydrothermota > Hydrothermia > WGAB01 > WGAB01 > WGAB01. The sequence continues at coordinate 4,558 of JALXEF010000095.1, forward strand.
ACTCCAGGCCGACGCCGTGCTCAAGGCCACCAAGGTCCGGGGTGTGTTCACCGGAGACCCCGAAACCGACCCCTCGGCCCGGTTCCTGCCTGAACTCACCTTCCAGGAGATGATTGAACGCCGGCTGCGGGTGGTGGACCTCACGGCCGCCACCCTGCTTTTGGAAGCCCGGATTCCCCTGGTGGTGTTTGCCCTGCTGGAGCCCGGCACCTTAGTGCGGGTGCTCCAGGGCGAACGCGTGGGAACCCTGGTGAAGCCTTAGAAACAAAGGGGGAGAAACCATGGCCACCATTGAAGAGGTTTATCGGGATGTAGAGGAGCGGATGGCCAAGTCGCTCCAGGCTTTCAAGCAGGAAATCCTCAAGATCCGCACGGGCCGGGCCAGCCCCGCGCTCCTGGAGAGCATCAAGGTGGAGTACTACGGCAACCCGATCCCGCTGCAGCAGATTGCCTCCATTTCCGTGGTGGGGCCGCGGCTCCTGCGGGTCCAGCCCTGGGACAAGTCGGTGATCGGCGAGATCGACCGGGCCATCCGTTCATCGGGCCTGGGCCTGAACCCCCAGATTGACGGCGACACGATCCGGGTGCCCATTCCGCCCCTGTCCGACGAGCGGCGCCAGGATCTGGTCAAACTGGTGCACAAGCTGGCCGAAGACGCCCGGGTGGCCATCCGAAATATCCGGCGCGACGGCATCGAGCGGATCCGGAAGATGGAAAAGAACCACGAGATCTCCGAGGACGACAGCAAGCGGGCCCAGGACAAGATCCAGAAGATCCACGACAAGTACATCAAGGAGATCAACGAGGCCGCCGAGAAAAAGGAAAAGGAGATTCGGGAGGAATAGCCGGTTGGAAATTCCCCGACACATCGCCATCATCATGGACGGCAACGGCCGATGGGCGCGGCAGCGAGGCCTGCCGCGGGTCTTCGGCCATAAGGTGGGGGTGGAATCGGTGCGCGAGGTGGTGCGGGTGTGCGCCGAACTGGGGGTGGAGTACCTCACCCTGTACACCTTTTCCCGGGAGAACTGGCGCCGCCCTTCCCGGGAGGTCAAAACCCTGATGGCCATGCTGCAGCACCTCCTGCAACGGGAGGTGGAGGAACTGAATCGCCGCAATGTGTCCATCCGGGCCATCGGCCGGATCCACGAACTGCCCCCGGAAGTGCAGGAGCGGCTGCGGTGGGCCATGGAAACCACCCGCCACAACACGGGCCTGAAACTCTATCTGGCCCTTTCCTACGGGGCCCGGGCCGAGATCTGGGACGCGGCCCTGAAACTGGTCCGCGCCGTGCAGGAGGGCAGGGTGCGGCCCGAGGACCTCAACGAAGAGGACTTTCGGCAGTTCCTGTACGATCCCGAACTGCCGGATCCCGACCTCCTGATCCGCACCTCGGGCGAACTCCGGATATCCAACTTCCTGCTCTGGCAGATCGCGTATACCGAGATCTATGTGACCCCCACCTACTGGCCCGATTTCCGCCGCCGGGAATTGCTCCAGGCGATTGAGGAATACAACCGTCGGGAACGACGCTTCGGAGGCGTGCCCGAGTGATTCCGGGCCTGGTGCAACGGATACTGGTCGGGGCGTTGCTCCTGGCGGTGTTCCTGGCCCTCACCTGGCTGGGGGGCTGGGCCTTCTGGGCCCTGGTGGCCGGCTTCCTGGGCCTGGCCCTCTGGGAGTACCTGCGGATCGCCCAGCCCGGCCGGGGCTGGCCCGCCATCCTCGGGGTGGGGTTCCAGAGCGGCTTTCTGGCCTGGATCGCGTACGGCCTGAGCCGGAACCGGATGCCCTCCCTGGAGGGGGTCGTGCTGGGCCTGTGGGGCCTTCTGGCCTTTTACTTTTTCGTGTGGATGGTGCTGTACCGGCAGGAGGGCTTCCGGATCACCCGCGACCTGCTCTTTGGCCATCTGTACATCGGTATCCCCGGCATGCTGGCCCTCTGGATCCGGCATCAGGGCCTGTGGACCGTGCTGTATCCGGCCTTCGTGGTGTTCGTGTTTGATTCCCTGGCCCTGTTCTTCGGCCTGGCCCTGGGCCGACACCCGCTGGCGCCGACGGTGAGCCCCCGGAAAACCTGGGAGGGGTTCCTCCTGGGCTGGCTCTTTACCGTGCCCGTGGCTCTACTGTTGCCGGGGTTCCCCTGGGCCGTGCGGGTGGGCGTGGCGGCCCTGGTGCCGCCGGTGGCCCAGGTGGGCGACCTGGCGGAATCGGCCTTCAAACGCCTGCACGGCCGCAAGGACACCTCACGCCTTTTCGGCGAGCACGGCGGCGCCCTGGACCGGGTGGACAGCCTGCTTCTTGTGATACCGGCCTTTTTCCTGATCCTGCGCTGGCTCGGAGGTGGCGCATGACCCTGAAGGAACTCCAGGAGATCATCCGCAAGACCTACCTGCACAAGGACCGGCAACGGGGCCTGGAGGGCACCTTCATGTGGTTCGCCGAGGAGGTGGGCGAACTGGCCCAGGCCCTGCGCAAGGGCGATCGCGAGGCCCTGCGGATGGAGTTCTCCGATACCCTGGCCTGGCTGCTGTCCCTGGCGAACCTGGCCGGGGTGGACATGGAGGAGGCCGCCCGGCGCTATGCCCACGGATGCCCCAAGTGCGGCCACATCCCCTGCCGCTGTGGTGAGGTGCGGAACCGCTATCCCCGGGAGGAACCGGAAACACCATGACGGCGTTCTGGCTTTTCGCCCAGTTGTGGATGGCCGCGGCTCCCACGGACACCGTGGTACTGCGGCCCAACGATGCGCTGTTTGAAGTGCTCAGGTCTTATACGCCCCCGGCCCGGGCCGATCGGATCGCCCGCCGCCTGCTCCAGGAACTCCGGGCGCGCCAACGGGCCCCCCGGCCCGGCGATTCCCTGTTCCTGTACCGGGGTGCACAGGGGCTGGAACGCCTGGATTATCGCCTGCGCCCCTGGGTGCACCTGGTGTGGGAGCCGGATACCGTGTACTGGCAACGGGCGTTCCTCAGAAAGGACCTCGTGCTATTGGGAGGGCGGATCCAGACTTCCTTCTATGAGGCCGCCGTGGTCCGGGGTCGGGTGCCCGCCGAGGTGGCGGTGAGCTTCGCCGAAATCTTTGAGTGGGACATGGACTTTTACACCGAAACCGAGGTGGGGGATTCCTTTGTGTTCCTGGTGGAGCGGTATGTGTGGCGCAACCGCCCGGCCCGCTACGGGCGCATCCTCTGGGCCCGGTACCAGGGACGGCGGGTGGGCACCCTGGAGGCCTATTACTTCAACGGCCACTACTACAATCCCGAGGGGCAGCCCATGCGGCGGCAGTTTTTGAAGACCCCGCTGCGGTACCGACGGATCTCCTCCTACTTCGGCATGCGCTGGCATCCCATCCTGAAGCGGTACCGGCACCACCACGGCGTGGACTTCGCAGCGCCCTACGGCACACCGGTTTCCAGCATCGGCGACGGGGTGGTGGTGTACGCGGGATGGAAGGGCGGATACGGCAAGTACATCCGAATCCGGCATCCCAACGGCTACCAGTCGGGCTACGGCCATCTGTCGCGGATCTATGTGCGGCGGGGGCAGCGCGTTAAGCAGGGCCAGCTCATCGGTCGGGTGGGCAGCACCGGCCTGTCCACCGGGCCCCACCTGCACTTTGAAATCTTGAAGGACGGGCGGTTCGTGAACCCGCTGCGCCTCAAAACCCCGCGGGTGGACCCCCTGCCTCAGGCGTTGATGCCCGTGTTTGCGTTCCAGAAACGGGCCATCCAGGAGTACCTGCAAGTGCTGGGCTCTTCGGAGCCCCGGTCCTATGCCCGCGCCGGCTCCTAAACGGATTTTCACCGTAGGGCACTCCACCCGCACGCTGGAAGAACTGGCGGAGGTGCTTAAAGCCCACGGGGTGGAGCAGGTGGTGGATGTCCGTCGGTTCCCCACCTCCCGACGCATGCCCTGGTTCACCCGGGAACACCTGGCCCGGACCCTGCCGGCCCTGGGGATCGCCTATCACTGGCTGGGTGACCTTCTGGGGGGATACCGCAAGGGTGGATATGAAGCCTACATGCAAACCCCGGCCTTTCGGGAAGGATTGCAGCGCCTGGAGCATTTGGCCCTTCAGCGGCCCACGGCCGTGATGTGCGCGGAACTGCTGTGGTTTCGGTGTCATCGGCGGTTCCTGGCCGACGCCCTGTGCCGACGGGGCTGGCAGGTGATCCATCTGTACGACACCCGTCGTACCCAGCGCCACCCCTGTGCTTCACGCCTGGAATTGCCTGAGGGGTGAGGCTTCGGAAGGGGCCGAGCTTTTCGGCTGAAGATCCCGGCCCATCGGTTGACAGGAGGCGGTCTCAGCCCCATAGTTAGAGCATCCCTCTTGGGAAGGGGTGAAAATGACGGGAACGCCCAGGGGACTGTTCAATCAGGAGGCGTGTCTCTGCCAGGGCACCGACCCTGAGGTCTCGGCATTTTGACCCTCTCCTCCGCAGAACCTGTCCGTGGAGATCCCTGGAGGGGAAGAAGGGACCCGCGTATACAACCTTAACCTTGAAGGAGGTGCGTATGAAGTGGGTTGTGGCCCTGGCCCTGGGGATGCTGACCCTGGGGACCCTATCGGCCCAGAGTCAAACCGCGACCACCCATCCCGGAGAAATTCCTCCCCCCACCCGGCAACTCTCCCAGGCCCAGAAGCAGCAGGTGCAGAACCTGCGGGCGGAGATTGAGCGGGTGCAAGAGGAAACCCGGCGGCAGGTGGCAACCCTGAACCAGGAGTATCGGCTCACGGGCGACGAAGCCCTGATGCAACAGGTGCAGCAGGCAAAGGCCCAGGCCGAACTCCAGATCCTGAAACTCCGCAAAGAAATCGCCCAGATCTACGGCAATGCCCGGGAGGTACAGGCATACGACATACAGATCCAGCAACTTGAGCACCCCGGGTTGCTCCTGCGTCCGGCCAAGGCCCAGGATCGCCCGGCACCCGAAAGCCAGTCCAGTCGGTAGGAGGGGGAACCATGTACAGACGAATCCTTGTTGCTATGATCCTGGGCTTTGTTCCGGTTCTCGGCCTCGCCTTCCAGGGGATGCCGGGGCCGGCGGAGCCCCTTAAGCCGGTGATCATGGAGGCTCAGCCCGGCACCTTCCTGGCACCTGAAACCTCCCAGGAGATGCAGGTGACGCCTCTGGGGACCGAGATTCCCCTGGATTCCCTCCGGAAACTCCAGGGAGCTCCGGCCCCCTCCGGCCATGAAGACGCGGCACCGCCCCAGGTGGAATCCGCGCCCCCGGTGATCCAATCCTTCAGCACCACCCCCTATACGGGCTGGATCCCGCCGGACCCTGACATCGCCGTGGGCTACGACGACATCGTGGTGGTGGTGAACTCCACCATCCGGTTTTACAACAAACAGGGCAACCAGACCTACTCCAACACCCTGTACAACTTCTTCAGCCCGGTCAATCCCCCGTCCTTCGTGTTTGACCCGCGGGTGGTGTTTGATGCCCTGGACCACCGGTTCGTGGTGGTGGCCTTGGCGATGAACTCCTCCACCCAGGAGTCCTACTACCTGCTGGCGGTCTCCACGGATTCCACGGCCGCCGGGTCCTGGTACCAGTGGAAACTGGACGCCACCATGGACGGCGGCACCTCCACCAACAACTGGGCCGACTTTCCGAGCCTGGGCTACAACGATAACGCCCTGTTCATCACCTCCAACCAGTTCAGCTTCAGCGATGGGTTCCAATATGCCAAGATCCGCCACATTCCCAAGAGCAACGCCTATGCCGGCGGCGGCTTCGTGTACTATGACTTTGTCAACCTCCACAACTCGGACGGCAGCCGTGCCTTTACCGTCAAGCCGGCCGAGAGTTATTCCTCTTCTCCCAGTGCGTATTTCCTGAACACCAAGAGCGGCGGCTGGAACAAGGTTTCCCTCTGGCGGATGGACAACACGGGCACGAATTCGCCGACCCTGAGCCTTCAGGCCACGGTGTCGGTGACCTCCTACAGTGCGCCGCCTCCGGCGGTCCAGGGAGGGGACACGGCCCACCTCAATGTCGGCGACTGCCGGATTTCGGGCCCGGTGATCTTCCAGGGGAGCCGCCTTTATGCCAGCTTTGCGGAGGCTGCATCCTTCAGCGACGGCACCCATGCCGCGGTCCGCTGGCTCAAGATCAATGTGTCCACCAACAACGCCGAAATTGACCACAATGGCTGGGGCGCTTCGTACCACGACTACTTTTATCCGGCCGTGAGCGTGGATCCCCACGGCAACATGGTGCTGGTGTGCGCCCGCTCTGGGACCTCGGAGTACGCGGGCCTTCGGTACACGGGCTGGATTGCCGGCCGAACCTATCCCGAGACCTCCACCTGGCTCCGGGCGGGAGACGGTCCCTATGACCGGCGCGATTCCTACAACCGCAACCGATGGGGCGACTACTTTGATGCGGCCCGGGACCCTGCCAACCCCTATACCGTGTGGATTTACGGCGAATATGCCACCGGCAGCAACACCTGGGCCACCTACACGGGCGCCGTGAAGTTTCAGCCCAATCTGGTGGCGGCCAACGCCTATTCAGGAGAGGATTACCCGATCGTTCCCCGGGACACCGTGGGGGCTTCCTGGGGCAATACCCACCTCACACCCACCCTGCCGGGAGATACCCAGGGCACCTACCTGAACTTCTCCTATCAGAATGAAGGCCCCGGTCAGTCCTCAAGCCACTCCGGGCGCCTCTACCTGGATGATGAGGTGTTGGTGGGATACTCCGTCGGTACGATGACCCCCGGTATGTACGCCGGAGCCCACAACTGGGGCCCCTACTTTGTGCGGGGCGGCCGGCACACCCTGGGCGATTCGGTGGATGTTCACGACGATGTGAGCGAAACCGATGAAACCGACAACTATTACGAACGCCAGTTCGTGTGGGAACCGCCCGATCTGCAGACCGACGCACCCTGGGTTCGCACGGCCCCTCCGGTGCCGGGCAACGGTGCCCTTCCCAACGCCGACGGGTTCCGCTATGTGAAGCCCAGTCTTTATGCAGCCGTGGTGGCCTCTACCCCGGTGCAGGGCAGCGATGACTACGACCTGTACCTGTACACCGACTATGTGGGCAGCGACTCCGGTTTCTCGGTGCGCGCCGGATACAGCATGTACAGTTCCGGGGCCACGGATTTTGTGGTAGCCCCCTGGAACGTGGCCGAAGACACCCTCTACCCCGCTGCGGTCCGGTACTCGGTCAACTTTGCAGACGACTATGTGGTGGAGGCCGACAACTCGGTGAACCATATCTTCGGTGGTTCCGGCGGTGTCTACACCGATTCTCTGCCGGCTTCCGAGATCGTGGACATCTTTGAGTGCCACCTGTATGCCGACAGCACCTACCGGATTGCCTTTGACACCTACAGCGGCGGCACCCCCTACATGTACCTCTACCCTGAGACCACGGCCTTTTACCGGCGGGGGAACTTTATCAAGTCCGGATACGGATCCCAGGGGATCCTCTACACCCCGAGCCAAACAGGCTGGTACCCCCTGGTGGTGTGCAAACCCTCCGCGTCCCATCTCTCGGACGACATCCAGTACACCCTCCGGGTGGAAAAACTCAGCCCCGGGACCTGGCTGGGCCTGGTCTCCACCGACTGGCACACGGATACCAACTGGGTAGGCAACGCGGTGCCCACCTCCCTCGTGGATGTGTTGATTCCCTCCTGGGCCACGCGGATGCCGGTGGTGAGCAGTGGTACCGGGTCGTGTCGGGATCTCACCATTGAAAGCGGCGCCAGCCTGGAGGTCAGCGGCGGCCAGAACTTCGTCGCCTACGGGGATGTGGTGAACGAGGGAACCTTGATAGGTCCGGAGGCTTACCACTCCTTCACCGTACAGGGGAACTTCCTCAACCACGGTTCCTGGAGCTGTGAGGAGTACTCGTACCTGCGCTTTACGGGCGGCGGCACCCACGAACTGGCCACCGTGGACTCGGTGGGAAGCATGACCGTAATGTCCGGCAACGATGTGTACCTGACCGACGACCTGGACCTCTATGTGCGGGGCATCCTTTACCTCTACGGTTCCCTGAACGCCCGGGCCTCCAACTATTTCGCCAGCATCCGGAGCCTGGTGGTCTTTGACGGAGGCACCTACATGGGCGACTCCATGACCACCTGGGTCAACTACCTCCGGGTGGATTCCGGGGCCGTGTTCACCCTGCGGAGCAACCTGTCCGTGGCGGAAATCGGCATCAACGGCAGCGATTTCCTCCTCAACGGAACCCTGATGGTGGGCGATACCTTCGCGCCGAGCATCCTTGTGTACGGTGACCTCTATGTGGGAGCTTACGGCGGCATCGTTCCGGGCCACAGTACCCTGCACTTCGTGGGGAGCTGGAACCAGACTGTGACCGATACCTTCCACGCCACCGTCACCTCACCCGGTGCCTACAATGTGGTGGTGAACAAGACCGCGGGATCCTCGGTTACCGTGGACAACCACGCCCTGATCATAGACAACGACCTCAGCATCTACGAAGGTACCCTGCACCTCGGAGCCGCCATAGACACCATCCGGGGCGATGTCACCCTGTACGGGGGCACCCTGGACCTGGCCGATGACTACGACTGCCAGGTGTATGTGGGCGGCAACTGGGACGACCGGAACGGGGTGTTCCAGGAGACCTCCAGCACCGGGTGGCAAACCCCCTGGGTGGTGTTCTATGGTCTCCAGGAACACCATGTGTGGCAGGGCGCTTCCAATTCCTTCTCCGGTGTAGAGTTCCACGATTCCACCACCTACCTGGAAACCGATGTCACCGCCTACTGGTATTTCAACCTGAGCTATGCCACGCTGAACACCCAGGGCCATAATGTCACAATCCAGCGGGCGTTCCAGATCTGGGATGGGCCCTCCACCCTGATCCAGGTTGACGGCACGATCATCGCCCGGGGCATGTTCATGGATGATGGAATCTTCCAGTTGAACGGCGGCAGCCTCTATCTGACCCTGGACGACCCCTATCTCCCCAACTGGGACGACTCCCACGCCACCTTCCATCCCGCCGTCGGTCACCTCACGGTGTTTGTGGACACCAGCGATGTGACCGTGACCCAGGCCAGCAGCAACCACTTCGGCACCCTGATCCTGGATAAGGGAGCCACCCGGAACCGGCTGAACCTCCTGCCCCTGCCCCAGGAACCAACCGATCCTTCGGCTCACCCTGGGGATCCCACCGGGATCGGTCCCCGCAAAACCCCGGCCACCCTTGCAAAATCTGCAGCAGCGGCATCGGAAACGCCGCTGGCACCGCCCCGGGCCCATGGGGTGGCACTCAACTCCAATGTCCGGGTTCAGGGTTCCCTCTTCATCTACGAAGACACCGAACTCTCCCTGAACGGCCATAAACTCACCATCATCGGCTACGATCGCCCGGACACCGCCCTCTACCTGGCAGGTACGCTGAGGCTGGAGAATCCCGCCGATTCGCTCTCTATACCCCTCTCCGGTCGCGATGTGGTGGTGGCTTCTACCGGCGAATTCAACATGTCCAACGGCCATGCACGGATTAACGACGACCTGAGGCTCTACGGCACCTTCGTGATGAGCGGCGGCGTGTACCAGACCGACACCCTGTACGGTTACGGCGACCTCTTTTTCATGGACGGGTCCAATGTCCAGATCTCGGGGGGCCTGATTGAGTACAACTCCGACTGGTACGCCTACTCCAATTCCAACTGGACGGTGACCGGTGGCCGAGTCCACCTGTACGGCACCAGCGATGCGACCTTCGCCAACTACGCCCCCACATTGACCCTGAATCACCTGGAAATCGGTGAAGGCACCCATCATAAACAGGCCAACTTCCTCCTGGCCTACAACACCAAGTTTCAGGTTCAGGGAGACTTCTTCCTGCATCCGGGCGACTCCGCCTACTTCCCCGACCAGGGCGAACTGGAGTGCCTGGGCGACTCCATGCGGGTGGACGGCTATCTGGACCTCGGAACCCATGGCAGTGTGCTCCGGCTGGGCGCGGGTACCCAGGCCCGGATCCGCAACGGCGGCATGCTGCGGGCTGTGGGCACCCCGATCTCTCCGGATACCATCACCCATGCCGGCAGTGGCTACTACGGCATGACCTTTTACCCTGGAACCTATCTTTCCGCCGAGTACACCGTGTTTGAGTACATGAATGTGAGCGGCGTGCGCCTCCTCACTGCCAAACTGGACCCTGCCCATCCGCTGAACCACTGCACCTTCCAGAACTCCTATGTCGGCGGCCGCCTGCTGCTCCTCAATGTGCCTCAAGTGGTGGTCATTGAGAACGCCACCTTCCCTGAGAACACCTGGGGCGGCTATGTGAATGTGGCAAAGACCAATACGGCGGGCCAGGTGACCTTCGTGGACGCCGATGGTCCCTTCGCCGGTGAAGCCTACGAGTACGACCCCTACAACACCATTTTCTGGGAAACCTCGTTCCTGCCGGGCGACGCGAACCACGACGGTGTGGTCAACGACCAAGACCTCGTGTACCTCTCCAACTACCTGTACCACGGAGGGCCGGCTCCGAGCCCCCTCTACGCCGGCGACAACAACCACGACTGCTCCGTAACCCAGGCCGACCTGGATTACCTGGCAAACTACCTGTACCACGGTGGTCCGGCCCCGAGCCCGTGTGGCACCCAGCCGACGGTGCAACCGGTTCCGCCGGAACGGCCGGTGCAACAGGTGAAACCTTCAGAAGTCCGGTAGCGGATTTCAGAAGCGGTTTTGGGGCGGGGCCGCCCATTCGGGCGGCCCCGCCCCATTTTTTATCCTCCGACACACTGAAAATGTGCCATCTTGACCGTTTCAGTCAGAAAGCGTACTTTAAAGACCTGCACACCCCGGAAAGGACCGAAGAACCATGGCATCCGCACGCCGACGCTTCTATATCCGCACCTTCGGTTGTCAGATGAACGAGTACGACAGCCGGCTGGTGCGGAAACTGCTCCTGGACCGGGGCTTTGAAGAGGCGGCCCGGCCCGAGGAAGCCGATGTCGTGCTGGTGAACACCTGCACCGTGCGTGAACGGGCCGACCGGAAGGCCCTGGAATATATCCATACCCAGAAAAAGCACGGCAAGCAGGTGCTGGCCATGGGGTGCATGGCCCAGTGGATGGGGGAAAAACTGCAGGAACACGGTGCCGACTGGGTGGTGGGCACCGGAAGCCTCGCCCTGATCCCCGATCTCCTGGAGGGCCGACATCAGGAGATGCGCCGGGTGTACTGCGAAAACCTGGGCGAGTTCCCGGAGTTCCAGGCCCTGGAACCCGGCGAGCCCTTCGCCTTCCTCACCATCATGCGGGGATGCGACCATTTCTGCACCTTCTGCATCGTGCCCCGGGTGCGGGGACGGGAGGTGTCGAGGCGACACGAAGAGATCCTGCGGGAGGCCCGGTATCTGGAATCCCTGGGGGTGGTGGAACTCACCCTTCTGGGGCAGAATGTCAACACCTACTTTGACGGCGACCTGGATTTTGCCGAACTCCTGGCCTTTCTGGATCGGAAAACACGGTTCCTGCGGATCCGCTTCACCTCTCCCCATCCCCGCGACATCACCGCCAAGGTCCTGATGACCATCCGCGACGGTCGGCGGCTTACGCCCTGGATCCATCTGCCGCTGCAAGCGGGATCCACCCGGGTGCTCCGCCGTATGAACCGGGGCTATACCCAGGAGGAGTTTGTGGCCAAGGCCCGGATGATCCGGGAGGTGCTCGGCGAGGATGCCAGCATCACCACCGATATCATGGTGGGCTTCCCCGGCGAAACCGAAGAGGACTTTGAAAAGACCCTGGAGGTGGTGCGGGCCGTGCAGTTTGACGGCGCCTACATGTTCATCTACTCGCCCCGCCCCGGGACCCCGGCGGCCCGATTCCCTGACCAGGTGCCCGAACGCGTAAAGGGGGCCCGGCTGCGCCGACTGATTGAGGAGGTGAACCGGGGCATTCTGGCCCGCCGCCGGCGATGGCTCGGGCGCGAGGTGGAGGTGCTGGTGGAACGCCCGGCCCGCAAGAGCCCGGGGTTTTCCACCGGGAAAACCCTGGAGAACCTCTCGGTGGTGGTGCAGGGTGGGTACGCCCGCGGCACCCTGGTTCGGGGGGTGGTTCGCGAGATCCGGGGCCTGACCCCCGTGGTGGAACCCCGGGA
>JALXEF010000096.1 GCA_027069855.1 Caldifarciminota bacterium
GTACCGCCCATATCCACCCACTGCGGCACGCTGTGGTCCAGGTACCAGGCGTGGAACTGGGTCTCATCCAGGCCCGCGGGCACATCGGTATCCAGGTAGTAGAAGTCCAGGTCGTAGCTGTCGGCGGTGCCGGTGAAGTCCAGGTACCAGTACTTATTGATGGACCCAACGGTTTGCGGATAGGCGGTGTTGTACACGGCCACGGAAAGGTCACCGGCGGCGGTGATGTTGTGGATCACCAGGTGCACGGAAGGACCCCGAGTGCCGGGTTCCATGAACCAGATCTCATGCTGCGGCCCGGTGGGGATATTGATGGTGGCCATTTCGCCGTAGTCGGCCACATGCAGGGTGTCCACAGGCGCCCCAGCCGACTGGACTGTGAAGGTAACCGGGTTGAACGGAGTGATCACACTTTGGTTTTGCTCGTTCGTATAGTACATATACCGACCGGGGTGGCCAAGAGCGATGCACTTGTCGAGGGTTACTTCACCGGTGAAGTTCGGATCCACGGCCACCTTGGCCCAGCCAATGAGGTAGGTTCCAGGGCTTTCCACGCCGACGAACCGCAGGGCTCCCCAGAACATCTCCGCAGTGTCGTTATCCCAGCCGTGGAGAGTACCGTAGATCGTCCATCCTGTGAAGGGATCGTAAAACCCCATGGAGTCGGCATCGTCTACTACCCACATCGGGCTCTGGATAGGGCTGGTGAAACCGAGGGGAACAGAAACAGCCTTAAAGTTCTGGGTCACCGTGATCCAGGCATAGATGTAGAAAGTGTCACCCGCCGTTACCGTAGCGCTGGAGACGGGCGTAGAATCACCCGGATCCAGGGTCACATAGTACATATCCTGCGCCGCCAGTGTTCCAAAGAACACCAACGCCGCTGTTACCGCAAAGAGTTTCTTCATAACAACCCTCCTTACTTTTGAAGGTTTTTGTGGATCTTTTTAACTTTCAGGTTCCGGGCTTTGGGGGCGGGGCTGACTGCCTTACCCTTCACAGGGCAGCAGTTCGGTGCAGGCCCGCCGAAGAGATAGCTGGCAATATAGGTTGCGTCGGAGAAGTCAACGGAATTGTCAGCGTTTACATCCGCTCCTTTTGCAGACAGGGGTGCAGGCCCGCCGAAGAGATAGCTGGCAATATAGGTTGCGTCGGAGAAGTCAACGCTTCCGTCACCGTTGACATCACCACACTGGAGGAAATGAATGTTGAAGCTGGTGAAGGTGGGCGTGGTGCTGGCGGTGCCAGCGGTGTTGATGAAGGCCAGTTCCGAGGAGGGGGACCAGGTCATGGCCACCACCGCATCGGTAAGGTCCTCAATATTGGTGGTATTCGCGCTGATCTCCAGGGTACCAAGTTTGTAAGAGCCGGAGGCAATAGAGTTTTTGCCCTGGATCAACGCAAGCACCGCCTGGTTGGCCGACGCATCGTAGTTGCTGTACAGGAAGTACAGCGTATCCTGCGTCTGGTCGTTCCAGGTGCTCTGGTCACCCTGGGCGTCGGTGATCAGAAAGTCGGCCGTGTCGGAACCTACCGGCACCACAACACCCCCCAGGTCTGAGGTGGTGTTGAAGTGCACATCCACCTGCACGACCTCACAGGATACGAGATAAAGGTCGTGCAGGGTATCACTGGTCCCAGCCTTGGTGAACCATACACCATCCTGGGCCAGCAGAGGCACGACGGCGACCAGCACAAATAGGCTGGCGACCCACTTCTTCATAGCAACCTCCTTGGGTTGTTTGGATCTACCTCTGGATAGGTGTACAACCGTGTCCCCTGAAGGGAACCGAAGGGAAACCCGCGGAACATGAGTTGATTTCGAAAGACCCCAACCACAACGGCAATTCCCATAATCACCCCTTTGTTGTTTACCCCTTCCCCTGGGGCCATAGTATCCAGTTACAGGCGTTTGTTTATATATACGCCTCTGGCCAGAGGGTGTCAACCCGACCGGGCCTCAGTCGGATTTGACCGTTCGGGCCGGCGGTTCCGGGACATTGGGCCGCCGCGATACCCCGGTGGGCTTGGGGGCCACGCGGGCCACTTTCCGTTTTTTGCCCAGAACCCGGTGCTGGAACACCTTTTTCTTCAGCAACTGGATGGCAAAGGCCGGGTCCACACCCTTGGGGCAGGCCTCCGTGCAGGCCCCGGCATAGTGGCATCGCCATACGCCGTGGGCGGTGTCCACCAGGTCGCAGCGCTCGGCGTAGGCGGTGTCCCGGGTATCCGCCACATAACGGTACGCCTGGGCCAGAGCCTGGGGCCCCAGGAACAGGGGGTCGCTCGCCACCGTAGGACAGGCAGCAAGGCAGATGCCGCACTTGATGCAGTAAGTAAACTGGATGAACTCGTCCAGTTCCTCCGGGCTCTGCTCAAACTCACCCGAGGGGTTCTCCAGTTCGTCCTCCTCACCCGGCCGCATCACATAGGGCTTGACGGCTTCGTGCTTCTCAAAGAGCTGGTCCAGAGCCGGCACCAGGTCCTTGACCACCGGGTAGTTCTTGAGTGGTTCCACGACGACCACCGAGGTCTGGAGGTCCAGGATCTGGGTTTGGCAGGCCAGGCGGGGCTTGCCGTTGATCATCATGGCGCAGGAGCCGCACACGCCCATGCGGCAGGAGGCACGGTACGACAGAGAGCCGTCCAGGTTTTCCTTGATCCACAGGAGCCCGTCCAGAACGGTCATCCCCCGCTTGGTGGGCACTTCGTAGTCCTTGTAGGTGGGGGGATCGCCGGTGCCGTTGTAGCGGAACACGCGGAAGGTGGTGGTTTGCACCACCCGGTCCATGTCTACATCCACCAGGGGTTTCGGAGTGCCGCCGGTCATCCTACCGCTCCTATTTTCATGGCCGCGAACAGGGCCCAGGTTCCGTAAACGAAAAGCCCCACCCCCAGGACCACCAGGATGGCGGTCACCGTGCGGTGATGGCGGGCCAGGGCTTCAATTTCCAGCAGAATGGTGCGCAGGCCGTAAAAGCCGTGGTACAGGGCGAAGACCAGGAACAGCAGATAGAACACCGCGTAGGCCGGGCTCACGGAACGGGAGGCCACGCTCTGGAACGAGATGTTGGCCTCGTAGTTGCCCAGGAGGTGGATGAAGACGATGTGATACCCGAGCAGCAGGAACAGCACGAGCCCGGCGATCAAGAACAGGAACCAGAACCGGGATTCCTTCATGGTGTCACCTCCTCAGGGGGTCAGAAAGCCCCAGGCGCTGAACACGAGGAACAGGAAGGCCAGGATCATCATGCCGATGAGGAGAGGCCGCTGATGGTGAAGGGAGGTTACATAGGGGTAGATCGGACGCCGCGGCCGGCCCAGCGACCAGCCGAACCACTCAATGAAGATGAGCCGCAGTCCGTTGAACCCGTGGTAGGTAATGGCTGCGATCAGGAGGTATTCCAGGAAGCGGAACACCGGTCCGCCCACGGCCCCCATGGTGGCTTCCCAGGCCTCGGGGCCGAAGACCCGGGCGCTGGTCACAAAGATGTGGAGGATCAGGTACAGCACAATCACCAGGCCGGTGAGGCGGTGCAGGAAGTAGGCCCAGCGTTCCAGGCCGTAGCGTCCTCCCCACCACCCCTTCATTCCGAGCCGGTTGTTGTACTGAACGGGCTTGGCCATGGTTTCCCCCTTTAGTACTTGCGTTCCACCGGTTTCCAGGCGGTGATCCGCACGGGCTCGTAGTCCATCTTCGGGCCCTTTTCAGTGTAGTAGGCGATGGTGTGCTTGAGGAAGTTTTCGTCATCACGCTTGGGGAAGTCCAGCCGATAGTGGCTACCGCGGGATTCCTTGCGCAGCAGGGCACCGGTAACGGCCACCTCGGCCACATCCAGCAGGAACCCCACCTCCAGGGCCATGATGAGGTCGGTGTTGTAAATGCGGCCCTTGTCTTCAATGCGGATGTCGCGGTACCGTTCCTTGAGTTCCTGGATCTTCTTCAGGGCCTTTTCAATGCGGGGGCCGTCGCGGAACACCCCCATGTTCTCGCCCATGGTTTGGCGGAGTTCCATGCGGATCCGGTACACATTCTCCTTGCCCGTCTGGCTCAGGAGGCCCTGGAACACCCGTTTTTCTTCGTCCTCGGCCTCCGCCGTCGGGGGATCGGGCAGCGCACCCTCCTTCAGGGCATACCGGGCCGCCTCGGCGCCTGTGATGCCGCCGTAGGCCAGGCATTCGGCGGTGGAGTTGGTGCCCAGCCGGTTGGCGCCGTGGATGGAGGCAGCCGCCACTTCGCCGGCGGCCCACACATTCTCGGTGCCGATCACCTTGCCGTTGATGTCGGTGCGGATACCGCCCATGGTGTAGTGGGATACGGGCCGCACGGGCATGGGCGCCTCAATGGGATCCACACCGGCATACTTGATGGCCACCTCCCGGATCAGGGGCAGGCGTTCGTTGATCTTTTCGGCCCCCAGATGCCGGATGTCCAGGAGCAGGTAATCCAGGCCGTGGGGCCCCTTGAACCCCCGGCCCTCCTGGATCTCGGTCATCATGGCCCGGGACACGATGTCGCGGGGCGCGAGTTCCATCATGCCGGGGGCGTAGCGTTCCATGAAGCGCTCGCCCTTGTTGTTCAGGAGGTACCCGCCCTCGCCGCGCACACCCTCGGTAATCAGGATGCCGGAGGGGATCAGGCCGGTGGGGTGGAACTGGATGAACTCCATGTCGGCCAGGGGCATTCCGGCCCGGTAGGCCATGGCCAGGCCGTCGCCGGTGACGGTGTGGGAATAGGTGGTGAAGCTGTATAGGCGGCCGGCGCCGCCGGTGGCGATGATCAGCGCCTTGGCGATGAGTAGATAGAACTCGCCGGTGGAGGCATCAAAGCCCGTGAGCCCCACGAATCGGCCGTCCTTCATGAGGATTTTGGTAACGAACCATTCGGAGTAGCGGGTGACGCGATCGCGGTACTTGAGCAGGGTGTCGTAGAGGGTTTGCATTTCAAAGAAGCCGGTTTTATCGGCCGCGAAGGTGGCGCGGGGGAAGGAGTGGCCGCCGAAGCGCCGCTGGTCAATCCGGCCGTCGGGCCTCCGCGACCAGGGCATGCCCCAGTGGTCTAAGAGCAGGATCTCCCGGGGCATGGTCTCCACGA
>JALXEF010000097.1 GCA_027069855.1 Caldifarciminota bacterium
CGAAACCGTGTCCTTCACCGACTTCACGGCCACGGCCACCGGTACCTTCATCACCCTGGCCTATGTGAGCCTCTCGGGCGACGAGAACCCGGCCAACGACTCCGCCACCGGCGACTTCACGGTGCTGGAAGGCCAGATGGACTATGTGATCATTGACCTGGATCCCACGCCGCTCACCGGTCCCATGCTGCAGAACGCGCTGGCCGCTCTGGGCCTCACTGGTGTGTACACCACGGACCCCAACGAGTTCAACAACCTGGCCCTGTACAAGAGCCTGTGGGTGCTGTGCGGCATCTACAGCAACAACACCCAGATCACGCCCGACCAGGGTGCCCAGATTGAAGCCTTCCTCACCAACGGCGGCGCCTTCTTCCTGGAGGGCGGCGATGTGTGGGGTTACGACCCCGGCACCGGCGCCTGGGATCCCGGACCCTGGACCGGCGTAACCGGCGCCGACGATGGAAGCGCTGACCTGGCCAATGTGCTCGGCCTCGACAACACGCTGATCCCTGGCCTGGCCGGCAACACCTGGGCCTATGCGGGCGAGAACAACTGGATCGACCAGCTCACCGTGGGGCCGGTGCAGGGCGGTACCGCCGAGGCCATCTTCCAGAACCCGGATGTAGGCTACAACTGCGGTGTCGCCTACGACCAGGGCACCTTCAAGAGCGTGGGCGTGTCCTTTGAGCTGGGCGGCCTCAACGGCACCATGGCCTTTGACTCCGTGGTCACCCTGATCGCCGACTTCCTGGGTGTCATCACCGATGTGACCGAGACCTCGCCGGTGCTGAACCCGGTGCGGCTGCAGGTGCGTACGCCGGTCCGGCACACCGCCCAGATCGCCTTCACCCTGCCTTCGGCTGCCTCGGTGTCGCTGGAGGTGTTTGACATCTCCGGTCGCCGTGTGGCCACCCTGGTGAACGGCCAGGTTGCCGCTGGAACCCACACCGTCACCTGGAACGCTGCCAACTCCGGCGTGTACTTCGCCAAGCTCGCCACCCCCTTCGGCACCCGCGTCCAGAAGGTCGTGGTCCTGCGGTAATCCCGCTCCAAACAAGCCTTCAAGGGGGCCCGCCGACCGGTGGGCCCCCTTTTTGTTGCTTTACAATACTTTCGGCCCATGACTGCGCACGACACGCTGGTCCGCCACATTGCCGAAACCTACGCGATCCACCCCAAAATCGCCGAGATCCTGGTCCAGAAGGGGATCACGACCCCGGAACTGGCCCGGGCCACCTTTGAACCCACCCTCTCAAACCTCGTATCCTGGCAAACCCTGCCCGACATTGAGGCCCTGTTAAGGGCTGTGGATCAGGCCCGCCAGAAGCAACAGCGGATTCTGGTATGGGGCCATGAGGACGCCGATGGGTTCACCTCCGTGGCCGTACTGCTGGCCGCCCTGCAGCACCTGGGCCTGGATGCCCTGTACTATGTGCCCTCCAAACGCAAGGAGGGCCACGGCCTGGGCGAGCAGGGGTTCGCCTATGCCCGCGACCAGGGGGTGTCGCTGATCCTCACCGTGGATTGCTGCGGCAGCGACCGGGCGGCCGTGGCCCGGGCCCGGGAACTCGGGTTCCAGGTGGTGCTGACCGATCACCACGAACTCCCCCGCGAACTGCCCGAGGCGCCCCTGGTCAACCCCAAACGCGGAGGCGGCTCCTTTCCTTACCTGGCAGGCGTGGGCGTGGCCCTCAAGGCGGCCTGGGCGCTCCTGGACGCCTTCCAGGGCCTGAGCCTTCAGGCCTTCCGGGAAGCCTTCCCCTGGAGCTTCGCCTATGCGGCCATCGGCACCGTGGCCGACCGGGTGCCCCTGTTCTCGGAGAACAAGATCATCGCCGACGAAGGCCTGCGGGCCCTGGAAGCCTCACCGCCCCCCTTCGTGCAGGTGCTCACCGAAACCCTGGGCCAACCCCCTGCGCTGGACCTTTTGATCTCAGTGGTGTCCTCAGGCAAGCGCCGGGATCATCGCCACAAAGGCGTGGACCTCCTGCTCCACCGGGATCCGGCGGCCCTCAAACCCCTCCTGAACACCCTGCTCCAGGGCGTCCAGGAGTACCGTTCCCGGGGCGACGCCCTTCTGAACCGGGCCATGCAGGAGATCCGTTCCGGCCGCCGGTACCTGCTGATTGATCTCCAGGACGCCGAACCCCAGTACCTCGGGTATGTGGCCTCCCGGCTGAAGGACCTCTACGGCGTGCCCACCGTGGTGCTGGGCCGCAAACAGCAGGAGATCGTGGCCGAAGTTCGGGCGCCCTACGGCTTCAATTCCCTGGAACTGCTCCACACCCTGAGCCCCCTGTTCACCTCCTACGGCGGCCACAAGGCCGCCTCGGGCTTCAGCATGCCCCCGGAAAACCTGGCCAGTTTGGTGGAGGAAATGGAACTCTACTTCCGCTCATACCGCCCCCGGCTGGAGGACCAGGTGGACCTGAAGGTGCCCGACATGACCCCGGAACTGTGGCAGAGCGTGGAAAAGGTGGCCCGGCTGGGGGTGGATCTGCGGCTCCTGACACGTTTTGATCCCGAACTCATGCGCCCCTCCGGTCCTGCACCCATCCCGCCCGGCCGCTGGGTGCTGGTCAGCACCGGCCCCAACGGCATCCAGATCCACGAGGTGCCCGGCCTTGAAGACGCTTAAAGACACCCGCGTCGAAACCGTCCACCTGGTGCTGCCGGAATACGCCAACCCCAGCGGCAACCTGTACGGCGGCCGCATGATGTACTGGATCACGGAAACCGCATATCTCGCCGCCTCCCGCCTGGCCCGGGGGCCCGTGGTTCTGGGTTCCATGGACGGCATTGATTTCCTTTCGCCGGTAAAGGTGGGGCAGGTGGTCACCCTGATCTCGGAGGTGGAATTCGTGGGGCGGAGTTCCATGGAGGTGGGCGTGCTGGTGTACGCCGAGGACCCGGAAACCCGGCAACGGCAGATCACCACCCTGGCCTCCATGGGTTATGTGGCCGTGGACCAGCAGGGGAGACCCCGCCCGGTGCCGGAGCAGGTGCGTCCGGGTACGCCGGAGGAGGCCGAGCGGTACGAGATGGCGCGCCAACGGCGGGAGGCACGCCGCCAACGGCTCCGGTCCCAGGAGGTCCAGGGCACCGACCGCATCGCCACCGCCTGGGCTCCCTTCCCCTACACCCTGGAGTACACCCGCCTCGTGTTCCCGGAAGACACCCTGGCCTCCCGCATCATGTTCGCCGGCCGGCTGTTCCTGGATCTGGACCAGGCCGCCAGCATCCTGGCCCTGCGGTTCGTGCGCGGCCCGGTGGTGACGGCTTCCATTGACACCACCGACTTTTACGAGCCCATCCGCCAGGGCGACATCCTGAACCTGCAATTGGCCATCACCTATACGGGCCGCACCTCGCTGGAGATCCACGCCCGGGTGGTGGCGGAGGAGCCCCTTACCGGCGCCCTGCGGCTGGCTTCCTCCAGTTTTCTGACCTTTGTGGCCGTGGATGCGGAAGGCCGGCCCCGGCCGCTGCCGCGTCGCCTCGTGCCCTTAAGCCAGACGGAAAAGGAGGCCGCCGCAGCAGCGGAACAGCGCAAGGCTTTCCGGCGCCAGCGGGCCCAGCAGGTGCGGGCCCTGCTGGAGCACTTCGCCCGGCGCCTGCTCCAGGGGTCCGGCGAAACCCCGGCATAGTTCCAGGAGCAAACCCACTGATTTCGGGCGTTTTAATGGGGCGGGGCCGCCCGCGCACGCGGGCGGCCCCGCCCCAGGAGGGTTCCGGCTATGGGCGTCTAAAACCGGAACTCGTAGCCCACCTTGAAAAAGGCGGCGGTTTCCAGGGGCTCGCCGACCGCCTGCCGCACCGGGTGGAACACCAGGTACAACCGGCTGCGGCCCCCGGGCTCGTACCCCAGAATCATCTGCGCCTCATCCCGCGGGAACGCAGGCTGGTTCCAGGTTCGCTGGAGGAACACCCGAACAAACAGCCCCCACGGGCTCCGGTACTCCCCCTGCAGGTTGGCATAGGCTGAGGTGTCGGCGGTGCCGGCCTCGGGGTCCCGGGTGATCAGGGCCTCCACCGCCCCCCGCACCTTGAGGTTCTGCCACTGATACCCCGCACCCAGCGAAGGCTTCAGCGCCCGCCGGCCGAAGTACTCGCCGAAACTCAATTCCACACCCACAGACCGCGATTCCTGCAGGCCCAGCCGGACCCCGAGGTTCACAAAGCGATACTCGCCCATCCCGCTCGCCTGGAACCGGTTGGCCCCCAGGCTCACCAGCAGGGGATCGTGGATCATACCGCTGAGGTAGGCGCCCACCGACCGGTTGAAGAATTCCTTGCTGGTCCAGCGCCAGCGCTGGGCACCGTACCCGCCGAAGTGGATCATGGAAAACCACGGCCGGGAGTACACCAGGTTGTGGCCCGCCCAGAACTGCACCTCGGCCAGGTCCGGGCCGTAGGGGGTCCACAGGGTGGGAAAGGAAAGGCCCGGGCCCCACACCTTGGCCGAGCCACCGACATACACGCCCATGTTCTGGCTGTAGCCACCGCTGGCGGCCAGGGCCCAGCCGCTGTCGCTCAGGGCCAGGCCCTCCACGGAAACCCGGGCCCCGGAGGGATGGATATACCGGCCGTAGAGGTCCACAAGCGCCCGGCCGCCGTGGGCCAGGCCGAACCCCTGCAGATGCACCTGCTGCCAGGAACGGCCCAGGGCCAGGCCCCCGAAGCGGCCCTGGGTGTGCTCCTCCAGCAGCCAGGCCTGGGCCCGGGTGCCGCCGCGTTCCACTTGCGAACGCACGGCCCAGCGCGGGTTTTCCAGCGCCCGGGTGTACAGGGCGTTGAGCAGCGTTTCAAAGAGCTCAAAGCCCTCGTAGAAGAAGGGCCGCTTCTCGCGCAGGTACAGGGCCGACTGGGTCAGGTTCAGGTAGGCGGCATCGGCCTCCACCTGGGCGTAGTCGGGGAGCACGGTGGCCGCCAGGTTCCAGTGTTCGGCCTCCAGCGAGAGGTCCAGGCTGGCCCGATACCACAGGTCCCGGGACCCCAGATGCTCGTACCGGCCGGTCAGGTCCTGCGAACTCTGCACCAGGGTAAAGGTGGGCAGGGTGGCCACCCGAAAAGGCCAGCGCCTTGTAGGTTGCATCCCCCCTTCCAGCACGAACGGCCGGGAGTAGGAGGCATCCCCCACATGGCTCTTGTCGGTATGTACGAGTTGCAATACCCCCCACAGCCCTGCATCCGACGCCAGGGAAAGGGACCGGAGAATCTGCAAATAGACGGTATCCCGGAACCCGAGTTCGGCCAGGGGCAGGGCCATTTCCGCGGTCCACAGGGTGTCGCCGGAGCGCTGCACGGCGGCCTTCCAGTTGAAGTCCCAGTCGTCGTTCCACTGGGTGCGCTGGTAAATCCGCATATCGGACACGGTGCCCAGGGCGTTGACCGCGAAGGCATAGCCGTTTTGCCGGCCCGGACGCAGAACCAGGATCTCCACGAAGTTGTCCATGTCCCAGTGGGCCCGGTCGCGGCGCAGGTTCTCGGCCCGGATGCCGTAGGGCTCCGGGCACCGGAACCCGGCATAAAGCCGGTGGCCGTCGTGCCACAGGAACACCTCAAAGGGCACCTGATCCCCGCGCCCGGCTTCCAGGGCGTGGAAGGAATGGAGGTGCAGGGCCCGGGCATACTGGGGCTCGGCCAGCCGGCCGTCCACCTGCACGGGTCCTGTGATCAGCGGGATCACCAGCGCCAGGGTATCAATCACCGACATCGCAATCCTCCTCGTCGTACGCCACTTCGTAATGGGTGAAGGCCCCGCCCAGGGAGAGCAGCAGGTGCCGGCTCGCCTCCCGGTAATCGGGCGTGACCCAGGTGCCGTTCTCCCGCACCAGATCGTCAAAATCCCGTACCACCAGGAAGCCCTCGGTCTTCACCCGCACCCCGAGGTCCCGGGGAATGTGGAAACACACGCTGGCCAGGCCCGAGGAAACCTCCAGGCGGGCGCCCGGCGGCCAGGCGCCGGAAAGGTCCAGGGCTGCGGCGGCCACGCCGGTGTTGAGTTCGGCGCTCCGGAACCGTCCGTTGCCCAGATGCAGCACCTGCAGATCGCCCGCGCCGGCGTTCATCTCCAGGTGCTCTGCTTCAGCGGCCAGGGGTTCGGAGAAGTCCAGGGTGACCGCGGCGGCCCCCAGGTCCACCTCCAGGTCCTCCAGGGTCAGGCCCCCCAGGTCCAGGTGGCCCTCCACGGCGCCCACCTGCAGCACCACCTCCCGGAAGGGCACGGACCGCGGCAGGGTGATGGTCACGAGATACGAGGAGTCCGGCTGGTCGCGGAGGAAGCGGAGCAGGCGTCGCCAGCCCTCCGGCTCCTCCTCCCGGGGATGCCGGGGCTGGATGGTCACCCGTGCGCCGTCGCCGGTGGGTTCCAGATACAGGAACAGGCTGTCGCGGGGATCGGGCAGGGGGCTCTGGCTCAGGGTGAGCACGGTGCCCTCGGTGGGTTGGACGGTGAGATGGGCCGCCACCACCGTGATCTCCAGGTCCACAAAGGCATAGCCGGCCAGGTCCACAGGCCCCCGCATCGCCTGGCCCTGGGCGAGCAAAACCAGCGTCCACAGAAACGCGCTCATGGTGTCACCTCCTCTTGGGATTGGGAAAAACCCGGAGGCGGTTCAGGTTGCCGGTCACAAGAAGCCTATACCCGGGCCCCGAGCCGCTCCGGGGCAACGGCCCCAGGTTCAAAAGGCCCTGGCGGTCGGCCAGGACCGGGGCGCCGTCGGTGTACAAACGAAGGTCGGAAAACTGGGCCGCGAGCACCACCGGCACCGAACGGTCCGGCGGCGTGCGCAGGTCCAGGAAAACCCGGCAAAGGTTGGTTTGCAGGTGCAGGTACTCCGGGGCCTGGCGGGGCAACGGGCCCAGATGGATCTCGCTCCAGAAGGCCCGGAGCACCACCGGCCCCAGAGCCTGGGTGTCCTCCAGGGTGAGAAAGGCCCGGGTGTGCCGGAGGCTCAGCATCAGGGCCGCAATGCGAAGGCCCTGCCCCCGGAGCACCAGCAGGCCTCCCTGGTGGTCCACCTGGATCTCGGCGGGCAGGGCCTCGGGCAGCCGTACCACCACGGTGTCCGGAGCCCAGCCCCACCGGGCGAGCCAGGTGCCCACCCGATGGTGCAGCGTGACCACCAGGGTATCGCCCCGGGCCACGGCATGAAGGGTATCCCCCAGCACCTCCAGGCGCGGGCCGGCCTCCAGGATGCACACCACGCCCTGGAGCCGGGCCTCCAGGCGGAGCCAGGAGGCGGTTTCCGGTGCCGGATGCGCCGGCAATGTTCCCCAGAGGGACCAGAGCAGCCACCACATGGTCAGAACCACTCCTGAAACCGGAAAAGGATCCGGTACGCCCGGGGCCGATCCAGGGGCACCACCAGGCGCAGGGCCAGGGGGCCCAGCCCCAGGCCCAGGCCGGCATCCGCCAGCCAGTCGTGCCCTGCAATGCGGCCGGCGTCGCCGAAAATCAGCAGGTTGGGGCCGGGGCTTTCCAGCGACACCTCTCCGTTGACCAAAAGGAAGCGGCTGCCTGAATCCGCATGGAAGTCGTAGCCGGGCAGAGTGCCGAGGCCGCCCAGGTACACCGCGAGTGGCGAGGGCGGCGAGAAGGCGGAGGCACCCGTGGCCGCCCGGAACCGCAGGTCGCCGAACGCCAGGGGCTGATGCCAGCGGAACAGGGCCTGCCACAGGTAGCGGTCCGTGGAATCCAGGCTGCGGAACCCCCAGGCGGCCAGGCTGAGGCCGCGCCAGCGCACCTCGGCGGCCAGTTCCGCACCCTGGAGGTCGTAATGGGGTGTCGCCGGATTGCTCCGGAAGGCCGCCTCCGAATGGAACACGGAGAACTTCTGGGTCACGGGCAAGGAGTCCACGGTTTCGTTGCGGAGCCCGGCCCGCAGCCACAGGTGCCGGCGCCACCGGAGGCCCAGGCCGCCGGCCACCCCCGACGACAGGTAGTAGTCGTAGGCGTCCATCTTGAAAAGCACGCTGCCCAGGAAGTTCTCGCAGGGCCGGAGGGTCCAGCGATTCAGCGAGGCGGTGCGGTGCAGCCAGGCCTGGCTCCACAAAAAGGCGCCGGGCAGGCCCTGGGGCCGGCCGCCCACCTCGGCCTCGGCCCAGTAGCCGAAGCGCCGTTTCCACCGGTTGGGCTCGCCGGGGATCCGGCGCCCGAAGGCCGCCGCAACCTCAAAGCGGGCCCGGCTCCCGAAGGCCAGGTTCCCCAGGCCCCAGTCGGACTGGTGGGACACCACCGGAAACCGGAGCGTAAAGCCGTTCACCCGGTTGTAGTCCACCCAGCCGGAGGAGGCGCCGGGATGCACGGGCATCAGGGCGAGCACCCGGCGGGGCAGGGGCCGCCCGGCCTCGTCGGCTTCTTCCTCTTCGGGCTCCTCCTCGCCCTCGGCCTGGGGAGGCTGCAGCCACCCCTCTCCCCAACCGGGCATGGAGGGAGGCCAGAGCTCCTGCCCTCTCCGGCCCCGCACCAGGGAGGGCCGGACCACCAGGCGGTACCGGCCGTGGCGATAGACCCCCGGGGTGTCGGGCTCCAGCGGGGTTCCCTGGACGCTGACCCGCAGGCGGCCGAAGTGCACCACCAGGGTTTCCGTCACCAGGGTGTCGGGCTCATAGGGAAACCGGAGGTCCAGGGTGCCGGAGGCCACCCGGTACCGGCCCGGCACCGGCGGCACCGCCCCCTTGACGCTGCCGGAAACCGTGCTCACGCGGTAAAAGCCGGAACCCCTGCGGGCGGGATCGCCCTCAAAACGGATGTCGCCGGAAACCGTGTGGACCCTCAGGGAACAGGCCGGGGCGTGGAGAACGCGCAGGTCGCCCGATACGGTGTTCAAACGGATCGGTGCAGCCGAATCGGTTTGGGCATCCAGCACCAGGTCGCCCGAGACCGTTTGCACCGTGAGGGGCTCATCGGCGGGCACCAAAAGCGAGGTGTCTTCGGTAGTGAGCACCACGGGGCCGGTGACGGCCAGCGCGGGGTTCGGCGGCACCACGGTAACCCGCACATTACCGCTCGTGCTCGTGATCACCAGGGAAAACACCCAAAAAACCCAGAGCAAAGAAAGGGGCATGGCTCACACCTCCGCAAAACGATGGAACCCCCAGAGGGCCAGCGCCCCCCAGAGGAGGCCGAAAACTACGGCAAACTCCAGAGGCTGCAGATTGGCGGTTTTCTGGAACACGCGCCCGGTGGCATCCACGAAGGTGAAATCCAGGCTCAGGGCCGGCAGCACCCGGTACAGGCCGTGGGCCGCGCCCCGAAGGGCCAGGTAGAGCCCCAGCAGGGCGCTGGCCGCCCCCCAGAGCGACCGGCCGCGCAGGGGCACCGAGCGCAGCGTTTCCATTCCGAGCACAAGGCCGTACAGGAGCACGAGATACGCCAGGATTCCCAGGGCCAGGAGCAGGGCCAACGAGCCGCTGACCTGCACCTCGGAGGCCAGGCCCCGCTGGTACGCCCACGCGGCGCCCCCCAGGCCCACCACCAGGATGCCTGCGGTGTGCACCAGGTTGGCGATCACGCGGATCAGGGCCACCTGCCAGCGGGCCACCGGCAGGGCGAACAGCAGGTACACCTGATGGTTCCGGCGTTCCGATGCAAAGGCATGCACCAGAAGGAGCGGCGCGAAGAAGAGCAGGCCCACCAGGGGAAGCATCGTGAGGCCGAAGCGCTCGGGGTTCTCCGGAGCCGTGAGCACCGCAAAGGCATCCAGCAGCAGAGTGAGGGCGAAGTACGCGCCGAAGGCGAGTTGATGGGCCCGAATCTCCCGGCGAAGCAACGCCCACAGGGCCTTCATGCCACCACCTCCTCAAAGAGTTCCAAAAGCGATTTGCCGGTTCGGGCGCGCAGGTCGTCGGCCGAGCCCTGGAGGGTCACCTCGCCGTGGTGCAGGAACACCACGGTTTCCAGGAACTCCTCCACCTCCTGCACTAAGTGGGTGGACAGCACGATGGCTTGCTCGCCGTACCGGAACTCGGAAAACAGCGTATGCAGGATGCGGTGGCGGGACGGCGGGTCAATGCCCCCCAGGGGTTCGTCCAGGAGCACCAGGTCGCTGGGCCAGGCGAAGGCGGTGGCCAGTTTGAGCCGGGCCTGCTGGCCCTTGGAGAGTTCGCCGATCCGCCGGTCCGGGTCCAGCTGCAGGGCCTCCAGGAGTATCCGGGCCTTCCGGGAATCCCAGCCCGGATAGAAGGGCTGCAGGAAGTCCAGCAGGCCGCGGACCCGCATCCAGGGGTCGTAGGGCGTGACCTCGGGCAGGAAGGCGATGTGCCGGCGCACGGCGGCGTCCCGGGGGTCCCGGCCCAGCACCCGGACCGTGCCCCGGCTGGGCCGGCTCACGCCGGCCAGGATCCGCAGCAGGGTGCTTTTGCCGCTGCCGTTTTCCCCCAGCACGCCCAGCACCACCCCGCGGGGCACCTGCAGGGAAACCCCCCGGAGCGCGGTGCTGCCGGGGTACCGTTTCCAAAGGTCCTGCACTTCAACGATCGTCATGAAGTTGCCTCCTCAGGATTTCCATGAGCCGTTCGGCCTCCTCCGGCGAGGGCTGAAGTTCCCGAAGGCCCTCCAGAAAGTGCTGCACCGCCTGTTCCAGGAGCCGTTGCCGTTCCCGGGCCAGGCGGGCGGCGTCGCGGGTGATGAAGGTGCCCTGGCCCCGGAGGGTGAACAGGAACCCCTCCCGTTCCAGTTCCCGGTACGCCCGGGCCACGGTATTGGGGTTCACCTGCAGTTCCCGGGCCAGGTCGCGCACGGAGGGTACCCGGTCGCCGGGCCTGAGCACACCCCGTACCGCCTGGCGTTTGATCCACTCCATGATCTGCAGGTAAATCGGCCGGGTGGGGTCAAACCTCAGGCCCATGGGCTTTCCTCCCGGGCGGCCGCCGCCCGCAGGCTGCCGGGCCGCCCCTTCGTTGTTTTCTTTGCCATCTCTGTCCGCCGCGCCATAGTGTACTACCGGAATAGTACACCGACACACCCCACCTGTCAACCCCACCTGTTGGCGGAAGATGGGAAAGCGCTGGCAGCAGCCCAGTGTTGCCAGGCACGGATTCGGCCCCTCCCAAGGGGAGACAGGCAGGGGCCAAATTGTAGGAGCCGCTTCAGCGGCGAAGGTAAGCAAACACCTCTTTTTAGAAGGAATGGCCCATGCCAGCCGAGGGTATAATTTGATCGTGCCTTACCCTGCTGCAGTGAAGGAGTGAGAGAGTGTGGGTTGTACATGCATAGGAGGGTCAAATGCCACAAGACATAAGACTATGGGCGATTGAAGAAGGAGATTCGCTGAGGGAAATCAAACGCTCGCGGTTGGACTGGGAAGAGCGTATCGAGAAATGGCTGGAACAGGATATTTCCATTGTGGCGGATGATCTGCTCGTGATCGGCCGCCAGGTTGAGACCGACTTTGGCGGAGTGATAGACCTTTTGTGCATAAACCGAGAAGGGAACCTGGTCATCATTGAGTTGAAGCGGGATAAAACTCCGCGGGAGGTGACAGCACAGGCGTTGGAATACGCTTCCTGGGTTAAGGAACTGTCCAGTGAAAGGATCATGGAAATCTCGTCCAGGTATTTCGGAGGACAAACGTCGCTGGAGAATGCCTATAGACAACGCTTCGGCGAAGAGCTGCCCGAGGTTTTGAATGAACGCCATCAGATCCTCATTGTAGCTTCAAGGGTGGACAGCAGTACAGAGAGGATCATCCAGTACCTGTCCGACACCTATGGAGTAGCGATCAATGCCGTTACCTTCCAATATTTCAGGGATGAAGCGGAACGAGAGTTTCTGGCACGAGTGTTTTTAATTGAGCCCAGTGAGGTGGAGTACAGGTCACAAACACGAGGGGGTTCCAAAAGAAAGCCGCCCCTAACGTACGAAGAATTGCAAGCGATTGCGGATCAACAAGGGGTGGGCGAACTGTACCGGTGGCTGGTCGAGGAGTTGACAAATCACTTTGACCACAGAACGACAACCCGCAGCACGGTGGCCTTCATAGGTGTTCTCGACGGAAAGCGGAGGACCATCTTCAGCCTGATCCCGGGAGAAAGCGATGCGTCCCAAGGCGTGCGATATTCGCTTTATGTTGAGCGATTTTCCGAGTATTTTGGTGTGGAAACCGAGGAGATTTTGAAGATCCTCCCCCCGGGTGCCACCGAGGGAAGACCTTGGAAGGGTGGTCCTCTGGCTTTGTATGGCTTTTTCAGAGACAAGAACGAGGCACGGAAGTTCTTAGAAAGGCTGGAGTCGCTCGGGAAAAAGGCATAACCGTTGCAAAACCCTCGGTGATGGTGTTTCCCCAGGTCGGACTTCTCCGAGCCGGGCGATCCCCAGCCTTCGGTTACAAACCCTAAAATAACCCCAATGGAACAGGCCAAACAGCCCTGCCCTTTCCTCTGCCTGCAAACATCGCCTTTCGCAATTTTCCCTCCCTAACCACTGCTCGAGAAACTCTCCGGGCCACTGCACAGCCCCGACACCCCTTGCAGGCCGAAGGCTGTCCCTTCGCACCACCCGCATGCTCCGGATCCCTTCCCCCCGGTCCTTGCCAACCGGCGGAGTTGTGCCCATACTTTGCCGCTATGCGGGACCGGAAAATCGTGCTGCAGGGCGTGCGCGTGCACAACCTGAAGATCGAGCACCTGGAGATTCCCCGGGAACGCCTGGTGGTGATCACCGGCATCTCGGGCTCCGGCAAGTCGTCGCTGGCCTTTGATACCCTGTACGCCGAGGGCCAGCGGCGGTATGTGGAATCCCTTTCGGCGTACGCCCGGCAGTTCCTGGGGCTCATGGAAAAGCCCGATGTGGACCACATTGAGGGACTGTCGCCGGCCATCGCCATTGAACAGCGCAAGGCCGCCAAAAACCCCCGGTCCACCGTGGCCACGGTCACGGAAATCTACGACTATTTGCGGCTCCTGTTTGCCCGCATCGGGGTGCCCCACTGCCCCCATTGCCACATCCCCCTCAAAAAGAGCACGGTGGACGAAATGGTGGACGCGGTGCTGGCCCTGCCTCCAGGTACCCGGATCCAGATCCTGGCGCCGGTGGTGCGGGGCCGCAAGGGCGAGTACCGCGACCTCTTTGAAAAACTCCGGCGCCGCGGCTTCCTGCGGGTCCGGGTGGACGGCGAGACCCATCTGCTGGAGGAACCGCCGGAACTGGACCGCTACAAAATCCACACCATTGAGGTGGTGGTGGATCGCCTGGTGGTGAAACCCGAGAACCGCTCCCGCATCGCCGATTCCATTGAACAGGCCCTGCGGGAGGCCCAGGGCGTCGTCAAAATCCTCACCGACAACGAAGAACGGGTGTTCAGCGAAAGCCTCATGTGCCCGAAGTGCGGGTTCTCCATGCCCGAGCCCGAACCCCGCACCTTCTCCTTCAACTCCCCCTACGGCGCCTGCCCGGTGTGCAACGGCCTGGGGGTCATTATGGAGATTGACCCTCAACTCCTGGTGACCCGGCCCGAGGCACCGGTAACCGAGGGCGCCATCAAGATCCTGGGCGGCCCCACCTCGCCCTCGCTGTGGCGGGTGCGCCGCACGCTGTACCGCCTGGGGGTGGACCCGGAAACCCCCTGGAAAAACCTGCCCAAAAGGGTCCAGAACATCCTGCTCTACGGCAACGAAGAGGGCCGCTTTGATTACCAGAACCCCTACGAGCACGACCATGTGTACGGCTTTGAGGGCGTAATCCCCTATCTCTGGCGCCGGTACCTGGAAACCGGCTCCGACTGGGTGCGCGAGGAGATCGGCAAGTACCTGGTCAGGAGGCCGTGCCCGGCCTGCGGAGGCGCCCGGCTCAAGCCCGAGGCCCTGGCCGTGCGGATCCAGGGCCGGAACATCGCCGACATCACCCGGCTTTCGGTCACCGAGGCCCTTCGGTTCTTTGAAACCCTGGAGCTCACGCCCCGGCAACAGCAGATCGCCCACCAGATCCTCAAGGAGATCCGGAACCGCCTGCGCTTCCTTCTGGATGTGGGCCTGGGCTATCTCACCCTGGACCGGCCCACCGAAACCCTGTCCGGGGGCGAAGATCAGCGGGTGCGGCTCGCCACTCAGATCGGCTCCGGGCTCACCGGTGTCATGTACATCCTGGACGAGCCCACCATCGGGCTCCATCCCCGGGATACCGAGCGCCTGGTGCACACCCTGCTGCACCTGCGCGACCTCGGCAACACCGTGATCGTGGTGGAACACGATCCCCTCACCATCCGGCACGCCGACTGGATCGTGGACCTGGGTCCCCTGGCCGGCGAGCAGGGCGGCCGGGTGGTGGCCCAGGGGCCCCCGGAAAGGATCCCGGAGTTTCCGGAATCGCTCACCGGCGACTATCTGGCGGGCCGGCGGCAGATCCCGGTACCCGAACGCCGGCGCGCGCCCGGCGACCGCTTTCTGGAGATCCGGGGCGCTCGGGGCAACAACCTGAAGAACCTTACCGTGCGGATCCCTCTGGGGCTCTTCGTGGTGGTCACCGGGGTTTCCGGCTCCGGCAAGTCCACCCTGGTGGAAGACACCCTGTACCGCGCACTACGCCGCCACTTCCACGGCGCCGGGGAGCCGCCCCTGCCCTACGACGAGATCGTGGGCCTGGAACACCTGGACAAGGTGGTGAACATTGACCAGTCGCCCATCGGCCGCACGCCGCGGTCCAACCCGGCCACCTACACCGGCGTGTTCACCCCGATCCGCCAGCTTTTTGCCAGTTTGCCCGAAGCCCGGGCCCGGGGCTACAAGCCGGGCCGGTTCTCCTTCAATGTGCGGGGCGGCCGGTGTGAGGCCTGCCAGGGCGAGGGGTTCCTCCGCATTGAGATGCAGTTTCTGCCGGATGTTTATGTGCCCTGCGAGGTGTGTCAGGGGCGCCGGTACAACCGCGAAACCCTGGAGGTGAAGTTCAAGGGCAAGAGCATCGCCGATGTGCTGGAGATGTCGGTGGACCAGGCGATGGAATTGTTCCGCGACATTCCGGCCATCCGGCGGAAACTCCAGTTGCTGCAGGATGTGGGGCTCGGCTACATCAAACTGGGCCAGCCCGCCACCACCCTGTCGGGCGGCGAGGCCCAGCGGATCAAACTGGCCCGGGAACTCTCCAAGGTGGCCACCGGCCGCACGCTCTACATTCTGGACGAGCCCACGGTGGGGCTCCATTACGAGGATGTGCGCAAGCTCATCCAGGTGCTCCAGCGGCTGGTGGACAAGGGCAACACCGTGCTGGTGATCGAGCACAACCTGGACATCATCAAATCGGCCGACTGGATCCTTGATCTGGGCCCCGAGGGGGGCGAGGCCGGCGGCGAACTGGTGGCCGAAGGCCCCCCGGAGGCGGTGGCCCAGAATCCGCGTTCCGTCACGGGCCGTTTCCTCCGGGAGGCCCTGAATCTCCAGAGCGCCAAGGCGTCTTAGCGCCTTGACTACGGCGGTTACTCCGCGCCGCCCTTCTGTGCGGCTTCGCGGTCCTTAGCCAGTTGCTCCTTAACCTTTTCGGCCAGGTCCTTCACGGTGATCTTCCGCAATTCGTTGGCGAACACCTCCTGCACATGGTCCCAGGCCAGGCCCAGCGGGCACACGCTGCCGTGGGGGCATTCCTCGGGGTACAGGGCACACCGGTTAAAGCTCAGGGGGCCTTCCACCGCCTCCAGGATGTCCAGGAGGGTGATCTTGGCGGGATCCACGGCCAGGCGCAGGCCGCCCATCTTGCCGCGCTCGGTCCGCACGAAGCCTTTGGTGGAGAGGATGAGCACGATCTTGGGCAGGTAACTGCGAGGGATCATCTGCCGTTCGGAGATATCCTTGCTGGAGACCACCTCGTTTTCGCCGTGCATGGCGAGTTCCACCAAGGTGCGCAGGGTATAGTGGGTTGTGCGGGTAATATCCATAAGTTCCTCCTCCTTTCCTTCATTGGCGCCTTTTGAATCACTTCAATGATACCCGCATAAGTATACATGCGGGAGTTTGGCCTGTAAAGGGGCACCGAAGGTCCGGCTTCCTCCAGGCGGCCCGAGGGGAACTACGATCTCAGGGATACCCAGGGAAGCCCGACGCGCCCCTCCCCGCATGGCCCTGGCAGGAAGGATCACGGTTTCCCGACGCCTCCTACAAGGCTGTGGCCTTGTATTTCGGAATACAAGGCTGTAGCCTTGTAAGCATGGTAGCGCGCTATGTGCTGCTGGGGGATGTGGTCCGCTCCAGCAAGGTCCGGGACACCGAGGGGTTCCAGCGGCGCCTCCGGCACCTGATGGGGCTCCTGAACGAGAGGTTTGCCCCCGACCTGGATGCGGAGTTCAAGATCCTCAAGGGCATTGACGAGATCGGCGCGGTTTTGCGTTCCTTGAGATTCCTATCCGCTATCCTCAGCGAAGTATTTTTCGCCCTGTATCCTGGGGCTCTGAGGATCGTCGTGGTGTATGGAAGGATCACGGTGGGGTTCTCCACGGGAGATGTCACCCAGATGGACGGGCCCGCGTTCCACGACGCCGCCGACCTGATGGAAAGCCTGAAGCGGGAGCGCCTGTTTTTCCGTCTGAAGGCGCACTTTCCTTTGTTGGACCAGGCGATATCGGGCCAGGTGAACGCGCTGACCCTCCTTAAAATCCACTGGACGCCTGAACAAGTGGAGGTGATCCGGGCCTACCGGCAGCACAGGAGCCAGCTCCGGGTGGCTTCCCTTT
>JALXEF010000098.1 GCA_027069855.1 Caldifarciminota bacterium
CAAAGGGGGCGGCCTCGGGCCAGCCCAGGGAGCCGTCGCCCACCCGAAAGTGGATGTTGGTGAAGCCGAGATCCTGGAGGATGCGCCGGGCCCGTTCCGAGAGTTCGGGCACATACTCCACGGTGTACACTTCCCGGGCGATGTAGGCCAGTACCGCGGTCTGGTAGCCCGAGCCGGTACCGATTTCCAGCACGCGATGGTGGGGTTTCAGGGCCAGGGCCTCGGTCATGGCGGCCACCATGTAGGGCTGGGAAATGGTTTGGCCGTAGCCGATGGGCAGGGGGTAGTCCTCGTAGGCCTCGTCCTGGAACTCGGGGGGCACGAAGAGGTGCCGGGGAATCACCCGCAGGGCCTCCAGCACCCGGGGATCGCGCACCCCGCGGGCGCGGATCTGGGTTTCCACCATCCACTCGCGCTTAGCCCGAAAGGGATCTTCGGAGTCGTTCCAGATCTTCATGGCTCGTCAGGTCCACGATTAAGGGGGTGAGGGCGGCGTACCCCTGGGACAGGGCCCACAGGTCGGTGCCCTCGTCCTGTTGCCATTGGGCGGTGCCACCGATCACGAAGCGGTTGCCGCCCTGGTTGTGCACGGGGTCCACATAGCTGCGGTTGCCCAGGCGTACCACCTTCAGGCCCCGCACCGGCCGGTGTTGGGGCAGGTTCAGGTTCAACAGCAGGGGGCGATGTTCCCGGAGCAGCAGGTCCAGCACCCGGTCCACGAAGGGAAGGGCGGCCTGGAAATCGGCTCCGGGCGCCACCGACACCGCAAGCGCCGGCACGCCCAGAAGGGCGGCCTCCCGGGCGCCGGCCACGGTCCCGGAGTAAAACACATCCTCGCCCACATTGAAGCCCGCGTTGATACCGGAGATCACCGCCCGGGGCCGGTCCGGGAGCACGGCGTGCAGGGCCACCAGCACGCAGTCGGCCGGCGTCCCGGACAGCGAGAACTTCCTGGGGCCGTAGGGCTTGAGCGTCACCGGCCGATGCAGGGTGATGGAATGGCTGGCGCCCGACATCTCGGTTTCCGGCGCCACCACCCACACCTCGTGGTGTCGGGACAGGTGTTGTTCCAGGGCCCACAGGCCCTCGGCCCGGATGCCGTCGTCGTTGGTCAAAAGGATCAGTGCCATGACAGGAGTTTGAGGCTCAGGCGGATGAACCGCAGGGTATCGCGCACCTTGTGGATGGAGCTCTGTTCGCGGCCGTAGATGGTGGGAATGGGCACATAGCCGATGCGAAACCCATACATGGCGGCCTGGAACAGGAGTTCCGACTCAAAGTCGAACCGGAAGGTGGTGGGGCGGAACCGTTCCAGCACCTCCCGGCGGATCAGGCGGTAGCCGCTCTGGGTGTCTTCCAGCCGCTGGCCCGCCAGGAGCGAGAGCACCAGGGTGGTGGTTTTGTTGGTGAGATAGCGGTCCAGGGGCATGCCGCGCATGTCGTGGAACCGGGAGCCCACCACCACATGGTACCCCTCCCGGGCCTTGGCCACGAAGGCCGGGATGGATTCCGGCGGGTGCTGCAGATCAGCGTCCAGGGTGATCACGGCGTCGTAGCCCTGCTGCAGGGCCTCCTGGAACCCCTGGTACAGGCTAAAGCCCTTGCCGCGGTTCCGGGGATTCTGGAGCACCCGGGCGCCGGCCCGGCGGGCCACCTCGGCGGTGCCGTCCTCGGAGCCGTCGTCCACCACCAGCACCTGGTTCAGGGGATGCACCTTCTGGATCCGGCGGAGCAGCACGGGCAGGTGCCGGGCCTCGTTATAGGCTGGAATCACCACCAGGGTTTTCACGACTTCTGCTCCGATTCGCAGGCACGCAGGATTTTTTGAAGAACGCGATACAGTTCGTCCAGTTCTACGGGTTTCACCAGATAGGGAAGATTGTGGTCTTCCAGGTACTGCCGGATTTGTGGGTCTCCCAGGCCACCGGTCAAGAACACGGTGCGGCAGGCGTTATAGGGGTTTCGGGTCTGGATGTCTTCATAGAGTTCAAAGCCCGAGATCCCGGGCATGCGGATATCCAGGATGATGGCATCAAAGCGGTCCATCCGGGCCCGCAGCCGGGCCTTCTTAGGGTCTGTGAAGGTGATCACCTGGGCCCCGAGGTCTGTCAGGTACTCTTCCAGGACCCGGGTGATGCTTTCCTCGTCGTCCACCACCAGAATGCGTTTGCCCTGGAGGGAGGCCCGTTCCTTGGCGGCAACCTTGGATGCCGCGGGGGCTCCGAACTCTGCGGGCACATACGGAAACCGGACAACAAAACGGGTGTACTGGCCCTCTTCGCTTTCCACTTCAATAGAACCCTTCAGGTTGTTGACGATCCGTTGTACGATGGCCAGGCCCAGGCCGGTGCCTTCGCCAGGGGCCTTGGTGGTAAAGAAGGGGTCGAAGATTTTCTCCCGCAGCTCCTCGGGAATGCCAGGGCCGTTGTCCCACACGGAGATTTCCACGATGTCATCGCGGAGGGCCGAAGATACCACAATACGGCTGCCCTTGCCGCTGTGGACAATGGCGTCACGGGCGTTCTGCACCAGGTTGGTCACAATCTGCTGGATTTCGCCGCGGTTGGCCTTGATGGGAGGGAGATCGGGTTGCAGGTCGGTTTCCACGGTGATGCCTTCCTTCTGGAAGGCGGGGATCATCATATCCAGGCTCTTTTCAATGGCGTCGTTGACGAAAACGGTGCCCACGGCTGTTTCCTGGGAACTGCGGGCATAGTCCAGAAGGGATCGGACAATGCGGTCGATGCGCCAGATGGCTTCCTTTACCTTTTCAATTTCAGAGCCGGGCAATCCGAACTCCTTTTTGCGGGCCCAGAGGTCCAAGGTGCCCTGAATGATGAACAGGGGGTTTTTGATCTCGTGGGCCACGCCGGCCGCCAGGCTACCAAGGGCGGCGAGTTTAGAGGACTCCACGAGTTGCTGCTGGGCCTGTTCCAGGCGGCGGGCATGTTCGCGGGTCTGTTGCAACAGGGTGTAGTTTTCCAGCACCGCGGCGAGCTCGGAGGCCAGGGTGGTGAGGAAGGAGGTGGTGTAGAGGGGATCGAATTCACGGAAGGTGGTATGCAAAAAGAGAACGCCCTGGGGACCCTGATGTGCGATCAGGGGCACAGCCAGATACAGGTCGGATCCTTCAGCGATGGCATCCAGTTTTTGCCGTCTCAGGCACTGGAGCAGCCGATCCCGGTATTTTTTGAGGGCGTGTTCTGCCTTTCTCTGCTGGCTCCTGGGGCAGAGGAAGCGGAAGGGATGCTCCTCGGTGCCCTTCCGGGGGTCCACCAGGGCGACCCAGCGGGCCTGGAGCCGTTGGGCCAGGGACTCCAGTCCCTTTTCCAGGGCCGCTTCAAAGTTATCGGTGGTGAAGGTCAGCCGCAGCAGTTGGTTCACAAAGGTCATGTCTTCGGAGCGGCGGCGTTCGTTCTGGAAGTGCTCCATGCCCAGGATACCCAGGCTGAGGAGATCGGAGATCCCCTGCAGGATGTC
Source organism: Caldifarciminota bacterium (assembly GCA_027069855.1). Lineage (GTDB taxonomy): Bacteria > Hydrothermota > Hydrothermia > WGAB01 > WGAB01 > WGAB01. The sequence continues at coordinate 3,481 of JALXEF010000098.1, forward strand.
CATGTAGGCTTCTTCAAAGAGGTCAAAGAGGGGGTTTTCCAGGACCAGGTACCAGCCGTGGACATCCTGTCGGGTGAGGTAGAGGATGTACCGGCCATCCTGCAGGTGAAGGTCCATGGTTTCCAGTTGGGAAAAGTCGGGAAAGTCAGGGTACCGTTTTTGAAATTCCTTGCGCGGCCAGAAGTGCTCCGAGTACTCGCCCGTTCTGCGCTCCAGGGTATAAACCTCCACCCACCGATCTTCGCGGGAACGGATCAATTGGACGGTTCGGCAATTCAGGAGGTCTGCCAGCACACCAAGCAGGGACTGCCAGGAAGCTCCCGGATCCTGGATATGCCGGATCACCTGGCGGCCCAACGCATTCAGGGTTTCCAGGATTTTGCTCTGGCGGAGGGCCGAGTGGTACAGGTAGATGTTTTCCAGCAAGGAGGAGGTCAACAGAGCCAGGTAGGAGAACACTTCGCGCTTGGTGCCGGAAAAGGTGCGAACTTCACCCTTGCTGTACACATTCAGCAGGCCGTACACCTCCCCGCTGCGACGCACAAACACGGAAATCACGCTGCGGAGGTTTTCCTGCTGGATCAGGTTTAGGTCGCCGTAGGCCCGCTTTTGAAGATCCCGAACATACACAGGGGTGTACCCACCACCCATCAGGTCGCGCACCCGCTCTCCGGAGATGCGCTGTTGCTTCACATAGGTTTCGGAAAGGCCCCGGGCCTGGGAGATCATGAACACGCGTTCCTGGGGGTTGTACACCATGAAGCTGGCGGCATCGCCGCCCATCAGGTCGCAGGCGAGGTCTACCAGTCTCCTCTGAAGGCTTTCCTCGTTGGTGATGCTCAGGAACTCGGCAAGGGCCTCCAGGAGTTTCTGGGCGCTTTCCTCCTGTTCCCGGAAACGGTGTCGCGACAGGGCCCAGAACAGGATGAAGGACACCAGATAGGTGAACTGTTCCAGCATCTGGATCTCGTAGGCATTGAGGGCCGGAAGGTGTTGCTGGGAGTGGAACACCAAAAATCCCAGCAGGTTTGCATCCAGGTGCAGAGGGAATACCGCCCATGCCTTAAACCCCAGGTCCCTGGCCAGCAGGTCTCCTTGCTCGTACTGGGCGTTGACCGGTTTCCGGGTGGCGGAAGCCGTGAGCAGGGTGGGGGAGGCTCGTAGATCCAGCCGGGCGCCGATGTTCAGGGCCAGGTGTTCTGGGGCGGTCCCCACATATTCCACGCGGTTGGGATTCTCTCCGTCCACCAGAAACAGGGAAACCGCCGGGTATTCGGTGAGTTGCAGCGAGGTTTGAAGAATGCGGTGGGCCACCTCGGTGGCGTCCAGCGATCCGGTTTCCCGCGGGATGGTTTCACTGAGACGCTGCGAGAACCAGCAAACCCGTTTCTCGTGGAAAAACCGATAGGCATCGCGGAGATGCTGTTCGATGAAGGGGTACACCTGGCTGAAGAAGTAATCTTCGCGGATTTGCTGAAGCACCGAGGTTTCCTCGGCAGAGGCCCGATAAACCGCCAGCACCAGATCCTCGCTTAAGGGGGTAAAGGAGAAGGCACCGGGAAGGGGCGGCAATGGCTGGAATCCGGGAGTGGTGCTGGTGAGGCGGCGAAGATCATAGATGCTCAGGGTTTCAGCCAGTTGGTGCCAGAGCGATGCATGGTTTCCCCGGTGTCGCACCACCTCAATTCGCGACCCCGAAATGGTCAGGAGCGCGAGATCGGGGAATACGCTTTCCATGGCGGTGCAGAGTTTGTCCAGATAGTCGTTGAGGTCGCTGCTCTTTAGAACGCCGGCCAGTGCCTGCCGGAGCCCTTCGTCCAACCGCTTGGTTTCCTGTTGTTTCAGGTACTCAAAGGCGTAACTCAGCATGGTCTGGATTCGCTGCTGCAGGGTTTGCATCCAGGGGATCAGCTCTTTGGCCTTTTCCGGGCTCACGGGTATCCAAAGCAGGTGGGATCGGTATCCGATGGTCAGGGGAAGGGTGAGGGCACCCCCCTCCTGGTCCAGCAGGGTGGACAACAGCGACTCTTCATGGGCCAGGGTTTGCCGGGGAAGGTACTGGGGAGCATGTTCCAGGCCGGTGATCCGAAGGGTTCTCGGAGGTGCAAGGGGCTCCTTGGGAGGCCCTTGCAACGGAACCCGGTATTGGAAAACGACTTCCCGTTCCAGCGGATGGATTTCTCCCAGAAACACCGGGCTATGGGCCACATTTTGCTGAAGATAACCCGCGATGGGTTCTAACACCTGGGCCCAGTTGCCCGTCCGCAGGCTTTCCAGGTAGCGCTCGGGATTAAAGACCTGGAGTTCCAGTTGTCGGCGTTCCAGTTCCTTTTCCAGCAGGAGGCGCTCGATCAGGGGGGTAAGGAAGCGGCGTCGTCCTATTTCCACCAGTGCCTGGTCCAGGGAAAGGGTGCGGTCAGGGTCCTGGAAAAAGGCCACGAGTAAGCCCAGGCCAAACAGGTAAATGGCAGACTGGGCACTTTGCAGGAGCAGCACATCGTAGCCCCACATCAAACCGATGGCATACATGAAGGGGGCTACGGTGAAAAAGGCGAGGCTGGTGATGAGGACAATCCGCCAGGCAGGCCGGGCGGTGGTGTTCAGGGGCTGGAGCAAATTGAAGAAGGCCGTAAGGTACAGGGAGAGTTCATAGAAGGTGGCCAGGGCAATCAGAGAACGGAGAACATCGCGGTTGTACCGCAGGGGCGAGAGCAGAAAGATGAGCACGAAGAGCAACACCCCCAATGCGGCCACGAAAAGGCGGTGCAAAAACAGTTGATAGGTTCCCTGATGGCTGTAGAACGATAGGCGATGGAGGAGATAGAGGTACAGTGCCTGGGCAACCGCGATGCCCATGAAGGTGTCCAGCAGAAAGTCGGCCTCGCCCACGAGCGCTCCTCCCGGCCCGTGGGCCGTGAGGACCAGGAACACCCGGTACACGAACCGGAGGCTCAGAAAGGCGAGGACCAGGAGGAGTTTTCGGTTCTGGTACAGATGCTTGCCGCTAATCAGGAACAGCCCCCAAATCAGGGCGAGGAGGAAGATGAGGAAGCCGTAGAACAGACTAAGGTCCTGCATGGTCAGGCCACCGGACAGCAAATCTTACCAGTTTGGCGTTGTGCAACATCCATAGGGTATCGCCTCGGGCTCCCAGGGCGGTCAGGCGAATTTTCTGGCCGATCCGATGCGGACGGAGCCCCAGGAGCCGCTCAAACCGGTGTTCTTTAGGGTTCCACCAATAAACCCCCACCCGTTGCTGGTATTTCCAGGACACCACAGGGCCGGCCGGGCCCGGAAAGCCGGCCTGGTACTCGCCGGGGAGCGGCTCGTTCCGCAGCACCCGGCCCGTGGAGTCCAGCAGGATCATCTGCTGGGCGGTGTACAGGAGCAGGAACCCCGGGGTGGGGGTGAAGTAGAGGGCGCGCACCCGGTTGGTTCCCAGGGGGATTTGCCAGAGAAGCACGGTATCGCGGTACAGGGAAACCCGGAAGCCTTCGGCCAGGGCTACATAAGGTCCCCGGGCCTGGTACACCGGAGCCAGGGGATAACGGCCCTCCACCGTTCCCCGGTCGGCGGCGATTTTCCAGATCCCCTGCGGGGTGCCGGCCAGCAGCCAGCGGCTGTCCTGACTGACATGGAGGCCGATCAGGGGAGGGACCCGAAGCCTCCATTGTCTTCGCCCTTGTGGGGACCAGGCTTCCAGAAGGGTTGCGGTGCCCGTATCCTGGCGCACCAGGAGAACCAAACCTGAGTCTGAGACGGCGGCCCCCAGCAGGGGAGGATCCGGGGCCACAAGGAACAGATCCTCCGTGCTGTTATGGCCCAGGTACACGGAATCCCCGTGCCATCGAACCCACAGCGTGCCGCTGGGAGAGAGCGCGAGGCTCTCCGGGGTTTTTAGGCTATCGGTGCCCACCCACTGGAGGGGGAACCAGGCCACCCACAATGCCCACCATAAAGCCACCATAGCGTTTTTCCGGCCAACGGCTCAGGCCGGGATCTTGGGGTACCTCAGAAGAGCCGCCAGCCCCTGAATTTCAGGCAAAAGGTCCTTTTCAAACACCACCTCCACCTGGCTGCGGGTTTCCAGGGCCCATTCCACGGCTTCGTCCACCAGGTCATGCACCCGCACCGGGGGCTTGCCCTCGGGGCACTCCAGGGGCTCATCGGAAAGGAAACCGCTTTCCGGGCACCGGAACCCCTCCTGATCCCAGTAGGGGTCCACCACCAGGGTATGCACCTGGCCGAACATCAGGGCCTTGAGGGTGTCGTGCACGCCCACCACGGCCCAGCCCTTGCCCAGCTTCTCGCGGATCTGTTCCATGACCCGATGTTCCTCCCGGGCCTCCTTCTGGCGCAGGAACTCCAGGGTGCGCTCGTACACCTCGGTCTCGGTGAGGGTGCGGAGGTCGGTGGTAAAGGACCCGATCAGCCGGTCCCGCAGGTAGGGGTGCAGGTAGTCTTCCAGTTTCATCTTTTCGCCCTCATGGGAGCCGATCACCAGGTGGTCAAAGTGCTCCTTGCGGTACAGGTCAAACAGGGTGTCGGCGATGGTCTTCAGCATGTGGGCGGTTTCGTGGCGCACCCACTGGTTGAAGTTGTGCTCGCCGTAGCCGTGGGTGGCGAGGCCCGCGATGCGGCCCCCATGCACGAACTTGCCCTCCATGGTGCGGAACTTGGAAAGCCGCCACAGATCGGGGTTAAAGAAGTTCACCACCTCGTAAGCCTGGTCCAGGTCCACCCGGAACAGCCGGGCCTGGCGCTTTTCCCAGGTGACCACATAGGTCAGGCTGATCTCGTCGCGCAGGGCCAGAAGCTGGCGGACCCGCGGATGGTCGTCGATCACCAGGCGGTCGCGCCAGATCCGGGGAACCTTGATGACCTCAAAGAGCCGGGGATTTTTGGCGTAGAAGAACACCAGTGCCCGGCCGCCGCTGATGAAGTGGGGAGCCTGGAGTTCCCGCAGGGTTTCGTCCACCAGTGCCCGGGCTTCCTCCTGAAAATCCCTGGGCAGATCCAGGGCTTTGATGTACTCCAGTTCCTGCTTCCCCAGCCGTTTTGCTCGGTTGTACGGGCTGCCCGGCGGCGCCAGGTTCAGGTAGAGGGAGAGCACGGGATGCCCCTGACTTTCAAACTCGGTGAGCCTCTTGATGGTTTCGTCCAGTGCGGTTTTCACCATCGCCTCTTCTCCTTGCTTTTGAAGTATTATACGCCGAGCCTACTCCCTGACATGGAGGAACTTACGAAGGAGCCGCAGGCCCGGGCCCCGGAGCTCCAGGAAGTACACGCCCGAAGGCTCGGCAAACCGGAACTCCAGGGGACCGTGGTTGCCGGCCCAGGCGGTACGGAACACCCGCCGGCCCACCGCGTTGTACACCCGGAGCTGCAACGGAACGTCTTCGGGGAAACCCCGGAGTACCAGCCGGTACCGCGCGGGGCCGATCCGGTACGGCCCCAGGAGCCGGGGGTGGGGCCGGGCGGTGTCGGCCGTGTCCACCTCCAACTGAACAGCCAGGGGATAGAACTCCTCGGGGTCCAGGTTGCCGTCGTAATTGCCGGGCGGCACCTGCCACTGCAGGGTGCCGCCGTCCGGGGTGCTGTAGCTCGCCGCTGCCAGGTACAGGGTTTCGGGAACCGCGCCGAAGGCGCGCACCAGATGGATCACGCCCTCCAGAACACCGCCGGGGCCCGGCGAGGCCGCCCAGAGAAAGGTGGCGGTATCCTCCCGGGGGGTGCCGGTGGAATCGTACCAGCGCACCCAGTCGTTGTCGTTCTCGTCGGCCAGGAAATACTGATAGGCGGCCACCTGGCCGCTCTTGGCCCAGGGGGCGGGCCGCAGGCCGGCATAGGGGTTCAGCGAGAGGAAGATGAAGTGGTCGTTCTGGAACCCGGTGGGCAGGCCGTCGCCCGCCGTTTCGGTGGCCACATACAGGCGGCTGGAATCCGGGGTCAGGAAGGCCCACAGGTGCATGTCGCCGTGGGAGGAGAGGAGCCAGGCCAGGTCGTCCAGTTTGCCGTCCATGTGGAACCGGACCTCGCCCACGGTGTACCGGTAGTTCTGGCCGTAGTTGTTGTCCCAGCTCTCGTTGCCGGCCGAATCTCGGGCGTGGAGGGCGAATTCCACCACATCTCCGGCACTGCCCGGCGGCAGCCAGCCGCCGTAGAGATGGGGCGTGGGGGTGCTGTCGCCGTCCCAGTCGTGCAGGGCGCCGTCGTCGGCCCACAGGGGGCGGTCGGGGTAGGTCCAGGAGCCGTTGATGCCATAGCGGATCCGCACCCAGGCCAGGCCGGAGGGATCGGCCACATGGGTGAGCACCAGGGCGGAGTCGCCGGGCAGCACATTCTCCGGCGGCCGGGTGTCCCAGAACCACGGGCCCTCCAGGTCGCCCGGGCCCGGTGCTGGCACCTCCGGGGCGCCGGTGCCCAGGTAGAACCAGAAGGTGTAGGTGCCTTGGCGGCCGCCGAGTTCCACGAGTTCGGCGCCGCCGGAGAGTTTCCCCAGGTTGTGGTAGGTGAGGCCCTGGCCTGAGGCGTACAGGAACACCGCTTTGGCCTGGCTCAAGGTGTCTTCGTAGCCCGCGTAGGTCCAGCCGTTGGAGGTGATCCCCTGCACGAACCGCAGGCTGTAGCCGTGGGTCACCTGGCCCAGGAGGTCGGGGGTGACCCCGCACTTGGTCCAGTTGGTGCCCGTGCTCTGGATCCGGAGCCGCAGGGCCGGAGCCTCGCCCGCGTACAGCACGATGGTTTTGGTGAGGTTGGAAGCCGGGTTGCCCGAGGCGTCATAGGTTTCCTGCAGCACGAGCACCACGGAATCGCCCAAAAGTTGCAGGTTGCCCTGGAACCAGGCGTTCTCGGCCTGGCTGTCGTGGAATAGGCCGGGATGGCCGCCGTCGTCGTAGTCGCCCTCGTTGCCGTAGTTGCCCATGAGGTTGGCAGCGTAAGCGTAGCCATTACGGTCGGCGGCGGCCAGGGCGCGCCCGCCCCGCCGGTCAAAGATGAGGGCCACGGCGTTGTTGTACACCAGGTACTCCTCCAGGCCGTCGCCGTCAAAGTCGCCCACCTCGCCGCCGGCCACGGCGGTGTCGGGCAAGGCGTTTTGCCAGGCCTGGAGGCGCGCCCACAGGGCACCGTACCGGCTGTGGTTCCACAGGTTGCGGCCCCAGCCGCTCAGGGGGCCGCCCGGGCCGTCGTGCCAGGCCGTCTCGTAGAGCATGGCCATGAGTACCATGCGCCCCACCAGGGCGAGGGTGGTGTCGGGCCCGGCCAGGGTGTCCAGGGCTTCGTAGGCGATTTTCCACAGGTCTTCGTAATCGCCCTGGAGGCCGTTGGCGTTCCGGTCCGGGGCCAGGCCGCAGTCAAAGGCCTGGGTGGTTTGGAAATCGTGGTACCAGTTATCGTAGGAGCCGCCGGTCCACTCGTGGAGTTCGGGGTAGGTGCCGTAGGCGATGTCAATCACCGGCGGATCGTTCAGGGGATCGGCGTCGTAGATCCGGTCTAAGCCCCACCACTTGGCCACCTCGGAAAGGTACACGGGCTGGATCCACGGCTGGGAGGCTGCCCAGGCGATGTTGTGGTCGTAGGAGTTGGCCGGCACCCCGGGCTGGCCGAAGTCCCAGCCGGCGACGCCCGCGGCCTTTTCCCAGTCGTCGGCGTATATGACCACCTGTTCCTGGTCCGGGTCGTTGTGCAGGTCCCACAGCAGGCTGTTCAGGGGGTTGCTCGGGGCCGACACATCGTTCCACACCCATTGGTCGCGGGCCGTGCGGCTGATGAAGGCCACGAACACCCGGTTGCCCTGGCTGTCCAGCATCTGGTGGATTTTGAAGGGGTTGTGGCACGGGGTGCCGTCGGGAAAGGTGTGATCGTACCAGTCGTGCACATTGTCGTCCAGCAAAATGAGGGGCGGGATCCACACGAGCTGGCCGTCGGTGGTGTGGCCCATTTTGCCGTACACCTGGTTCAGCACGGCGATGAGGGAGTACGGCATCTGGCTCTCGTTCTTCCACACCCGTTCCGGGATCCACACCACCGTGGGTTCATCGGCCCGGCCCACGGGCTTAAGGCCGGTGGCGTACAGGTGACGGGCATACTGAAAGGACCATCGGTTCATGGCCTCTTCGGCGTAGGGCAGGATGTTTTCGGCATAGCTGCCGCCCACCAGGTCAATGAGGGGGTTCCGGAGTTTGTCCAGGAGGCCGTGGTCGTTCCGGTTCCACAGGTAGGATTGCAGCAGGGTGCCGGAAATGTGGAACTCGGCGGGCACGCCGTAGGCCAGGTGGGTATCCACGGTGCGGTGGAAACTGTTGCCGACATAGCCGGGGTCGCCGGGCACCAGGGCATAGGCGCCGTTATCGGCGAAACTCTGGTTGCCGTGGTGCAGGAAGGCCACCTTGACGGTTTGCGCCAGGAGCAGGAACAGCCAGATGCCGGCCATTTCCGGCTATTGTAAGGCGGCGCTCAGCGGAGGTGGCGGCCGCCGTCCACGGGCAGCACGACGCCGGTCATAAAGGGGGAATCCAGCAGGAACCGGAGGGCCTGGAACAGCTCCTCGGGCTCGCCCTTGCGCTGCAGCGGCACCCGGTCCACGGCCCGCCGTTTCTCCTCCTCGGTCATGGTTTCCGGGAACCAGACGGGGCCCGGGGCCAGGGCGTTGACCCGGACCTCGGGGGCGAGTTCTATGGCCAGCGACCGGGTGGCCATCACCAGGGCGGCCTTGCTCACCGAGTACACGGAGCGGCCCTTCAAGGGCTTCAGGCCCCACACATCGGCGATATTCACGATGCGGCCCCATCCGCGTTCCTTCATGCGGAGCCCCAGGAGCACGGAGAGCAGGTACGGCGCCTTCAGGTTGATGTGCATGAGTTTCCGCCAGTGGCCGGGTGTCAGGTGGGCCAGGTCGGTGGGATCAAAGACGCCGGCGTTGTTGATGAGGATGTCCACCTGGAGGCCGCGGCGGTCCAGTTCGGCCACCAGGTTCTCGGCGGCCCGTTCTTCCATCAGGTTCTGGCGGATCACGGTGACCCGGGGGTCCTGGGGCACGGTATCACAGGAGTGCCAGCAGGTGGCCACGATGTGCCCGGCCCCTTCGGCCAGGAAGCGCTCCACGAAGAACCGGCCCAGCTTCTTGCCCCCGCCGGTGATGAGGAGGGTATGCTCGCCGAGATCCATTACACCACCAGGTTCAGGAGCCGACCCGGCACGAACACCACCTTCCGCAGGGTTTTGCCCTCCACATACTTCTGCACCTGGGGATGCTGGAGGGCAATCTGGAGGGCGGTGTCCTGGTCGGCATCCCGCGGAATCTCAATGCGGGCCCGCACCCGGCCGTTGATCTGCACGGGGATTTCCACCACCTCGCGCTTCAGGAACCGCTCTTCGGCCCGGGGCAGGGGCTCCAGCACCACCGAGGTCTCGTAGCCCATGCGGTGCCAGAGTTCCTCGGCCAAGTGAGGGGCAAAGGGCGAGAGCAGCACCGCGAGGTCGCGGAGCACGGCGTGCACCACGGGCGCCTGCCGGTCGGGATAGCGGTACAGGGCGTTGACCAGTTCCATGATGCGGGCCAGGGCGGTGTTGAAGTGGAACTCCCGGGTGTCCTGGCGCACGGCCTGGATGGTGGCGTGCAGGGTGCGCAGGAGTTCCAGTTCCTCGCCCTGGGCCCCGGAGGGGTCGTAGGCCTCGGCGGTCTGTTTCCGGGGCTGCACCTCTTCAAAGAGCCGCCATACGCGGTTCAGGAAGCGCTGGGCGCCCTCCACGCCGGCATCGGTCCATTCCATGTCGCGTTCGGCCGGGCCGGCGAACAGGATGGTCACGCGGGCCACATCCGAGCCGTAGCGGGCCACGAAGGGGCCCACGGGCACCACATTGCCCCGCGACTTGGACATCATCTCCAGGCGCTCTTCCACCGGGGTGCCGCATTCCTTGTGGACCGGCACCTCGGTATCGCCCTTCCTTTGCCATTCAATCTCCCGGGCCACGGCCTCGCCGGCGATGGGCCGCCGGCAGGTAGGGCACCAGTAGAACCGCATGTGCACGAGGCCCTGGGTAAAGAGCCGCTCAAAGGGTTCGTCGTGCTTCAGGTACCCCGCGTCCTTCAGCACCTTGGTGATGAACCGGGCGTAGATCAGGTGTTTGGTGGCGTGTTCGGCGCCGCCGATGTACTGGTCCACCGGCATCCAGGCGTTGGCGACCTCGGGGTCAAAGGGCGCTTTGTCGTTTTTGGGATCGGTGAACCGGAGGAAGTACCAGGAGGAATCCACGAAGGTGTCCATGGTATCGGGGTCGCGGCGGGCCGGACCGCCGCACCGCGGGCAGGTGGTGTTCATGAACTCCGGCACATCCTCCAGCGGAGACCGGCCGCGGGGCTTGAAGTTTTCCACATTCTCGGGTAGCCGCACGGGCAATTGGTCTTCGGGCACCGGCACGATGCCGCACCGGGGGCAGTGGACCACCGGGATCGGGGCGCCCCAGTAGCGCTGCCGGGAGATGAGCCAGTCGCGGAGCCGGTAGGTGACCGTGGGGCCGCCCAGGCCCATCTCCTGGAGCTTTTCGGCCACCTTCCGGATGCCCTCTTGAGACGGCAGGCCGGTGAACTCCCCGGAGTTCACCATCACGCCGTAGTCCTCAAAGGCGTGGGTCATGGTTTGGGGGTCCGGGGCCTCGCCGTCCTCGGGCCGGATCACCACGCGGATGGGCAGCCCGTACTTGCGGGCGAACTCAAAGTCGCGCTGATCGTGGGCGGGCACCCCCATCACGATGCCGGTGCCGTAGGAGGCCAGCACATAGTCGCCCACCCACAGGGGGATCCGCTCCCCGGTAAAGGGATGCCGCACATACAGGCCGGTGAACACCCCGGTTTTGGGCCGTTCGGCGGCGGTGCGGTCCTGCTCCGAAAGCTGCAGCGCCTGCTCCACATAGGCTTCCACCGCCTCGCGGTTGGGCATTCGGCTCAGGAGTTTTTTGACCAGTTTGTGCTCCGGAGCGATGGTAAGGAAGGTGACGCCGAACACGGTATCCGCCCGGGTGGTGAACACGGGTAGGTGTTCGCCGGTTTCCTCCAGCACGAAGTGGATCTCCACGCCCTCGGAGCGGCCGATCCAGTTCACCTGCTGTTTCAGCACCTGGTCCGGCCACTTGCCCTCCAGGTGTTTCAGGTCGTCCAGCAGGCGCCGGGCGTACTCGGTGATCTTGAAGTACCACTGTTCCAGTTCCTTTTTGACCACCGGGGTGCCGCAGCGCTCGCAACGGCCCTGCACCACCTGCTCGTTGGCCAGCACGGTTTTGCAGGTGGGGCACCAGTTCACGAAGCCGCTTTCGCGGTAGGCCAGGCCGCGCTCGTAGAGCTTCAGGAAGATCCACTGGGTCCAGCGGTAATAGTCGGGCTCGCAGGTGGCGATTTCGCGGTCCCAGTCGTAGCCGATGCCGAGTTCCTGGAAGGTTTTGCGGAAGGTTTCAATGTTCCGGTAGGTCCAATCGCGGGGATGGATATTGCGTTTGATGGCGGCGTTTTCGGCGGGCAGGCCGAAGGCGTCCCAGCCCATGGGGTGGAGCACCTGTTTGCCCTCCTTCAGGGCCAGGCGGGCCACCACATCGCCGATGACATAGTTCTTGAGGTGGCCCATGTGCAGGTCGCCCGAAGGGTAGGGGAACATTTCCAGCACATAGGCTTTCTTTGCGGGATCGGGCTTTTTCGGCGCTTTGTAGATGCCCTGTTCCTGCCAGTACGCCTGCCAGCGGCGTTCAATTTCCTTGACCGGATAGGCCAGCAGAACCCGGCGGGAAGACTTTTCCTGAGATTCGCTCATGGGGGTTTCTTTTGGTGGAGCCGAGGGGATTCGAACCCCTGACCTCCAGAGTGCGATTCTGGCGCTCTCCCAACTGAGCTACGGCCCCAGAGTTGTGGGGCTATTATACCACAGCCCTGCTGCGAAGGAAAGACGAAGACAGGGGCGGTGCGCTCAGCGGCTGAGCAGTTGCAAAAGGGTACGCAGGTAGGCCTCGGTCAGGGGCCGGAACCCTGTGGCCTCGGGCTGCCGCTGGAGTTCCAGGAGCAGGCGGCGGGCCTGGTCGCGCAGCGTGGCCCGTTCCAGCGGCGCTACCGCGGCGGGTTCGGTTTCCTTTCCGGGCGTGGAACGGCGGCGACGGGCGAATTCGCGCTTGCGGAGGGACCGTTCGGCCTGGAGCAGCCGTTCCAGGGCCTTTTCCTGCTGGCGCCGGACCTCGGGGGTCAATTGCCCCTGCCGCAGGGCCTGTTCGGCCTGTTCCATGGCCTGGCGGGCACCCTCCAGGGCCTGCTCCAGACCCGTGCCCTGCTGCAGCGCCTCCTGCAGCCGCTCCAGGGCCTCCCGCAGGGCCCGCTGCTGCTCGGCCAGTTGCTGCAGCCGGGCCATCGTCTCGCCGGGCACCGGGCTCGGCAGGGGCAACAGCCCCTGGGTGGCCTGGTTCAGTTGCATCTGGCCGCTGGCCAGCTGTTCCAGTTGCTGCAGCATCTGCTCCACGCCGGTGCCCGAGCCGCTCTGCTGGGCCTGGTTTTCGGCCTGGAACAAAAGCAGCAGCGTGCGGTTCGTGAGGCCGTACGCGGCCCGGGCTGATTCCCGGGCCTGGGTATAGGCGCCCTGGCTCAGGGACTGGGTCGCCTCGGCCTGCAGGGCCTGGATCTTCTGCAGGAGGTCCAGGGTTACGCTGGAGAGCAGGAGCGTTTGGCTCATCAGTTGCCGGAAACCCTGCCGAACGGGGTCCAGGGCCTCGGCCAGGGCCTGGCTTCGGCGGGCGGCGGCGTCGGGGTTCAGGGGGCCGGCGGGGTCCTGGAT
>JALXEF010000099.1 GCA_027069855.1 Caldifarciminota bacterium
CGTGGGGCCGAAGATCATGAGGGTGGGCGTACCCAGGATGTCGGCGAGATGGGGCACACCGGAATCGTTGCCGATGACCAGTCGGGCGTGCCGCAGCACATAGGCCAGGAGGCGCAGCGGCGTGCGGCCGATCCAGTTGAGGCCGGGCAGGGTGCCCACGCGGTCGGCCTCGGCCGGGCTTCCCACCCATACCACGGCCACGCCCTGGTCCTGCAGGGCCCGGGCCACCTGCCTGAAGCGCTCCAGGCCCCATTCCTTGGCGCTGCCGAAGGCGGCAAAGGGCGCAATGACGACATAGCCGCCGGGTTCCAGGCCGTCTTCCCGGAGCCGGGCCCGGTAGCCGGCCTGTTCGGTGGGGGAGAAGGTCAGGGCCACCGGTGGCGGGGGCCAGCCCGGCGTGGGCAGCCCCAAGGCCTCCAGAAACGCCAGGGTTTCCTGCACATAGTGGCGGTGGCCGCGGGGGCCCGGCAGCCGCTGGGTGAGCAGCCAGGAACGGGCGTCCGAGGGGTACCCCACGAGCCGCCGCGGGCCTGCGAGCCGCAGGAACAGCGCCGAGGAAAAGGACGGGGGCAGCACCAGGCCGGCGTCGTAGCGCCGGGCGCGCAGCCGCAGGGAAAGGCGCAGGAGGTCGCGGTACCCGCGAAAGGCCAGGACCTCGCCGAAGTCCTGCAGCAGGGGTTTATAGGTGGCCTTGCTCAGGAGGGTGGGCGTGATGCCCTGATCGCGCAGGGCTGCGAGCAGGGGCAACGACATAGCCACATCGCCGAGCCAGTTGGGCAGGCGGACGACGAGTTTCATTGGGCAGCGAGCACGCGGATCCGCAGCACCCCCACGATGGGCAGCAGCCGGGTTTGCTCCTCAATGCCCCCGATCTTCAGCAGGATGTGGCCGATGCCAGCCGGAAACTCGCCCATCACGGGGTCCACGAAGAACCATCGGCCGTGGGCATACACGGCGTCCCAGGCGTGGTAATAGTAGGCGTCGCCCTGGTAAATCAGGCCCACCGTGATCCGGGTGGGGATGCCGGCCGCGCGGGCCAGCGCCGCAAAGAGCACGGAATGCTCGTTGCAGTCGCCGTAGCCCTGGTGCAGCACCTCCAGGGCCGTGGGCAGGGTCACCGAGGGGCGCTTTTCCAGGGTGCGGTACACATAGTCCAGGATTCGCCGGGCCTTTTCCACGGGATCGGTGAGGCCCTGGGTGAGTTCCCGAGCCAGCCGCTGGATCTCGGGGTCGTCCACCTGCAGGGCGTCGGTGGGTTCCAGGTAGACCCGGAGCGATTCCGGCACCCGATCGGGCCCCCGGCCCGGAGGCAGTTCGGGCCGCCGGATCTCCAGGATCGCCCGGTCGCCGGTGCGGCGGATCAGCCGCTGGCTCGCAAAGGAGAGGTCCAGGGGCACCTCCTTCGGATCCGGCAGGCCGGTGAGTTCCAGCCGGAGCAGGCGATACTGCTCAATGGGGCCCTTCAGGCCCTCGGGCTTCACCGAAAACAGCCGCAGGATGTCCACGCGGCCGGTGCCCAGCTGCAGGGCCTGGTCCTGGGGTTCCAGCACCGTGGTCATGGCCATAGGCGAGGTTTCCTTCAAAAGCAGGCCGGTTTCCGCGTCCAGGTACAGCAGGTTCCGGGTACCCAGGTAGGTCAGTTCAAACACCCGGGCGGTATGCCGTCGGCCGGCCACGGTGAGGGTGTCGGTCCCCAGAGGCCGGGCGACGGCCTGGGATACGGTGAAGGTGCTGGGATCCACCAGGGCGAAGGTGTGGGTGGTGGGACGGCGGTGCAGCAGGAAGGGCACCATGGGGTTCAGGACCGGCATCCGGCCGCCGGTATCCAGGGTTTTGTTGCCCAGGCGCACGAGGTGGTCCTGCACGGTGCCCGTGAGGCTCAGGTTCTGATCCGGTGACCGAAGGTCAAAGGTAAAGCGTTGAAGCCGACCGTCGTTCCCCAGTTCAGCCTCGGTGATGGTCAGGAGTTTTTTGGGCATGCCCAGCATGTTGAGGTCCACGGTGGTGCGTTCCTCCAGCCGGTACCCGTCGGCGGTCTTTTGCAGGTGCCAGTAGGAGTAGCCCACCTTGGCCCCCTGCAGGAAGATGCCGTACCAGCCCTCCAGGTTCTGGGAGGCGGCGGAAGGGGGCAGGGCGGCCAGCCAGGCCAGTGCAAGCGCCAGGCGTCTCACGATCCCTCGCCCCCCTCGGGTTCCTGGGTGAAGCCGATGCGGCGTTCCTCGCGGGCTCCCGGCACCTTGATGGCGCCGAAGCGTTCCTCGTACTTCTTGATGTTGGCCTCCAGGGCCTGCAGCAGCAGTTTGGCGTGCTGGGGGGTCATGATGATGCGGGACACCACCCGGGCCTTGGGCAGGCCGGGCATCTGGCGGGCAAAGTCCAGGATGAACTCCGAGGGCGAATGGGCGATCATCACCAGGTTGGCGTACACGCCCGCGCCCTGGTCTTCGGGCAATTCCACCTGAAGGGCGGGTTTTTCGGGGTTCATGGGTTCACCTCCTTCTGGATTGGTATGCGGGAATGATACAGGTGTTTACGCCGAATCGGCGGTTTCCGGCTCCTTCTCCTGCGGCCAGTAGGCCTCCAGCAGACTCTTGAGCAGGGCCGCCGTGGGCACGGCCAACAGCATCCCCAGCACCCCCAGGAGTTCGGCCCCGATGATGAGGGCGAAGAAGATGACCAGGGGATGGAGCCCCACCGAGCCGCCGATGATCCGGGGCCCCAGGAAACTGCTTTCCAGCGCCTGCACGCCGCCGTACACCGCCGAAACCTTCAGCACCCCGACAAGGGGCGAGGGTTCCATCAGGCCCACCAGCAACGCCGGCGCGAAACTGATCCAGAACCCCAGGGTGGGCACCAGGTTCATCACCCCGGCGAGCACCCCCAGCAGGGTGGCGAACCGCACATGCAGCAGGGCCAGGGCGATGCCGGTGAGAAGCCCCACGGCGGTGGCATCCAGAATCTGGCCCCGGAAGTACCGGTGCAGGATGTGCTGGATTTCACCGGTCACCTGGAGCAGGCGCGGGCTGACGCCCAGCCGGCGGGCGGTGCGGCCGGCCCAGGAAGTCAGGCGCTCCAGGTCCACCAGCAGGTAAAACGCCACCACCAGGGTCAGCAGGAAGAACACGAACACATTGACCACCGAGAAGGCCCGGGCGGGCAACTGGCTCACCTGGTGGGCCAGTTGCCGGAAGAACTCCTCCTGCAGGTCAATGGGGCCGATCCGGGCGAGCCAGCCGGTTTCCTGCAGAAAGTGGTTCAGCCGGTTGAAGATCTGCTGCAGCATCTCAGGCGAGGAGGAGAGCAGCGAAGCCGCCTGGGACAGGGCCTGGGCGGTGAGGCCGCCCACGAGGCCCAGCATCAGGAAGAGGAACACCAACAGCAGCACCAGGGCGCTCACCGCCCGGGGCACCCGCGCCCGGCGGCGGAGGAACGACACCACCGGATCCAGCAGGAAGGCCAGCAGAATGCCGAAGAACAGGGGCACGAACACCATCTGGAACCGGGAGAACAGGAAGTACAGTGTGAACAGCACCGAGAGCACGAAGGGCACCCGGAACCCTGGATCACGGCGGTTTTCATAGAGCGCCAAAAGCGCCAGGACGGAAAAGATCAGGGGCCACAGGGCCCGATCAATGCCAAAGGCCACGGAAAGCGCCAGAAGCACGAAGGCCAGGAACACATGCAGGATATTCATGGCAATCGGGCTTATTATCGCCGTTTCCCCTGCAGACTGCAAGGCAGCGGCCTGTACAATACAGACCAACCCAATGGGAGGTACCAGCGATGACCAAAAAACATCAAAGCCTGTTCCTTTTGCTGTTTTTTGCGGTGATTTCCTTCACGGTGTTCCAGCATGTGCCGGCGGCCCAGGCCCGGGAGTTCAAGCGGCCCAAGGCGCCGGACTTCACCCTGGTGAGCATCCACGGCGATACCGTGCGGCTGTCGGACTTCCGGGGCCAGGTGGTGATCCTGGACTTCTGGGCCACCTGGTGCCCGCCGTGTAAGGCCGAGATCCCGTCCTTCATTGAGATCTACAAAACCTACCGCGACCAGGGTGTGAGCATCATCGGGGTGGCGCTGGACAAACCTGAGAAGGTGCGGCAGTTCTACGAAGACTACCAGATGAACTATCCGGTGGTCATCGGCGACCGCAGCCTGGCCGCCCGCTACGGCGGCATCGCCGGCATCCCCACCACCTTTGTGATTGACCAGGAGGGCCGCATCTATCGCAAGTATGTGGGCTACCGGCCCAAACAGGTGTTCGTCAACGACATTGAACACCTGCTGGCCGAGCCCCAGGAGAAGTCCTCGGCCACCCAGTAAGCCGTGCGGCGGAACCTCGTTCTCCTCGGCGCCACCGGGTCCATCGGAACCAGTACCCTGGATGTTCTGCGCCGGTATCCGGATCGGTTCCGCCTGGTGGCCTTCTCCTTTCACCGGAACCAGTCCCGCGCCCTGGAAATTGCCCGGGAGTTCCGGCCCGGCTTTGTGGTGCAAACCGGCGAGGGCGGCTCCCCGGACCCCTGGAATGCCCTCGGCATCCGGTATCTTTCGGGGGTGGACGGCCTGGTGGAGGTGGCCGGCCTGCCGGAAGCCGATACTGTGCTCGTGGCCACCGCCGGCACCCTGGGCGTGCATCCCACCCTGGCGGCGCTGAAGGCCGGCAAACGCGTGGCCCTGGCCAACAAGGAAACCCTGGTGTCCTTCGGGCCCGCGGTGAAACCCTGGATGCAGCAGGGCGAACTCCTGCCCGTGGATTCCGAACACTCGGCCCTGTTTCAACTGCTGGAGGGGCGGCGGCAGGAGGTGGCATCGGTGGTGCTGACCGCCTCCGGAGGGCCGTTCCGCACCTGGAGCCTGGAACAGATGCGACGGGTTCGGCCCGCCGACGCCCTGAAACACCCCACCTGGAACATGGGGGCCAAGATCACCGTGGACT
>JALXEF010000100.1 GCA_027069855.1 Caldifarciminota bacterium
CGGCCCGCCCGTACGGGCGGGCCGCCCCTCCACGGTCAGCCGGTGAAACTGCTCGTCAAAGTCGTACTCGTAGGGGCTCATTGGCCGCGCGCTTGAGCCTCAATCTCCTGGGCGTCCACCACGGCCACGGCCGTGACATTCACGATGTCCTTCACCTCGTCGGCCATCTGCAGCACATGCACCGCCTTGCCCATGCCCATGAGGATGGGGCCGAAGGCCTCGGCGCCGCCCAGCCGTTGCAGCAGTTTATAGGCCACATTGGCGGCCTCCAGGTCGGGGAAGATCAGGACATTGGCGTCCTTCACCCGCGAGAAGGGATAGTAGGTTTCCACGATCTCGGGCACCACGGCGGTATCGGCCATCATTTCGCCGTCGATCACGAGGTCGGGCCGGCGCTCCCGCACGATTTCCACGGCGCGCCGCACCTTTTCGGAGAGCGGGTGCCGCACGCTGCCGAAGTTGGAAAAGGAGAGCATGGCGATCCGCGGCTCGATGTCAAACTCCCGCACGGTGTCGGCGGTCAGGATGGCGATTTCCGCCAGGTCTTCGGCCGTGGGCTCAATGTTCACCGCCGGATCGCTGAAGAACAGCACCCGGTCCTTGAGCACCATCATGTACATGGCCGCCACCTTCCGGACCCCGGGCTTGGTCTTCACGATCTGCAGGGCCGGCCGCAGCACCTCAGGGTAGTGGTGCACCAGGCCGGACACGCAGGCGTCGGCGTCGCCCATGTACACCATCATCACGCCGTAGTAGTTGGGATCCCGCAGGAGCCGGCGGGCCTCCTGGCGCGTGACCCCCTTGCGCTGGCGCAGCCGATACAGGGCCTCGGCGTAGTCCTCCAGTTTGGGGGAATCCAGCACGCACAGGGTTTCGGGCGCAAAGTTCAGGCCGAGTTCTTCAATCTTCTGGTAAATGACCTCCCGGCGGCCCAGCAGGATGGGGTGGGCGATCCCTTCGGCCTCCACGATATGGGCGGCCCGGATGATCTTGGTCTCCTCCCCTTCGGGGTACACCACCCGTTTGGGGCTGGACTTGGCTTTGTTGATCATGATGCGCAGGACCTCGCGCGACTTGCCGAGCTTGGCCTCCAGCCGTTCGCGGTACTCCTCCAGGTCCACGGGGTGCCGGGCCACGCCGGTTTCCATGGCGGCCTTGGCCACGGCCGGGGCCTCCCACAGGAGCACCCGGGGATCCAGGGGTTTGGGGATGATGTAATCCGGGCCGAACTTCAGGCTTTCCAGGCCGTAGGCCTTGAGTACGGAGTCGGGCACATCCTCGCGGGCCAGGGCGGCGAGGGCGTGGGCGGCGGCGATCTTCATCTCTTCGTTGATGGCCCGGGCGCCCACATCCAGGGCTCCGCGGAAGATGAAGGGAAAGCCCAGCACGTTGTTGACCTGGTTCGGGTAGTCGGAACGGCCGGTGGCCACGATGGCGTCGGGCCGGGCCTCCTTGGCATCCTCATAGGAAATTTCGGGGTCCGGGTTGGCCAGGGCGAAGATGATGGGCTTGTCGGCCATGCGTTTGACCATCTCCTTGGTGACGATGCCGCCCACCGACAGGCCCAGGAACACATCGGCCCCTTCCATGGCCTCGGCCAGGGTCCGGGCATCGGTTTCGGCCGCGAACTCCTCCTTGTAGGGGTTCATGCGCTCCTTGCGGCCCTTGTAGATCACGCCCCGGCTGTCCACCATGATGATGTTTTCCTTGCGCACGCCCAGTTCCACATAAAAGCGGGCACAGGCGATGGCCGAGGCCCCGGCGCCGCTGATGACCACCTTGATCTGGTCAATCTTTTTGCCCACAAGTTCCAGGGCGTTGAGGAGTCCGGCGCCGGAGATGATGGCGGTCCCGTGCTGGTCGTCGTGGAACACCGGAATTTCCATGCGTTTTTTGAGCTCCTCCTCAATGTAAAAACACTCCGGGGCCTTGATGTCCTCCAAGTTGATGCCGCCGAAGGTGGGTTCCAGGGCCGCGACGATTTCAATGAACTTGTCGGGATCGGTTTCGTCCACCTCAATGTCAAACACATCAATGTCGGCGAAGCGTTTGAAGAGCACCCCCTTGCCTTCCATCACGGGCTTGCCGGCCAGGGCCCCCACATTGCCCAGGCCGAGCACGGCGGTGCCGTTGGAAACCACGGCCACGAGGTTGCCCTTGGCGGTATAGCGATAAGCCAGATTGGGGTCTTTGACGATCTCGCGGACCGGCTCCGCCACACCCGGGGTGTAAGCCAGGGAAAGATCCCGCTGGGTGTAGCACGGTTTGGTCGGCACCACTTCGATCTTGCCGGGCCGACCCTTACTGTGGTACTCCAGGGCATCCTGCTTGGTGATGATCATGACAAAAGCCTCCTTTAAACCCCCTAATGGGCATTTTAAGCCGCCCTTGAAGCCGAGGCAACGCCTGGCAAGTTTGCAAAACTCCTGCCCTTCAAGGGCTTGGACCCTGAGGCGGCGCCAGGCGGGGCCGCAGCCCGGTGTTCCGCTTTAGGACCCCGGCAGGTGCCCCACTTCGCCACAGCCGAACTTTCTGTATCATATCCGCCCATGAGCGGCTCCCTCTGGCTTCCTGTGGCGGTTTGGGCGGTGGTCACCCTGGCGGTGGTCACCGCGGCGATCGGTTTGTCCCGTTGGCTCGGGCAGCGGATCCTGGAACTTACCCATGTGATCCTGGTGGTGACGGCCAACATCACGGTGTACAAGACCTTTACCGTGGGACCGCTGCTCTTCACGGCCGGCGACATGACTTACAACTCGGCCTACAGCCTGCTGGACGTGATCCACCGAAGAGAAGGCTACGGCGGCGCCAAGCGCATGATCCTGCTCACCCTGTTTGCCAATGTGGTGGTGGCGCTGTTCCTGTGGACCGCCTCGCTGATCCCCATCGGGCCCCAGGACTTTCTGGGCAAAGCCTTCAACACCCTGTTCCGCATGGATCTGAGGGTGGTGGCTTCGTCCATGATTTCCTTTTACCTGTCCTCGCGCCTGGACGCCTGGGTGGCGCACCGGGTGGGCATTGAGGAGCACTTTGTGCAGGCCTTTGTGCTCAGCAACCTGGCCAGCACCACCCTGGATGTGCTGGTGTTCAATACGTTGGCCTTTCTGGGAGTGTTGCCGCTGCTTTCGCTGTTTGCCGGTCAGTTCGTGATCAAGCAGATCGTGACCGTGTCCAACTTTGCGTTCATCCTGTACGCGCGGTGGCTGGACCGGCGGTGGGGCGTGGCCTCAGCCCACGGATAGGGGCACCGGCACGAAGGTCAGGACAAACAGCAGGATGGCCAGATAGCCGAGCCATCGCCGGCGGCGGTCCAACTCGCTCACCTGGTTCAGGGGCGCCGGATGATCGAACCGGATGAAGAACAGGATCAGGAGCGCCCAGGTCCACCATCCCAACCATAGAAATCCGAGAAGCAGCAAAACGACGAAGGTCACGCGGGAGATGATGCGGTGGAGCGGGCCAAACAGGGCGTAGGCGATGTGGCCGCCGTCCAGCTGGCCCGAGGGAAGCAGGTTCAGGGCGGTCACGAAGAAGCCCAGCCAGCCCGCAAAGGCCACCGGATGCAGGAACAGGGTGGTATCCGGCGGCAGAGGGCCCTTGACCAGCCACACCAGGATTCGGAAGAGCAGCGGCTCTCCGAGGTGCAGGGCCGTTTCGGATACCTCGTGAAGGGGCACCACCTGTGACCAGTGGATTCCCAGCATGGTGAGGGGCAAAGCCACCAGGATGCCGGCGAAGGGGCCGGCGGCACCGATGTCCAGCAGGGCGTTGCGGGAGGGGATGGGCGAGCGGATCCGGATGACCGCCCCCAGGGTGCCGATCAGGGGATGGGGAAAGGGGATGAAGTAGGGCAGGGTGGCCCGAACCCCGTGGTACCGGGCCAGCAGATAGTGCCCCATCTCGTGGGATCCCAGGATGGCCAGCAGGCTGAAGGCAAAGGGCGCGCCGGCCAGCAACGCCAGGGGATGGGCGAAGGGGTCCTGGCCCGCATGGAAGGCCCCGGCGAACAGGGTGGTGAGCACGGTGAGCAGAAAGAGCAGCCCATGGATCCAGAGCCGCTGGGGCCTTCGGAACGCCTCGGGCTCCACGGTGACATAGAGTTCATAGAGGCCCGGGGCGATCCGGCGGAGGCTGGGCACATAGCCCGAGGCCATCAGAACGCGGAAGAGTTCCTCGGACCGGCGCGAAGGGTCGCCGCCCACCAGGGTGCCCCGCAGCACCCAGGCATTGGGACCCAAAGGCTGTACGCTGTGGGGTGCGAAGTACGGCGCCACCAGAACCTGGAGGTCTTCGGGCAGGGCCAGGTCCCAGGGAGATACCGGTTCTTCAAAGTCCCAGGGCCACATTCAGGGAAGGATCTTCATGTTTCGCAAAAAGGCCTCGGTGCGGAAGATGAAGGGCATCTTGTGGTCCAGGTCGGGCGCGAACACGCCGATGTCCACCAGGAAAAAGCGCGAGCCGTAATTGAAGGCGATGAGTTTGAAGGGGCCGCCGAGCACCCGCCGGTTGTTCTGCCACACGCCGTAGATCACCTGGGACGGCTGGCCCAGGAAGGTGGTGCGTTCAAACCGCAGGGTGGCGGTATCCCGCAGCACATAGTCGCCGTCGTAGTACACCTGGGTGAGCCGATCGCGGAGGTCCAGGAGGCTCCAGGGGTCCAGGGTGCGGGGCGCGGGCTCCATGTACACCATGAAAAAGC
This sequence comes from Caldifarciminota bacterium, assembly GCA_027069855.1. Lineage (GTDB taxonomy): Bacteria > Hydrothermota > Hydrothermia > WGAB01 > WGAB01 > WGAB01. The sequence continues at coordinate 4,700 of JALXEF010000100.1, forward strand.
GGTCGGGGTAGTGCTTGGCCAGGGCAAAGATGCTGTCCTGCTGCACGAAGAAGGCCCAGCCGCTGGGCACATCGATGTCCAGGTGCCACCGTTCCCGGATGATCTCACGGATCTGTGGGTTGTGGCCGGCGAAGTACTCGCGTTTGAGGTAGTTCTGGAACATCCAGGCCATGAGGCTTTCCTTTACGGTGGGCAGGGCGGTTTCCAGCAGGCTCAGGGTGGCTTCCCACTTGGGGCCTGCGATGCCGATGATGTGGTCGTCGATGGCCAGCCGATGGCTCAGAATGTTCACCCCCGTTTTCTCGCCGAAGAGTTGCCGGTAAACGGGCCAGTGCGGAGCACCGGGATAGGTGAGGATCAGCACATTCTTGTGTTCCAGGTACCGGGGAACCAAGCTGTCCGGCGGCACCACGATGGTAAACAGGGATTCCGGCTGGGGCGTGTAAAAGAGTTCGTTGATGCCCTGGGCCCGGGCAAGGAGGGTAGAGTCGTGGGTGATGATCACCACCTCGTTCACCTGCCCTGCGGCATACCGATAGATCCGGCGGCAGGAAGTCAAACTCAGGCCTGCGACCAGTCCTGCGATCCCGAGCAACAACCAGGCGTTTCGCATGTTCGCACCTCCAGTATCCAATTATACGAGTCGGAAGGGTGCAATTTGGAGCCTTAAGGAGTATCATTGCAACTCGCAGGGATTTTTCTGCAAAATCCAGCGAGGCAAAGGAGACATGAGTTTTATGATGAAGAAAGACGGGTGGACCATCCTGCACTATGCTGCAGGTGAAGGAAATTTGCCCCTGGCCCGGTATTTCGTGTTGATGAGCAAAACCGTAGAGGTGCCGGACCAGGAAGGTGTGATGCCTATTCATGTGGCAGCCTATTACGGAAGGATGGAGGTTTTGAAATTCATTCTGGAGAAGACCCAGAATCCGGACGCGCAGCAGGATCGCAATGGATTGACCCCGTTGCACTATGCGATGCTGGGCGGGCAGGCCGAAGCGGCTCGGGAGATCCTGTCCAGGGATTGCAACCCCAACGCCCGCGACAAAAACGGTATTACACCGCTGCACCTGGCGGTCCTGCGGGGGCGGCCCGAGTTGATCTCCCTGTTGATGGACCACGGAGCCGAGGTGAACGCCAGTGACCAGGACGGGGAAACGCCGCTGCACATTGCCGCCTATCTGGGGTCCGTGGAAACGGCCCGGGTTCTCCTGGACCGGGGCGCCGATCCGAATGCCGGAGACCGGCACGGTTTCACCCCCCTGCATGCGGCCTGTGCCACGGGCTTTTCCCGGATGGAGGCCTTCCTGACCCAGGAAAAGGGGCATCCAGAGGGCGCGCCCCCGCCCAAGGAGTTCCAGAAGATTTCCTCCCTGACCCAGGGGGCCCATGTCCAGGTGGCCCGGCTGCTCCGCGAACACGGTGCCGATATTCATGCACGGGACCAGCGCCAGGATACACCCCTCCATGTGGCGGCCGTGACCGGCAATCGGGAACTCGCAACCCTGTTGGTGGAGTGGGGTGCCAACCCCTTCGCGAAGAACGCTTACGGCGATACCGCGCTGGATCTGGCCCGGCAGGCCGGTTATCAGGACATCGTGGAGCTTTTAACCCGGGCGCGCAGCGGCGGGGCCCGGGACTAATCCCGCCACTTCCTCCAGAATCCGCACCTCCCGCAGGGCCACTTCCCGCTCGGTGGGAAAGTGCCGCCGGGCATGGACCTTGGCCTGGTGCCCCAGGTGTTGCCGGCGTTCCGGGTCCTTGAGCAGGGCGGCCACCTCCTCGGCGAACCGGTCCACCTGGCCCGGGGGCACCCACACCACTCCGGGGCTGTTTCCCAGGCAGGGTCGGCTTTCCAGAAGATCCCAGGCCACCACCGGCACCCCCAGGCTCAACGCCTCCACCACCGGACGGGTGCAGGTGCTGAGGTCGGCCAGCCCCAGGTAGAGGTCGGCCGCCGAGTACACGGGCGCCAGTTCCTCATGGGGCACATACCCCAGGAACCGCACCCTGGAAAGGAGACCCCGATCCCCGAGTTCCCGGCGGAGCCGGGGTTCCAGGGGTCCGGTGCCCACGACGAGCAACAGCAGGGGAACCTCCCGCAATCGCTCCAGAACGGCCGGCAACAGATGCAGCCCCTTAAAGTGATCCAGCCGCGATACCAAAAGCAGAATCGGCAGGTCTTCAGGGAGCCCAAGCCGTTGCCGTGCATTGGGTACCCGGTGCCAGTTCTCAGGGCGGGGCTGGGGAATCTCCACGAACCGATGCAGGATGCCGTACTTCCGGGCCAGGGTTCGGCCGCCGGTGCCGTCGTTGACCACGAGCAGCCGTTGTACCGGCACCCGATAGGCCAGCAGATGCTCCAGATTGGCAAGGATGCTACGGGGCGTGGGCCGAAATTCCAGAAAACGCACGACACCGAAGAGTTTGAGCACCGCAGGAACCCCGGAAACCCGGCCCAGGGCGCCCACGGGCAACGCCACGAACCCGGAATAGCCCAGGATCAAGCGAAACCGCTTTTGCCGCAGGAGCCGGTGACCCGCCCGGTACAGGCGCCAGGCATAGGAAGGGAACCGCCAGAGATGGGGCCAGGGGCCGGGCCGCTCGGTGGCCGGAAGGCCCTGCACCGGATGCAGGAAATAGCCGTTTTCTACGGGGGCGAAGGCCCGGGGATTTCGGGCGGGAAACACCAGGTGCATCTCAAAGCGTTCCCTCAGGTACCGCATGGCGTACCGGGTTACCGGGTTGGGCTCGGAGCGCCGCCACTCGCCGGGCCAGGGGGTCAACAGGAGCAGCCGGGGTTTCTCACTCATGGCGCCGCCGAATCAGGGTTTGCCAGGATTCCCGATCCTCCGCAGACCAGGGCACGAGCACGAGGGGCGTGAGCACGACGCCCAGGAGCCGATGGACCCCGAGGCCGGCCGCCAGGGCCAGCAGGGCGAAGAAGAGGCCGGGCGCCACATCTCTGGGGCCGGGCAGCCGAAGACCGATGGTGCGGCTGCGGGTCATCAGGAAGCCCAGCGAAAGGCCCGTGGAAAGCACGAAGGAGGCGGCGAGCCCTATGGGCCCCCATCGCCAGGTGAAAAGCAGGGCCAGGGGCACATAGGCGCCGTTTCGCAGGGCATCGGCCAGGAACAGCAGTTTCATGTCGCCCAGCGACCGGGCGGCCACCCCCAGCGGCGCCGCCCAGCCCAAAAGCACCACATGCAACACCAGCACTGCCAGGTACAGGCCCGCTCCCGCATACTGGCTCCGCGAGATCAGCACCACCAGTTCGTTCCGGAACAGGAACGCGGGCACCGCCAGGGCCAGGCTCAGCAGCCAGTACAGCCGGATCACGCGGTTGGCCAGGTGGTGCCCCTGGCGCCGTGCACCGTCCCGCAGGCTGATCTCCGGAGCCAGCACTTCCAGGGGGATCCAGAGGAGTTTCTTCAGGAACTCTTCCACCCGCCGGGCCAGGCCGAAGAGGGCCAGCGACCCCCAGGTGGATGCAAAGGAGAGCACCACATAGTCAAAGTAGTGGAACACGGGCGCAAAGAAGGTGTGGTACACGGCGAACCGCACGAAGCGCAGGAGTTCGGGATCCGGCCGGAACCGCAGGGGATGACCCGGCCGGAGCAGGCTCAGGGCGAGGCCGCTGGACATCAGGAAGGACAACGCCGCCAGGCCGTACACCCGGTGCAGGGTGAGTGCGTGCCGGATCCCAAAGAGCAGCACGGTAAACAGCGTTTGGCCCAGCAGAAACACCCAGGCGGCCGTGGTCACGCGCCGATGGGCCACCAGGGCCGTGCTCTGGAGCTGGTTCCAGGCCTGAACCCCGAAGGCCAGCAGCGCCACGGGCAACAGTTGCCAGAATGCCCGGCCCGGCAACGCCCGGGCGACCAGCCAGGCCAGCAGGGCCACCAGCAGCACCAGGCCGGCATAGGCGGTGAACACCAGGCCCTCCAGGGCCCGGGCCTGTTCCGGTTCCCCGCGCGCCTCGTACAGGGGCACGAACCGCGGGAGCACCAGGGGCATGCCCATCTTCAGGAACTCCAAGAGGAACAGGGCGGTGCCGGCGGTGCCGAAGTAGAGCCCCAGCGAGGCTTTGGCGAGCCCCAGGCTCAGGATCTTGACCTGCACCAGGGCCAGCAGGGTGGAACCCAGGCGCAGGGTGTAGTTGGCCGCGATGTTCTTAACGATGCGCATGGGCCTGGTGCAACAGTTCCTGGAACACCCGGTGTTCCAGTTCGGCCACCTGGGGCCAGGTGAGAAACCGTCTTCGGGCGAATCGCCGGGCTTCGGCTGCGGCCTGCTGCCGTTCCTGGGGGTGCCGGAGCCAGTGTTCCACCGCGCGGGCGAAGGCCTTCAGGTCAAAGGGCGGCACCAGTTGCACGGCCGGGGTCTTCAGAATCCTGCCGGTTTCCTGGCAATCAAAGGCCACCACTGGCACCCCCAGGCTCAACGCCTCCACCACCGGCAAGGTGACATTGGCCACCGGCGAGATGCCGAGGTACACCGCCGCCAGGCTGTAGAGATCGCCCAGGTCTTCGTGGGGCACAGGCCCCAGGAACCGCACCCGCTGGTCAAGCCCCAGGCGGCGAAACGCCTGCTCCAGGCGCGGCCGTTCCGGGCCTTCGCCGGCGAGCACCAGCACCCAGGGGAGCCGGGTGTCCAGGTGGGCCAGCAGTTCGGGCAGGAACCGCACCCCCTTCATGGCCGCCAGCCGGCCCACCACCAGCAGCACCTGCTGGTCGGGTGCGAGCCCCAGGCTCCGGCGGGTGTAGCGTCCGGTACGCGGCCATTCCTCGGGGAACCCCTGGGGTTCCACCCACACGCGGCCGGGAAACCGCCAGCGCCGGGCCGCGGTGGCGCCGCCGGTGCCGTCCTCCACCAGGAGCAAACCGTTGACCCGTGAGCGGAAGGCCAGCAGGTTTTCGCGGTTTTGCAGCCACTGCCAGGGGGTGGGCCGGTACCGCAGGAAATAGGTGATGCCGAAGAGTTTCACGAGCGACGGCACCCCCAGCGCGCGGGCCACCCGTTCGGTGGCCGGGGCCACGGCGCCGCTCAGGCCCAGTACCAGCCGGAAGGGATGATTTTGGGCCGCCTGAAGCGCCCGGCGGACCATCCGTCGGTTCAGCCGCGTCAGTTCCCACATATACAGCACGTGGGCCGGGTACTTGGGCCAGCGGGGAGCCCGAATCTGGAAGTCCACCCCGTACACCGGGAAATCCGGGGTTTTGCCGGAGCCCCGGGGCGCCACGATGTGGAACCGGTACCCCTTTTCGGCCAGCCGGGGCAGCAGCCGCTGAAGGGTGGGGTTGGGTGTGGGCGGAGGAAACGGCCAGGGTTGCAAAAGGAGTACCGGTATCTCGTGCATGGGCTTCTCTCAGGGCCCTGTCGCCTTCGGAGCCCGCGGACCCGGCCTATTCACCCGCCACGACAATGCGGGAGAAATCGGCGAACCGGGCAAAGAGGCTCCGCGTCTTTTCCAGGAGCCGGAGCCGGTTCTCCCGTATCCGGGGGTCCTCCACCATCACGAACACATGGTCAAAGAAGGCGTCAATGTACGGCCGGGTGTCCAGCAAAAGCTGCAGGGCCCGGTCGTAGGCCCCCTGGGCCAGGAAGGTATGGAAGGGGGCTTCGATTTCCTGCACCCGGCGGTACAGAGCCTCCTCCTCGGGTTTCTCAAAGAGGTCCGGCTCAGGCTCCCCGGGCGGTGCCGGGGCCGACTTCAGGATGTTGGCCAGGCGTTTCTGGCCGATCACCAGTTTTTCAAAGTCTTCGGGCTTTTCCTGCATCATCCGGTGCAGAGCCCGGGCCCGTTCGGCCAGGACCAGCAGGTTCCGCAGCCCCGAGCCGATCACCGCATCCACGATGTCGTACCGGATCCCCTCCCGTTCCTCCAGATAATGCTCGAAGCGTCGGAGCACGAAGTCCACGGCCTTCCGCCGGGCCTCCTCGGAGAAGTCGGCGGCCCCGAACACCTGTTCCAGGTCCAGGGGCAACTGGAACGCCAGGATCAGGTCAATGAGCCCGTAGGCCAGGCGACGCAGGCCCATGGGGTCCTGGGCGCCGGTGGGTTCATAGCCGGTGGACAGCAGGGCCACCAGGGTATCCACGCGATCGGCGATGCCCAGCAGGGCGGCCTCCAGCCGTTCGGGCAGCCGGTCGCCGGCGAACCGGGGCCGGTGGCACTCTTCAATGATGTGGGCCACGCTTTCGGGTTCGCCGTCCTTCAGCGCGTAGTAGCGGCCGATGGTGCCCTCCAGCTTGGTGAACTCCTTGCCGTCGCGGATCATCTCGGTGGTGATGTCGGTTTTGTAGAGCAGTGCGGCCCGGCGCAGAGCCCCGGCGTCCAGGGATACCTGCCCTTCCAGCAGCTGGATCAGGTGATCCACCAGGTTGTGCACCCGTTGCACCTTGTCGTACACGCTACCCAGGCCCTTGAACCACACGATGCTCTTGAGGTCCTCCACCCGGTCTTCCAGGCGGCGACGGGTGTCGGTTTCAAAGTAGAACCGGGCGTCCTCCAGGCGTGCCACCAGCACCTCTTCCAGGCCCCGGCGCACCAGATCGGGGTCGGCCTTGGGGTTGTTGATCACGGCCACAAAGTAGGGCAGCAGGCGTTCGGGGTCGTCCGGGTGCAGCACGGCGAAGTAGCGCTGGTGCTGTTTCATGGCGGTGATCACGATGGGAGCGGGCAGCGACAGGAAGGCTTCGTCGTAACGGCCCAGAATGGCCGTGGGGTATTCCACCAGGTTGGTCACTTCGTCCAGGAGATCCGGATCGTCCACCGGCACGCCGTTGACCTCCCGGGCCGCCTCCTGGAGGGCTTGGAGCACGGCCTGGCGCCGCTCCTGGAAATCCGGGATCACGAAGGCCTGCTTCAGCGTGGCTTCGTAGGCCTCGGCCGAGGGGAGTTCAAAGGGGCCTGGGGCGGCCAGGCGGTTGCCGTAAGTTTTGCGGTGGGCCTTGAGGCCGGCCGCCTGGAGCGGCAGCACCTCGGAGCCGTAAAGGGCCGCGATCCAGCGGATGGGGCGGGGAAAGCGCAGGGGCGGGCCCCAGCGCATGGTTTTGGCAAAGGGAATGGACTGCAGGATCTGTTCCAGATGGCGTTGCAGGATCTCGGCCAGGGGCACGCTGGGTTTCCGAACCATGCCCACCACATACTCGCGCTGGCCCACCTTGCGGATCTTGACCTCGTTTTCGGTGATGCCGAGCTTTTTCAGGAACCCCTGCAGCGCGCGGGTGGGGCGGCCCTCTTCGTCGTAAGCCACCTTGCGGGGCGGCCCCTGCACCTCTTCCACCTGTTCCGGCGTCGCCGGCGCCACCTCCTGAAACAGCACGGCGGTACGGCGGGGTGTGGCGAGCCAGCGGGCGGGTCCGTGTTCCAGCTGCACCTCTTGGAACAGGCGGCGCAAGGCCTCCAGGAGCCGTTGCCCGGAGAAGTTCACGAAGCGGGCCGGCAACTCTTCGTGGCCGATTTCAATCAAAAGGGGCTTTCGGGTCATCCGAACAGATCCTCCGTTTCGTTTTCGGGTTCCGGGGGAATAAAGACCATGCGGCCCAGGGGTTTCCACCATTCCGACCAGCGGCTCCCCGGCGCCCGGGGATGGCGGGCCGCCTCGGCGAACATCCAGATCCGGGCGTCCAGGTTGTCCAGGAAGTGGAGCACCTGGGCCTCCACCAGGGCCGGCCGCACGGGCGAGCCCCATTCCAGTTCCCCGTGGTGTGAAAGGATCATGTGCTGCAGCCGCATCAAGAGGTCCCGGGGAAAATCCCGCACCTGGTGGGCGTAGCGGTTCAGGATCTCCACGCCCAGCAGGATGTGGCCCAGGAGCCGGCCCCGATCGGTCACCTCAATGCCCGCCGGGGTGATCTCGTATTCCTCCACCTTGCCGATGTCGTGCAGGAAGGCGCCGGCCAGCAACAGATCGCGGTCCAGGTGCGGGTACATCCGGGCCAGGGTGTCGGCGATGCGCAGGATGTTCAGGGTGTGTTCCAGGAGGCCGCCCAGGTAGTTGTGGTGATAAGTGGTGGCGGCGGGGGCCCTGAGGAGCCGGCCCCGGAGTTCCGGATCCTCCAGCATTCGCTGGAACAGTTTGCGCAGGTGCGGGCTTTTCAGGGTGTTCAGGATCTCCTGCACCTTCTGGAGCAGGTCCTCGGCCGGATGCGGGGAGGCGGGCAGGAAGTCGGCCAGGTCGATCCGCCGGGCCGGCACAGGCCGGGCTTCCAGCATTTTTACCCGCAGCACCTGGTTAAAGCGTTCCACCCGGCCCCGGATTTCCACCACCTCCCCCTTGACCAGCACCGGCTCCAGTTGGTCCACGGCATCAAAGGCGATGGCCTCAATTTCGCCGGTGCGGTCCTTGAGGCGGGCCACCAGATAACGGTTGCCCTCCCGGGTGGTCCGGGCTTCCACCTGGGCCACCACAAACAGGTCCTGGATCTCCTGGTTTTCCCGTTCCTTCAGGTGCTCTACAAAGTGGGTCTTTGGCATCGGCGGAAATGATAAACCCTTGTGCCCGAAGCGAAAATCCGGAATCGGCCGGGCGGCGCGGCGCCCTCAGGGTTTCATGACGATCTTCACCGCCTCCTTTCGGCGCAGCAGGTTCATGCCGGTGGCGAATTCCTCCAGGGGGATCTGATGGGTGATCAGGGGCCGGAGGTCCACCCGGCCGGAGGCCAGCAGTTCCGAGGCCCGGTACCAGGTGTCGAACATGATGCGGCCGTTGATGCCGTAAATCGTAGCGCCTTTGAACACGATGAGGTTGTTGATGTCCACCTCAAAGGGCTCGGGAAAGATGCCCAAGAGGGAAGCCCGGCCGCCCTTTCGCAGGGCCTGAAACCCCTGTTCCAGGGCCTTGGGAGCGCCCGACATCTCCAGAAACACATCCACGCCTTTGCCGTGGGTATGGTCCAGGATGTAGGCCACGGGGTCGTCCTGCAGGGGATCAATCAGGTGGTTGGCGCCCATGGTGCGGCCCAGTTCGCGGCGGAGCGGCGTGGGTTCCACCAGGAAGATGTCCGAGGCGCCGGAGGCCCGGGCCACACCCACGGCCATCAGGCCGATGGGGCCGCCGCCGAACACCGCCACCTGCTTGCCGGCCACATCCTCGGCCAGGGTGGTGTACACGGCGTTGCCGAAGGGTTCCTGCAGGGTGGCGATCTCCGGGGGCAGGGAGGGGTCGTTTTTCCAGGCGTTTTCGTAGGGCACCTTCAGGTACTCGGCGAAGGCGCCGTCGGTATCCACCCCCACGATCTTGAGGTTGGCGCACAGGTGCTTTTGCCCGGTGCGACACTGATAACAGGTGCCGCAGGCGATGTGGGTTTCCACCGACACGAAGTCCCCCACCCGGATGCCCTTCACCTGGGACCCCACCTCCACCACCTCGCCGGCCACCTCGTGGCCGAAGATCATGGGGGGTTTGATCCGGGACGCGGCCCAGGGGTCCCAGAAGTAGATGTGCAGGTCGGTGCCGCAGATGGAAGTGGCCTGGACGCGGATCAGGACTTCATCGGGGCCGATTTGGGGGATGGGGACTTCCCGGAGTTCCGCCCCCTCCGCGGGTGCGACCTTCATCAAAGCCTTCATGGTATCCATGCGATCCTCCCTCTTCCGGGCATAGTATACGCCGCCTTGGAAACACGCTTCAAGAAACGCCGGGGCCGGGCGGTACCGCCCGGCCCCGGCGAAAACAGACCAGCATTCTGCTTTTACCGACGACTCGCCTCCAGCTTCCAGCGGGCGGTTTCCGACAGGGTTTCCTGGGCTTGCGGATAGTGCCATACCAGCATCGGCTGGCCGCCCGCGATCTCAAAGCGCATGACCTCCACGCCGGAACCGGCGCCGCCGTAGTCCGCATCATTGGGCTGGAACACACCGCTGTAAGGGTTGTGGCCGGCGGTCACCGGCAGCAGCGAGCCACCCCGGCGCGCCGTCACCGAGTAATGGGTGGGCTCGGAGACCTCGCAGTTGGACCAGAAGTCCACCCGTACGATGTACTCGCCGGTAAGAATGACCGCGGTGTCCGGATAGGTGATGTGCTCGTTGTTCACGCCGTCGATGCCGCAACCGGCGTTGGAATCCAGGTCCAGGTAGCCGCCCTCGTCGCTCGTTGTATGACCGTAGAAGATCTCTTCGCCGTCGGGCTGCACCACATGCAGGTCCACATCGTTCGGCTGGTCCCAGGTCAGGGTGACCTGGAGTTCGCCCTGAACCACCTCCACGGTGATCACCTGGATTTGCACCCAGGCGCTGACATGGCCTGCTTCGTCCTGTACGGCGATGACCACCACGAAGGTATCCCGCGGCAGTTCGCTCTGCAGGATGAGCGTGATGGTCATCATGCTGTCGCCGGCCCAGGAGATGGAAAAGTACCCCGGGTAATTCAGGATGCTCACCAGCAGCGAGGCAAGGTCGCCCTGGGGGTCCGAGGCGCGCACACTCAGAATGTTGCTGCCTCCGGGAACCACCTGGGTGTTGCCCTCCACATTCTGGATCTCGGGCTGGTTTTCCGAGGACCCCGAGGGCTCCGGAAGGTTGCCTTCGTGATATACGCCGCCCTGTACAGTGAAGAAGGCCTGCACGGTGGTGCCCTCTTCCTCGTTGTCCTTGTTGAACAGTTTGTCGCAACTGGCGGTGGCCAGGGCCAGGCCGCCCACCAGCACAGCGGCCAGCATCCAGCGATGCTTCTTCATCGCGTTCCTCCTTTTGATGGATGGAGGGGATCTCCCCCTCCGGACAGGAAATCATACACCCAGCGCCGGGGAGACACATCCGAAGGGGGCAAAGGAGATGCTCAACATACGGTGTTCAGAGACCGCGCTGCAATGCCCATCCCTCCCCTTGCTTGAAGTGCAGCGATTTGGCACCGCCCTGGTACTGCACCGGGTCTTCCGCCCCGGGAGCGTCCTGAAGTGCGCCGCTCTGGCGGATTCCGTTCACGGGAATAGAGGCGTTTCAACGGAGAGGTGGCGAAGCGTCCCCTCACGCCGGAAGGAAACTAAGGGAAGGGACTTTGGGACGCGGCGCCCCGGCGCCGCTCGGAAATGCCTCTGTCCCCCTACGCAATCCCAAAAATCGCCGCTAAAGCGGCTCCTACAGATTAGCAGGGCCTCTTTGTAGGAGCGGCTTCAGCCGCGACCAAACACTGAAGAAATCCCTGGTAGGAGCGGCTTCAGCCGCGACAGCCCAATCGTCCCCTCCCGTTGGGAAGGGATTGAGGGGAGGGGTTTTGGACCGCGGCGCCCTCGCGCCGCCCTGGAACCGGTATTGCGGCGTTTCAACTTCGGAGGTGTATGTGTACGCACGGGGGCGGTATGTGGTTTCCATTCCGCTGCGCGGAATTGCGGTGTTTCAACCACCAATCTTGCCGCCCAGAACCGCTACCAGTTTTTCACGTTTCCATTCCGCTGCGCGGAATTGCGGCGTTTCAACACGAGGTTCCGG